>JASHNY010000070.1 GCA_030041385.1 Alphaproteobacteria bacterium
CGCGGATGGCCTCTGCTTGCTGTCGCCGGCGCGCTAGAGCCTCCCTGTCGGCTTCGGAGATGGTGCCGTTCCCCTCCGTTGCATGAGCGGCCGGCAGGCGCGTAATGCGGCCGCCCGCGGCCAGAAAAGCTCTGACCGCGGCGTCGGTATCTTGGGGCATCGGCTAGGCGCTAAGGCGCGTGGCAGCCCAGCGTTCCGCCTCGGCGCGCGGAACGTAGGCGCGGCGTCCAAGGCGGGAAATATTGAGATGGCCGCCCTTCACTTCGTTCCAGAACTTGGTGTGGCCAATCGGGTAAACCCGCCGGAATTGGCGCTCGGTGTAGAAGGCTGCGGTCGGCGCGGGGTTGTCGCGGTCGGAAAGCGGTTTTGATGTAGCCATGGCACGGCTCCGCGTAGCCCCGAAGGGCTTTGTTGGCGCGGTGCCGTCGCGGTTTAATCTAGCCGCGACTATCTCACTTCACGCGATCCTCGGCTCGCGGAGCCATGTAATCCGGTGGACGGCCTGCCAAGGACAGGTGCCCCGCCTACACCTTCGCACGAGCCACCGCTGATGGACCCGCGCTCTACGCCTATACCTAGGCGCGTTGTCTGCCGCGTCAAGGGATCGTGTGCGGCCGTCCGATGCGGACACGGCAATATGGTTAACAACCGCTTAGGAAATCGTTAGTACACAGATTTGTATATCGTTTTGGAATTTCCGATCTATCTTATTGATTTTCCTAGTATTATGGCGGAGGGAGCGGGATTCGAACCCGCGATACGGTTGCCCGTATACACGCTCTCCAGGCGTGCGCCTTCGACCGCTCGGCCACCCCTCCGCGCCGCCGCGAGGGCCGCGGCGGGGCGCGGAGAGTAGAGCAAATTCCACTGGCGCGGAACCGGTCCGCGGCGGTCTGGCCTCGGCCGCGACGGCCCACTAAACTCCCGCGCAAGCGGAGCGGGGCAGGGGATCGCCGGAGGATGGTCGCGCGGGTGCGCACGGTGGCGTTTCACGGCGTCGAGGTGGTCGAGGTCGAGGCCCAGGTCACGATCACCGCAGGGCTTCCCGCCTTTGCGATTGTCGGATTGCCGGACAAGGCGGTGGCGGAATCGCGCGAGCGGGTGCGCGCCGCCCTCGCCGCGCTCGGCCTCGCGCTGCCGCCGCGGCACATCACGGTCAATTTGTCGCCGGCCGATGTGGTCAAGGAAGGCAGCCATTTCGATCTGCCGATCGCGCTCGGCCTGCTGGCGGCGATGGACGTGTTGCCAGCCGACGAGCTCGGCAACTATGTCGCGCTCGGCGAACTGGCGCTCGACGGCTCGGTGACCGAGGTCGCCGGGGTATTGCTCGCCGCGCTCTCGGCATCCGCGCGCGAGGCCGGCATCATCTGCCCTGCCGCCTGCGGCAGCGAGGCGGCCTGGGCCGGCGAGGTCGAGATCGTCGCGGCGCCGAACCTGCTGGCGATTGTCAACCATTTCAAAGGTACCCAGCTGTTGCCGCCGCCGCAGGCGAAACTGGCGCCGGCGCGCGGCGCCGGGCTCGACCTCAAGGACGTGAAGGGCCAGGAAAGCGCCAAGCGCGCGCTCGAAATCGCCGCGGCGGGCGGCCACAACATGCTGATGACCGGCCCGCCCGGCTCGGGCAAGTCGATGCTGGCGGCACGGCTGCCCGGCATATTGCCGCCGCTCGAACCGAAAGAGGCGCTGGAGCTCGGCATGATCCTGTCGGTCGCCGGCGGATTGCGCGGCGGCGGATTGTCGCGCGAGCGCCCGTTTCGCGACCCGCACCATTCGGCCTCATTGCCGGCGCTGGTCGGCGGCGGCCTCAGGGCGCGGCCGGGCGAGATCAGCCTCGCGCATCAGGGCGTCCTGTTTCTCGACGAACTGCCCGAATTCAGCCGGGCCGCGCTCGAAGCGCTGCGCCAGCCGCTCGAAACCGGGCGGATCAGCGTCGCCCGCGCCAACACCCACGTGACCTATCCGGCGCGGGTGCAGCTGATCGCGGCGATGAACCCGTGCCGCTGCGGCTATCTCGCCGAGCCGGGCCGCGCCTGCGGCCGCGCCCCGCGCTGCGCCCAGGATTACCAGGCGCGATTGTCGGGGCCGCTCCTCGACCGCATCGATCTGCACATCGACGTGCCGGCGGTGTCGCCCGCCGACCTCGCCTTGCCGCCGCCGGCCGAGGCGAGCGATACGGTCGCCGAACGGGTCGGCCTCGCCCGCGCCCGGCAGCAGCGGCGCTATGCCAAACTGCCGGAAGACCGCCGCATCCGCACCAATGCCGAGGCCGACGGGGCCGTGCTCGACGAGGCCGCGACGCCGGAAGAGGCCGGGCGCGCCCTGCTGACCCGCGCCGCCGAGCGATTGCACCTGTCGGCCCGCGGCTATCACCGCGTATTGCGCGTCGCCCGCACCCTGGCCGACCTCGACGGCGCCCCGGTTGTGGCCCGCCGCCACGTCGCCGAGGCGCTCTCCTACCGCCGCGGCTTCGATGCGCCGGAAGGATCAGGGTAGAGGGGCACGGAGATAAGTGCACTGTCACCGTAATTCCCGGAGATAAGTGCACTGTCACCGTAATTGTGTCACCGTAATTGTAATTGAATTCCCGGTGACAGTGCACGTAATTCAGGACTACGGCTTAGGTAATTCCTACGCCCCAATTCCCTCGCGGGGCTGCACTTGGCGTTCAATCGCGGGTCCGTGTTCTGCCAGTGTGCGGGACAGGTCATAGGCGGATTGCAGGTTCAGCCAGAATTCGGGCGAGGTGCCGAAATAACGGGCGAGGCGGATTGCGGTTTCGGCCGAAACGGCGCGCGGCTTTTCGGCGCGGAGAATGTCGCCGATCCGCGTCGCCGGCACCCGCAAGGCCAGGGCCAGCGCGTTTGCCGACAGGCCGAGCGGCTTCATGAACTCTTCGCGCAGAACTTCGCCGGGATGGGTACGAATTCGGGCCATGGTTTGATCCCTCAGTGATAATCGACTATCTCGACGTTCTCGGCATTGCCATCGCGCCAGACAAGGCAGATGCGCCACTGGTCGTTGATCCGGATGCTGTGCTCGCGGCGTCTGTCTTTGAAGGACCGGATCACCGTCGAAATATATAACGTGGAATATTATATGTGGAACGTTACCTCGCGTGTCCACCCGGAAATCGCTTGCGGGAACCGGCGGCGATGGCCGACGATTAGATAAAGGCGGGACCTTCGCCGGAGGGATCGGCACATGAGCGAGCTTTATCTGCGCAGCGGCATCTTCCTGGCGCCGTTCCACAATCACGACGAAAACCCGACCTTGTCGATGGAGCGCGACCTCGAACTGCTGGAGCATCTCGACCGGCTCAACTATCACGAGGCGTGGATCGGCGAGCACCATTCGGGCGGGTTCGAACTGATCGCCTGCCCGGAGATGTTCATCGCCGCCGCCGCCCAGCGCACCCGGCATATCCGGCTCGGCACCGGCGTCGTGTCATTGCCCTACCACAACCCGTTCATGCTCGCCGACCGCATGGTCCAGCTCGACCACATGACGCGCGGGCGGGCGATGATGGGAGTGGGGCCGGGGGCGCTGGTGCACGACGCCTTGAAGATCGGCATCGAGCCCGGCGAGCAGCGCCGGATGATGAACGAATCGTTCGACTGCATCGTCCGGCTGCTCAACGGCGAGATCGTCAACAAGAAGACCGATTGGTTCAACCTGACCGACGCGCAATTGCAGTTGCGCCCCTACACCAGGCCGACGATGGAGCTGGCGGTCGCCGCGGCGCGCTCGCCGTCGGGATCATTGCTCGCCGGCAGATACGGCGTCGGCATGCTGTCGATCGGCGGGACGAGCCCGATGGCGATGGAGCGCCACACCGAGAACTGGGGCCTTTACGAAGAGACCGCGCGTGCCAATGGCCACACCCCCGACCGCAGGAACTGGCGCGTCGTCGGCCTGTTCCACATCGCCGACACGCGCGAGCAGGCGCGCGCCAACGTCAGGTTCGGCGTCCAGGCCTTCGCCAATTATTTCCACGACGTGGCGACCTTTCCGATCATCCCGCCCGAGGTTGGCGACCCGATCGAGTGGCTGATTGAGAGCGGTACCGCCTGCATCGGCACGCCCGACGACGCGATCGCCTATGTCGACCGGCTGGTCGCCGGCTCGGGCGGGTTCGGGGTGTTGTGCGAGCTGGCGCAGAACTGGGCCGATTGGGAGGCGACCAAGCGGCATTACGAATTGATGGCGCGCTTTGTTCATCCCAAATATCAGCAGAGCCGGGAATTGCTGCGCGGCAGCTACGATTACGCCACGAGCCACCATGTCGATTTTACCGGCCAGGCCAGCGCGGCGATCCAGAAAGAGATCGACCGCCATGCCGCCAGCCGCGCCGGCACCGGCAAGCGGGAGGCGGCCGAATAGGATCGGGGATGCAGAGCCAAAGCCGGTTGCTTGACGATCTCGCCCGCGTGGCCGCCGGTGCGGCGGGCGCGCTGACGGGAATGCGCGGCGAGGTCGAATCGCGCTTGCGCGACCAGCTCGAACGGGTGCTGGCACGGATGGACCTGGTGACGCGCGAGGAGTTCGAGGCGGTCAAGGAGATGGCGGCCCGGGCGCGCGCCGAGCAGGAGGCATTGCAGCGCCGGCTCGATGCGCTCGAGGCGCGCCAGGCGCCCGCCGGCGGTACATCCGAGCCCGGGAAGCTAGGTGCTGAGCCAAGCGCGCAGTGATACGCTAAATCTAGGCTTGCGCCGGCGATCCGGCTTTGGCAGCGTAGCCCTGCCTCGCGGGTGTGTGTTGTATGCGGCGCCGCCGCCTCGATGGGTTGCCATCGCCGGGGAAGCTGTTAAGAAGCCGCCGCCCGAGTCTCGTCGAGCCGCCTTCAGGAGGGCGCGATGACGTCTGTTTCCGTAGCCGAAGTTCGCACCCTGTCGGGCAACCCGATCGATCTCGTCGAGGAATTCGTGATCGCCAACGACTGGGCGCACGATCGCGCCAGCGAGGACGAGCTGATCGTCGAGATTTCCGGGCGCTGGTGCGATTACCGCCTGTATTTCATGTGGCAGGAGGAATTGAGCGCATTGCATTTCTCGGCCGGGTTCGACATGCGCGTGCCGAAGCGCCGGCGCAGCGCGGTCTATGAATTGCTGGCCTTGGCCAACGAGAAATTGTGGCTCGGCCATTTCGATCTGTCGGCCGGCGACAATCTGCCGGCCTTCCGCCATGCGGTATTGCTGCGCGGCCTGGCTGGCCCGACCGCCGAGCAGGTCGAGGACCTGGTCGAGATCGCCGTGGCCGAATGCGAGCGCTTCTACCCGGCCTTCCAGCTGGTGATCTGGGGCGGCAAGCCGGCCGAGGAGGCAATGGCGACCGCGATGATCGACCCGATCGGCGAGGCCTGACCCGGGGAGTTTGCGCAATGGGTGCTGGCACGCTGGTCCTGGTCGGCTGCGGCCAGATGGGGTCGGCGATGCTGCGCGGTTGGGTTTCGGGCGCAGCGGCCCGGCGCTTTGCGGTGGTCGAGCCGGCGGGCGCCCCGGCGTCGCTTGCTCCCGCACCCGAAATCTCCTGGCACAAGGCTCCGGCTGAGCTGCCCGACCGGCTCGACCCCGACGCGGTGGTGTTCGCCGTCAAGCCGCAGGTAATCAGCGACCTGCTGCCGGATTATCGCCGCTGGGCACGGCCGCAGACCCTGTTCCTGTCGATCGCTGCGGGCAAGACCATCGCCGGGCTCGCGCGCCATCTCGGCGGCGCTGCCGCGATCGTGCGGGCGATGCCCAACACGCCTGCGGCAATCGGCCGCGCGATCACGGTCGCCTGCGCCAATCCGCTTGTGACCCCGGCGCAGCGGAGCCTGTGCGAGGGGCTGCTGGCGGCGATCGGCGAAAGCGCCTGGGTCGAAGACGAGTCGCTGATGGATGCCGTGACCGCAGTGTCGGGCAGCGGACCGGCCTATGTCTTCCTGCTGATCGAGGCCCTGGCGGCGGCCGGCGTCGAGGCCGGGCTGCCCGCCGATCTGGCCATGCGGCTGGCCCGCGCGACCGTGGCCGGAGCGGGCGAACTGGCGCGGCTTTCACCCGACAGCCCGGCCCGGTTGCGCGAGAATGTGACCAGCCCCGGCGGCACCACCCGCGCCGCGCTCGACGTCTTGATGGGCGAGCGCGGTCTGGCGGCGCTGCTCGACCGCGCGGTCGCAGCCGCCACGGCGCGGTCGCGCGAATTGGCGAGCTGACGCGATGCCGCGGGCGCGCCGAGCTGCCGGCAACGGCGCCGAGAAAAGCGACGCCGATCGCATCATCGATGCGGCGCTTGCCGGCATCGCCGAACAGGGCTGGCGGCGCCTGTCACTGGCGGCGATCGCGGCGGCGGCGGGCATGCCGATCCTGCGGGTCTATCGCCTGTTCCCCTCGAAGGCAGCGATCCTGTGCGGGCTGTTCCGCCGGGTCGACGAGGCGGCGCTGGCGGCGCCGGTCGAAGCCGGCGATGACGAACGCCCGCGCGATCGGGTGTTCGACCTGCTGATGCGGCGATTCGACGCGCTCGGCCCGCACAAGCGTGCGATCTCGGTCCTGCGCCGCGAATTGCCGGCCGATCCGCCGAGCGCGATCGCGGCAGGCGCCGGGCTGTTGCGCTCGATGCGGTGGATGCTCGAAGCGGCGGGCATCGCCACCGCCGGCATCGGCGGCGCGGTCGCGGTCAAGTTGACGGCGGCCGCCTATCTCGGTGCAGCATCGGTGTGGCTGCGCGACGATTCCGCCGATCTGGCGCCGACGATGGCGGCGCTCGACCAGCGGCTGCGGCGGATCGAACGCTGGTTCGGCGCGCCGCGGCCGCACTCGGCACCGGGCGAGGCTGCCGCCGGCTGATTGCTGCGCTGCAATATACGCCTTGCAATTTTCCGCGAACGGGTCGATATACCCGCCATTGTGCAATGCACAATACCTCGACCCCGTCCGGAGCCGCGCTATGTCCGAAAGCCATTCCAGCTTCTTCGATTTCGATGCCGCCAGGATGTTTGCCGATTTTCCGTTGCGTCCGTTCGATGTCGAGGCGGTGTGGACATCCGGGCGCCGCAATATCGAGGCGCTGTCGCGGGCGAACCGGCTGGCCGTCGAGGGGGTGCAGGCGATGGCCCGGCGCCAGGCCGAGATGGCGCGCGAGAGCTTCGATGATTTCTCGGCCCTGGTCCGCGACCTGTCGCGTCCGGCTTCTGCCGAGGAGCGGATCGCCAAGCACACTGCTTACGCGAAGAATGCGATCGACAAGGGTTTCAGTCATGGCCGCGAGATCGCCCAGATGGCGAGCAAGGCCGGCGGCGACGCCGCCGAGGTACTGCAGCGTCGGGCCAGCGAAGGGCTCGACGAATTGTCCGCGCTGACCTGCCACAAGGCGAAGGCGTAGCCGCGCCCCGCCTTTCGCCGGCTCAACTGGGCAGGTGAACGCGGGCGCGCAATCCGCCCTGCGGGGAGGTTTCGAGCCGCACGTCGCCGCCATGGCTGCGGGCGACATCGCGGGCGATCGCGAGGCCGAGGCCGATTCCCCCGGTCTCTGAATTGCGTGACGCATCGAGGCGGACGAATGGCTGAAACACCCGGTCGCGATCTTCCGCCGGGATGCCCGGGCCGTCGTCGTCGATCAGGATATCGACCCCGCCCTCTACCGCCAGCCCGGCCAGCCAGACATGAGTGCCGTATTGGCGCGCGTTGGTAATCAGGTTGCCGAGGCAGCGCCGCAATGCGTTGGGCCGCACCGGCACCACGATCTCGCCCGGGACCGACAATGACAGCGGCGTGCCGTCGCGGCGCACCGCCGCGGCAATGTCGTCGAGCAACATCGCGATATCGGTCTCCACCGGCGATTCGGTGCCCTCGCCACGGGCGAAATCGAGATAGAGATCGACGAGCCGCTCCATCTCGATCACGTCGGATTTGAGTTCGGCAACGGCCGGATCGTCGCCGAGCAGTTCGAGCGCAAGCTTCATGCGCGTCATCGGCGTGCGCAGATCGTGCGACACGCCGGCCAGCATCTCGGTGCGCTGGCGCACCTGGCGCTGGATGCGGTCGCGCATCTGAAAAAACGCCACCGCCGCCTGGCGCACTTCCAGCGCGCCCTCGACCTTGGAGAACCGCACCGGCCGGCCCTTGCCGAACCCCTCGGCCGCCGCCGCCAGCCGGCGCAGCGACTTGACCTGGTTGCGCAGGAACAGCGCGGCAACGAACGCCAGGATCAGCGACGAGCCGACCATCCACAGCATGAAAATGTAAGTCGTCGAGGTATAGAGCCGCTTGCGCGGCACGATGACCGACAACACCGCGCCGGGCAGCTGGATCCCGATCAGCACATCGTCCGGATCGTTGTCGGCATCGATCCAGTAGGGCCGGCCGACCCGTTCGGCCAGGGTCTGGTGCAGCTGGGTTTCCAGCAAAGTCCCGCCGGATGGCAGCGGCGGCGGCAGTGTTTTGCCCGGTTCGAGGGTGAAGCTCATATCGGTGAGCGCCGAGCCCGTTTCGAGCAGTCCGGTCTGGTCGACCGGGCGCGGCGTGTATTTCATCGCCTCGATGACGAGGCCGATATCGCCCGCAACATCGGAGGAATAGCGGTACGACACGGTCTCCCAGTGGCGGTCGTAAAACACCCAGGTGGCGATGATCTGCACCAGCACCAGCGGCATCACGATCAGCAGCAGCGAGCGCCCGAACATCGTCTGCGGCAGGATCCGCTTGGTCCAGCGCCGCGGACGGACCTCGAAGCGCTCGGCCGGCGGCGGCAGCGCCTCTGTGGCGGCAACGCCGCCGTCAGTCGGGGCGGAGCGCATAGCCGGTGCCGCGGACGGTCTGCAAATAGCGCGGAAAGCGCGGGTCGCGCTCGATCTTGCGCCGCAGCCGGGTCATCTGCACATCGACGGTGCGGACATTGCCGCTGAGCTGCATCAATTCGGCCAATTCCTCGCGCGACACCGGCTGCCCGGCGCGCTGCGCCAGGCTGGCGAGCAGCCCGGCCTCCGCCGCGGTCAGGCGCACGAGGTCGCCGCCGCGCGACAGTTCGCCGCGCGCGAGGTCGAAGCGGAACCCGCCAAAGCGGATTTCGCGCCCCTCCGCCGCGGAGGCGGGACGGCGCTGCAGGATGTTGCGGATGCGCAGCACCAGCTCGCGCGGCTCGAACGGCTTGGCGAGGAAATCGTCGGCGCCCTGTTCGAGCCCGTTGATGCGGTCTTCGGGCTCGGCCATTGCGGTCAACAGCAACACCGGCACCTCGCTGTCGCGGCGCAGGGCGCGGGTCAGGTCGAGCCCGTTTTCGCCCGGCATCATCACGTCGAGCACGACGAGGTCGAAGGCGAAGCTGGCGAGGCTGGCGCGCGCCTCGCCGGCATCGCCGGCGGTGGTGACGCGGAACCCGTTATCCGACAGATAGCGCTGCAGCAGCCCGCGCAGGCGCGCATCGTCGTCGACGACCAGCAGGTGAGGTTCGCTCTCGCTCATCCGGCCCAGTATACGACAACGCCGCGCCAAACGCCGCCCGGGCGGGAGGCGCTATCGCCGGGTCGGCGGCGGATGCTCGAAACGGCGCCGGTCTTCCTCGCTCTCGATGATGCCGAGGAGCACCTTGCGGAAACCCTCGACCGCCGGCGCACCGGCCTTCTTGAAGGCGGCACCGACGCGGGCGCGCTGCGGCGCCGACAACAGCCGCTCGAGCTGGTGTCCGCGCTCGGTCAATTCCAGCAGCCGCTGGCGGCGGTCCTGGAGACCGCGGTGCTGGATGATGAAGCCCTGCCGGACCAGCTGGCCGAGCACACGGTTGAGGCTCTGCTTGGTGATGCGCAGGATTTCGAGCAATTCGCCGACCGTCATGTGCGGATAACGGCCGACAAAGTGCACGACCCGATGATGGGCCCGGCCGAAGCCGTATTCGTCGAGGATGCGGTCCGGCTCGGCGGTGAAATCGCGGTAGGCGAAGAACAGCAACTCGATTCCCTGGCGCACCAGCTCTTCGCCCGCCAGGTCCGCGGCGGATGGCGATTTTATGTCAGCCATATTGACTTATATTGCAGGCTCGGGTACAAGCCGGCGGTATTCTGGACTATAAGGTCTGCCGAAATTTCGGTACGAGGATATGTCCATGGCCGCAACCCCTCCCTTCGACGACCGCGACGGCTTCATCTGGTATGACGGCCGGCTGGTTCCCTGGCGCGATGCAAAACTGCACGTGCTGACTCACGCCCTCCATTATGCGAGTTGTGTGTTCGAAGGCGAGCGTGTCTATGGCGGCAAGGTCTTCCATCTCGACGAGCATAACGCCCGCCTGATCAATTCGGCCAAAATCCTCGGCTTCGAGGTGCCGGCCAGCATGGACGATCTGGCCAAGGCGACGGAGGAGGTGGTCGCAGCGAACCACATCGTCGATGGCTATGTCCGCCCGGTGTGCTGGCGCGGCGCCGAGCAGATGGGGGTGTCGGCGCAGGCGGCGAAAATCCACCTGGCGTTGGCGACCTGGGAGTGGCCGGCCTATTTTTCGCCCGAGGCGCGGGCCAAGGGCATCCGCATGTGCTGGGCCCCATGGGCCCGGCCGGCGCCGAACACCGCCCCGGTTCACGCAAAGGCGGCCGGGCTTTACATGATCTGCACGCTGTCCAAGCACGATGCCGAGGCCAAGGGGTTTGACGACGGGCTGATGCTGGACTGGCGCGGCCAGCTCGCCGAGGCGACCGGCGCCAACATCTTTCTCGTCATCAACGGCGAGCTGCACACCCCGACCCCGGATTGCTTCCTCAACGGCATCACCCGGCAGACCGTGATCGGCCTCGCCAGGAAGCGCGGCATCAAGGTGGTCGAACGCGCGATCTGGCCGCAGGAGCTGGCGCAGGCGCAGGAGGTATTCCTGACCGGCTCGGCGGCGGAAGTCACCCCGGTCGGCGAGATCACCGGCGCGCACGGCAATTACCGCTTCACTCCCAGCACCGTGTGCCGGCTGATGTGGGAGGATTTCGACCGGCTGGTCGGCAAGAAGCCGGTCGCCAGCGCGGCCTGACCGCCAATCCGCGTCGTCGCCCCCGCGAAGGCGGGGCCCCGAGCAACCGTTTATGCTTATGGCTCCGGGTTCCCGCTTACGCGGGAATGACGACTCGATTCGACCGATCGCGCTGCTATTCGAGCGCGGCGCAGGCGCGGGCGATGCGCCGGCAGGCTTCCTTCAGCACCTCGGTCGATGTTGCGTAGGAGATGCGGAAATGCGGGGCCAAGCCGAAGGCCTCGCCGTGCACGACCGCGACCCCCTCCGCCGCCAGCAAATACTTCGCGAAAGCCTCGTCGGTGGCGATGGTTTCGCCTGCCGGCGTCTTCTTGCCCAGCAGCCCGGCGCAGGACGGGTAGACGTAGAATGCGCCCTCCGGCCGCGGGCAATGAAGGCCGGGGATTCTGTTCAGCGCATCGACGACAAGGTCGCGCCGCTCCCTGAACACGCGCGCATTGGGCGCGATGAAATCCTGCGGCCCGTTCAGCGCCTCGATCGCCGCCGCCTGGCTCACCGAGCTCGGGCAGGCGGTCGAGTTCGACTGGATCGCGCCCATCGCCTTGATCAGGTGCTTCGGCCCGCCGGCATAGCCGATGCGCCAGCCGGTCATGCAATAGGCCTTCGACACGCCGTTGACGGTCAAGGTGCGCTCGTAAAGGCGCGGCTCGACCTGGGCGATCGTCTTGTAGACGAAATCGTCGTAGATCAGGTGCTCGTACATGTCGTCGGTCATGACCCAGACATGCGGATGGGCGAGCAGCACGTCGGCGACCGCGCGCAAATCGGCCTCGGTATAGGCCGCGCCCGACGGGTTCGACGGCGAATTCAGGATCAGCCATTTGGTCTTCGGCGTGATCGCCGCATCGAGGTCTTCCGGCCGCATCTTGAAGCCGTTGTTCTGCGGGCAGGCCACCGGTACCGGGTTGCCGTCGGCGAGCAACACCATCTCCGGATACGAGACCCAGTACGGCGCAGGAATGACCACCTCGTCGCCGGGCGAGAGGGTGGCGACGAGCGCGTTGTACAGCACCTGCTTGCCGCCGCTGCTGACCGTGATCTGCGAGGTTTCGTAGTCTAGCCCGTTCTCGCGCTTGAACTTCCCCGCAATCGCCTGCTTCAACTCGATGCGGCCGTCGTACACCGTGTACTTGGTCTCGCCGCGCCGGATCGCGGCGATCGCCGCCTCCTTGATGTTCTCGGGCGTGTCGAAATCGGGCTCACCCTGCGACAGCGTGATGATGTCGCGCCCGGCCGCGGCCAATTCGGTGGCGAGCGCGGTGATGGCCATGGTCGGCGAAGGCTTTACCCGCGCGAGGCGGTCGGCAAGAAAGGGCATCGCTTTTCTGCTTGGTTCGAGGAACAAACCCCACACCCTAGTGCCAGCGCTTGCCGATGGGAAGGCCTCAGGCCAGGGGTGCCGGCTTCGTGAAGGCGAGACGCGTCCAGCTCACGCCCGAGCTTCCGAGCAGCGCATTCTGCCCGTCGAATCGCACCATCAGCCGCAAGTTTGCCGCGGCTGCGAGGGCGATCGTCTCGTCCGCCGAAACCGCGAACATGCGCCGGCCCGGCGGCACCGGTCCGTGGCGCAGCGACAATGCCAATACGCCGCCGGAAGCCACCAGGCCCGCGACAACCGGCATCGCCCGCCGCCGCTGGCGGCGGTCGAGGTGCATCCATACCGCGGTGAGCATGACGACGGCAAAGCGCTCGCCCCGCCCGCCGACGACGGCAAGCTCCGGCAGCCTGTCATCGACCCATTCGATCCGCGGCGACGGATGCAGCAACGCCGCACGTCGGCGAAATTCGGCGGTCGGCTCGACCGCGACGACGTCATGCCCAAGCGCGGCAAACCCGGCGGCATCGCGGCCGGTTCCGGACCCGATGTCGAGGATGCGGCAGGGCGCGGCCGGAAACAGGTGCAGCACCTGGCGATGCACATCCGCGAAGGCGATGCTCTCATATTGGCGAAAGAGCGCATCCGCGTTCTCGGCATAGCCCTGGTTGCTTGCCCTCGCCATCGCCCTTGCCATCGTTAGTCGAATTCGGTCGGCAAGGCGGGATCGCGATGATGCGCGAACATGCGGCCGATATGAAACCGCGAGCTGCGGTTGACGGAGAGCTCGGCGGGGATGTCGGGCTCGGCGAAAAACGCGACCTCGGTGGTCTCGTAGCTCGGCCGGGCGGCACCGCCGACGATGCCGCAGACAAAAAACAGGCGGTAGATGTGGAAGGGCCAGCGCGTCGGCATCTGCGCCGAGCCGACGCGGTCGAACACCGCGGCCAATTTGTGCGGCACGATCTCGAACCCGGTTTCTTCGCGCACCTCGCGCACGACCGATTCGCGCGGCGACTGGTTGACGTCGGCCCAGCCGCCCGGCAAGGCCCAGCGCCCGTCGTTCATCTCCCGCACCATCAGCAGCGCGCCGTCATCGCGAAACACCGCCGCGCGCACGCCGACCTTGGGCGTCGCGTAGCCGGTCTCCATCGCAAACATCGCTTCGACCTCGGCGGCATCCGCACCCGCCGGCTCGGCCATCATCCGCGCCGCGATCGTCCGGACGGCGGCATAGCGGTCGCGATCGAACGGATCGGCGGCATAGGTCAGCCCGGTCTGCGCCAGCGCCAGCAATTCGCGCGCCCAAAGCAGCCAATTCGGTTCAGTCATGCATCCCCTTTTCCCACGGCTCCAGGCCGGCGAACCGTGCTTGACCCGGAACGACTAAGCGATGGTAATCCCTTCTCGCGGCGCCCGCGAATTGCGGTGTCGCGCTGGCGCTGCAACAGTCCACGCCTTATCTTTGATCCATGCTGCCGCTCCTCGCCGCCGAACGCCCCGTGGGCGATATCGAACGGGAATTCCGGCTCCACTCCGAGTTTGAGCCGGCGGGCGACCAGCCGCAGGCGATCGACGAATTGTGCGAAGGGCTGGAGCGCGGCGAGAAGGACCAGGTGCTGCTCGGCGTCACCGGTTCCGGCAAGACCTTTACGATGGCGCATGTCATCGCCCGCACCGGGCGCCCGGCGATCGTGCTGGCGCCGAACAAGACCCTGGCCGCGCAGCTCTATGGCGAGATGAAAAGCTTCTTTCCGGAGAATGCGGTCGAGTATTTCGTCTCTTATTACGATTACTATCAGCCCGAGGCGTATGTTCCGCGCACCGACACCTACGTCGAAAAGGAATCCTCGCTGAACGAGCAGATCGACCGCATGCGCCACTCGGCAACGCGGGCGATCCTCGAACGCCGCGATGTCGTCGTCGTCGCCAGCGTATCGTGCATCTATGGTATCGGCTCGGCCGAAACCTATTCGAAGATGGTCGAATCGGTGGCGAAGGGCGACCGCATCGACCGCAACCGGCTCTTGTCGCATTTCGTTGAATTGCAATACCGGCGCAACGACCACAATTTCTACCGCGGCAATTTCCGCGTGCGCGGCGACACGATCGAACTGTTTCCCGCACATTACGAAGACCGCGCCTGGCGCATCTCGTTGTTCGGCGACGAGGTCGAGGCGATCCACGAGATCGATCCGCTGACCGGCGAGAAGACCGCGGCGCTGAACTCGATCAAGATTTACGCCAACAGCCATTATGTGACGCCGCGCCCGACTTTGCTGCAGGCGATCGAGCAGATCCGCCGCGAGTTGAAGATCCGGCTCGACGAATTGTTCCGCGCCGGCAAATTGCTGGAGGCGCAGCGGCTCGAGCAGCGCACGACCTACGACCTCGAGATGATCGAGGCGACCGGCAGCTGCGCCGGCATCGAGAACTATTCGCGCTATCTGACCGGGCGCAAGCCGGGCGAGCCGCCGCCGACCTTCTTTGAATACATGTCGCGGGATGCGCTGGTCATCGTCGACGAAAGCCACGTCACGGTACCGCAGCTCGGCGGCATGTTCGGCGGCGACTGGACGCGCAAATCCACCCTCGCCGAGTTCGGCTTCCGCCTGCCGTCCTGCACCGACAACCGGCCGCTGAAATTCGATGAATGGGACGCGATGCGCGGCCAGACCGTGTTCGTTTCGGCCACCCCCGGGCGCTGGGAGATGGAGCGCGCAGGCGGCGTGTTCGTCGAGCAGATCGTGCGCCCGACCGGGCTCGTCGACCCGCCCTGCATCGTCCGCCCGACCGAGAACCAGGTCGACGATCTGATGGCCGAATGCCGCGACGCCGCCGCCAAGGGCCAGCGCGTTCTGGTGACCACCCTGACCAAGCGGATGGCCGAGGCATTGACCGAATACCTGCACGAGGCCGGGATCAGGGTCCGCTACATGCATTCCGATGTCGATACGATCGAGCGCATCGAGATCATCCGCGACCTGCGCCTCGGCATCTTCGACGTGCTGGTCGGGATCAACCTGTTGCGCGAAGGGCTCGACATTCCCGAATGCGCGCTGGTCGGGGTGCTTGATGCCGACAAGGAAGGCTATCTGCGCTCGCGCACCTCGCTGATCCAGACGATCGGGCGGGCGGCGCGGCATATCGACGGGCGGGCGATCCTCTACGCCGACCACATGACCGACAGCCTCAAGGCGGCGATCGACGAAACCAACCGCCGCCGCGAAAAACAGCAGGCGTTCAACGCCGCGCACGGCATCACCCCGGAAAGCGTGCGCCGCGGCATCGCCGACATCCTCGACAGCGTCTACGAGCGCGACCACGTCACGGTCGGGCTCGAAGTGGGCGAGGCCGCGCACTACCAGGGCAAGGATCTGAAGGCGGTCATCGCCGATCTGGAAAAGCGCATGCGCGCCGCCGCCGCCGACCTCGAATTCGAGGAAGCCGCGCGCCTTCGCGACGAGATCAGGCGGCTGGAGCAGGCCGAATTGGGCTTGCGCGACGCCGCGGACGGCAGTGCGGCAAGCCGCGGCCGCTCGACCGCAGGCCGCGCCGGGGTGTCGGCGCGGGAGGTCGCGCGGGCCAAGATGCGGATGCGAAAAGAACGCCGTGCCCGGCGCTAGGGTCGAGGAATGACCGCCATGCCCGAGCTCGATGGCGCGCTCGCCACCCCCGAGGTGCCGAAGACGGCGCTGGTCACCGGCGGTGCGCGCCGTGTCGGCAGGGCGCTGTCGCTGGCCCTGGCCGAGGCCGGTTATGCCGTCGCCATCCATTATCATCGCGCCGGCGATGCGGCGCAGGCGCTGGCCGCGGAAATCGGCGCGGCCGGCGGAACGGCGGTCGCGCTCGCCGCCGATCTCGCCGACGAGAACGCGGTACGTGAACTCGCGGCCCGGGCCGCCGCTGCGCTCGGGCCGATCGGCGTTCTCGTCAACAATGCCGCGGTGTTCGAGAACGATACGGTGGCCACCGCGACGCAGGCCGGCTGGGATCGCCACTTGGCGATCAATCTGCGCGCGCCTTTTGTGCTGATTCAAGAGGTTGCGGCGCGTTTGCCGAGCGATGCGGGGGGCGTCGTGGTCAACCTGCTGGACGAACGCGTGTGGAATCTGACGCCGTATTTCGTCTCCTACACCGTCGCCAAGGCGGGGTTGTGGACGCTGACGCAGACCATGGCGCTGGCGCTGGCGCCGCGCATCCGCGTCAACGGCATCGGCCCCGGCCCGACGCTGCCGAGCACTCGCCAGTCGGAAGCCCAGTTCATCCAGCAATGCCGCGCCCTGCCGCTCGGCCGCGGCACCGCCCCTGCCGAGATCGCCGCCGCCTTGCGCTTTATCCTGGCGGCGCCGGCGCTTACCGGGCAGATGATCGCGCTCGACGGCGGCCAGCATCTCGGCTGGGCGCAGCCGCGCCAGTCGTTCGCGGTCGAATAGCCAACGGCACGATGCGCGGGTTCTGGTGCGGCAACGAAAAATGTCTCGTCCTGGCGCCGGTTTGGCCCCTGCTGTTGGCTTGGCGGCGTAAGTTGTTCACAGCGCTTGTTACCGTTCGGATACAGTCGATTATGGCAATACCCTCTCACATAATTGACCGGAGGTTTCCGGGTTTTTCAGAAAAACATCGACAATTCAACGCGTTAATAATTTGCCTATTTTTTGGGCATTCTCGGCAAACGCTCAGATTGATTGATTTCAGCCGTTTCGGACCCAAGTTTCTCTACAGAGTTATCCCCAGGTTCGGTGGATATGCCCGAGGGAACCGACATTCCGGTGGCGCCGCTGCCGCCTGATGCGGGAGAGCGGGCGGCGCCGCCACGTCGTGCGCGCCGGCGCGCCACGGCGCCGCTCGACCCGCGCCGCCGTCCGGAAGGCATTGCCGCCGACCCCGTGCCGGTTGCGGCCGCCGTCGAATTTCCGGCGACCGGCGGGATCGCCGCCGGGACGGCGGTATTGCGCGCGGCGCTGCGCAATGTTCCGGCCCAGCCCGGTGTCTACCGGATGCTCAACCGCAAGGGCGATGCGCTTTATGTGGGCAAGGCGCGCAACCTGAAAAACCGGGTGCAGAACTATACGCACACGGCGGGTCTCTCGAACCGGATTCGCCGGATGGTCGCCGAAACGGCGTCGCTCGAAATCGTCGTCACCGCGACCGAGGCAGAGGCGCTGCTGCTCGAATGCAACCTGATCAAGCGCTTGATGCCGCGCTTTAACGTGTTGCTGCGCGACGACAAGTCGTTTCCGTTCATCCACCTGACCGCGGGGCACGATTTTCCGCAGCTCGCCAAGTTCCGCGGCGCGCGCGACAAGGGCGGCGCCTATTTCGGCCCGTTCGCTTCCGCCGGGGCGGTCAACCGCACCCTGATCACGCTGCAGAAGGCGTTCCTCCTGCGCTCGTGCAGCGACAGCATCTTCGCCAACCGCACGCGGCCGTGCCTGCTCTACCAGATCAAGCGCTGCAGCGCCCCCTGCGTCGGCCGCATCGGGCGCGAGGACTACGCCGCGCTGATCGAGCAGGCGCACGCGTTTCTGTCCGGCCGCAGTCAGGACGTGCAGCAGCGGCTCGCCGCCGAGATGGAGGAAGCGGCCGAGGCGCTTGATTTCGAAGGCGCGGCGTTGATCCGCGACCGCATCCGGGCATTGTCGCTGGTGCAGGGGCACCAGGACATCCACGTCGCCGGGATCGTCGACGCCGACGTGATCGCCGCGCACCAGGAAGGCGGTCAGACCTGCGTGCAGGTGTTCTTTTTCCGCGGCGGGCAGAACTGGGGCAATCGCGCCTATTTTCCAAGCCACGACCGCCAGCTCGGGATCGACGAGGTGCTGACCGCCTTTGTCGGCCAGTTTTACGACAACCGGCCAAAGCCGCCGCTGATCCTGCTGAGCCACCGGCTGGCCGAGCCGGAACTGGTGGCCGAGGCGCTGTCGCTGGGCGGTCCGCGCGTCGTCCTGGCGGTGCCGCAGCGCGGCGACAAAAGGCGGCTCGTCGAACGCATCGCCGCGGCGGCGCGCGAGGCGCTCGGCCGCCGCCTGGCCGAGAGCGCATCACAGCGCCAATTGCTCGACGGGGTTGCCGCCGCGCTCGGGCTTGAAGCGCCCCTCGACCGCGTCGAGGTGTACGACAACAGCCACATCCAGGGCTCGAACGCGGTCGGCGCGATGATCGTTGCCGGCCCCGACGGGCTGATCAAGAACGCGTATCGCAAATTCACGATCCGCAGCGTCGCCCCCGGCTCCTTTGGCGGCGACGATTTCGAAATGATGCGCGAGGTCTTGCGCCGCCGCTTCGGCCGCGCCCTCAAGGAAGACCCCGACCGCGAGCGCGGCACCTGGCCCGACCTTGTCCTGATCGACGGCGGCCAAGGGCAGCTCAGCGCCGCGCGCGAGGTACTGGCCGAGCTGGGCATCGACGACGTTGCGATCGCCGGCATCGCCAAGGGGCCCGACCGCAACGCCGGCCGCGAGCGGTTCTTTCTGCCCGGGCGCGCGCCGTTCTCGCTGGAGCCGCGCGACCCGGTGCTCTATTTCCTGCAGCGCCTGCGCGACGAGGCGCACCGCTTCGCGATCGGCACCCATCGGGCAAGGCGGGCGAAAGCGCTGGGGCGCTCGCCGCTCGACGAGATTGCCGGGATCGGGGCGCGGCGCAAACAGGCGCTTTTGCACCATTTCGGCTCGGCACGGGCGGTGGCGCGCGCGGGGCTTCCGGAAATCGAGCGCGTGCCGGGAATCAGCACCGGAGTCGCAAAAAAGGTTTATGACCATTTTCACGGCGACGGCTAAGATATCCGCGCTTTTCCGGAGGCCCCCCGTGCCGCTGACCAGCCTGCCCAACCTGCTGACGCTGTCGCGCATCCTGGCGGTACCGTTGGTGGTGGCGACGTTCTACATTTCGGGCGATTCGGCGCGCTGGTTCGGCTGCGCGCTGTTCGCGGCAGCGGGGGTGACCGATTGGCTCGACGGGCATGTCGCCCGGCGCTGGGAGCAGCAATCCGAACTTGGCCGGTTTCTCGACCCGATTGCCGATAAACTGCTGGTTTCCGCAACGCTGTTGATGCTGACCGCGAGCGGCCGCCTGGCGGACGGGGCGGTGTTGCCGGCGCTGGTCATCCTGTGTCGCGAAATCCTGGTGTCAGGGTTGCGCGAGCACCTGGCCGGGCTCAGCGTCGGGGTGCCGGTCTCGCGCCTGGCCAAATGGAAGACCGCAATCCAGATGCTCGCCATCGGCTTCCTGATCGTCGGTTCCGCGGGCCCGGCCTTCTTGCCGGTCGTGGCGATCGGCGACGCGCTGCTGTGGGTGGCGGCGCTGTTGACGCTGGTGACCGGCTACGACTATCTGCGCGCCAGCCTGTCGCACCTGACCCATCCCCGCGCGCGCCGCAGCAACTCGCAGCACCTCGCGTGAGGCGCGGCTTGCAGCGGGCGGTGCCGCCGCTTAAGTGAGGCGGAGGAACGGGCAGCAATGCGGATTTTCGGCCTCGCCGGCTGGAGCGGCAGCGGCAAGACGACGTTGTTGACGGCGTTGATCCCCGAATTGGTGGCACGGGGCCTTACGGTGTCGACGATCAAGCATGCCCATCACGAATTCGATATCGACCGGCCGGGCAAGGATTCGTGGCGCCATCGCGAAGCCGGCGCCACCGAGGTGATGGTCGCATCGTCGCGGCGCTGGGCCTTGATGCGCGAATTGCGCGGCGCGCCGGAGGCGGCGCTCGACGAGCTGGTGGCGCGGATGAGCCCGGTCGATCTGCTATTGGTCGAAGGCTTCAAGCGGCACCCGCACCCCAAGATCGAGGTGCATCGCCCCTCGGTCGGCCAGCCGCTGCTGTATCCGGACGATCCGCATATCGTCGCGATCGCCAGCGACGAGATTTTGTCGGTGCCGCTGCCGCTGTTGCCGCTCGACGAACCGGCCGTGATCGCCGGGTTCATGCTCGCGCACAGGGAATCGGGCTGATGGCGCAGCTCAGCGACGACTGCTTCGCCTTCGGCGGCGAACTGCTCGGCGTCGACGCCGCGCTGAAGCTGATCGAAGGCCGGCTCGCGCCGGTGGTGGAGACCGAGGCGGTACGGCTGACCGAGGCGGCGGGCCGTATTCTCGCCGCCGACCGCATCGCTGAGTTCGACCTGCCGCCACACGCCAACAGCGCGGTCGATGGCTATGCACTCGCCTATGCCGATCTCGCGCCCGGCGCCGACACGGTGTTGCCGATCGGCGGCCGGGCTGCGGCGGGCCATCCGCTCGGCCGCGCGTTGCGCCGCGGCGAGGCGATCCGCATCTTCACCGGTGCGGCCATGCCGGACGGCGCCGATACCGTGATGATGCAGGAGGATTGCACGGTCGAAGGCGATTGCGTGCGGCTGAAGCCGGGGTTGAAGCCCGGCGCGAACCGCCGCCACGCCGGCGAAGACGCGGCCAAGGGCGCCGTCGTGCTCAAGGCGGGGCGACGGCTCCGGCCCGCCGATCTCGGACTTCTCGCTGCGCTCGGCCATACTCAGCTGAGGGTGTTCCGGCGGCTGCGCGTTGCGGTGCTGTCGACCGGCGACGAGGTGGTCGAACACGGCGCACCCTTGGCGCCCGGCAAAATCTACGACGCCAACCGGGTCATGCTGCTGGCCCTGTTGGGCGGGTTGGGCTGCATCGTCACCGATCTCGGCATCTGCCCCGACCGCGAGGCCGCGCTTGCCGATATCCTCGGCGAGGCGGCGCGCACGCACGACCTGATCGTGACCTCGGGCGGGGTTTCGACCGGCGAGGAAGACCACGTTCGCAGCGCCATCGAGCGGCTCGGCCGCTTGCATTTCTGGCGGCTCGCGATCAAGCCGGGCCGTCCGGTGGCGCTCGGCCAGGTCGGCGGCGTGCCGCTCGTGGGGTTGCCCGGCAACCCGGTCGCCGCGGCACTGACCTTTGCGATCCTCGCCCGGCCCTTGATCCTGCGGCTCGCCGGTGCGATCGAGCCGGCGCCGCAGGCGTTCCCGGTGCAGGCCGCATTCGCCTACAGGAAGCGCGCCGGCCGCCGCGAATATGTCCGCGCGACACTCGGCCGCGATGGCGGCAAGCTCGTCGCGCACAAATATCCCAAAGACGGCGCCGGCATCTTGTCGTCGATCGTCAATTCCGACGGCTTTGCGATCGTCGGCGAAGGGGTCACCACCCTGGCGCCGGGCGATGCCGTCGATTTCCTGCCCTTTGCCGAAGTGTTCGGATGAGCGTGCAACTCCTGTATTTCGCCTGGCTGCGGGCGCGGATCGGGCGCGGCGAAGAAGAGCTGGAACTGCCGCCGGCGGTACGCGACGTGGCCGGATTGCTCGAATTCCTGCGATCGCGCGGCGGCCGCTATGCCGAGGCGCTGGCCGATCTGTCGGTGGTCAGGGTCGCGGTCAACCAGGATTACGTCGAGCGCGACCACCCGGTGCGCGGCGGCGACGAGGTCGCGATCTTTCCGCCGGTGACCGGCGGATAGGGCGATGATCCGGGTGTTTCTGCTCCGCGGCGTCATCCCCGGACCTGATCCGGGGGTCCGCAAGGTTGCCGGGGCAAGCCCGGCAATGACGAAAGGAAAGGGGCGCACCGTGCGATGATCCGGGTGCAGCGCGAGGATTTCGACATCGGCGCCGAGCTCGACCGCCTCGCCGCCGGCAACCCCCGCATCGGCGGCATTGCCAGCTTTGTCGGGTTGGTGCGCGACTTCAATCTCGAGGCGGGCGGCGACGACCGCGTATCGGCGCTGACCCTCGAACACTACCCCGGCATGACCGAAAAGAAATTGGCCGAGATCGAGGCCGAGGCACACCGTCGCTGGCCGCTCGATGCGGCGCTGATCATCCACCGCTACGGCCGTCTCGAACCTGGCGACCGCATCGTCCTCGTCGCGACCGCCTCGCCGCATCGCGAGGCCGCGCTCGCCGCCTGCCATTTTCTTATAGACTGGCTCAAGACCGACGCGCCGTTCTGGAAGAGCGAGGAGACCCCGCGCGGCGAGCGTTGGGTCGAACAGCGCGCCCAAGACGACGCGGCGCGCAAGGGCTGGCGCTGACGGCCGCCGGACGAGGCGGCCGACTGCATTGCGAAGACCGGGCGAGACGGCGCCAGATTCCGATTGCCTTCGACCGGGGCGCCGCGCCACGATCCCCCCAAATCCATAGCCGCGCCAATAAAGGCAGCGGTCGTCCTGAGAGGAAATGGAGGCGCTTATGGCCAACGGCCCCGCATCCCACCGCTGCGTCGCCCTGGTCGGCCCGTATCTGTCGGGCAAGACGAGCCTGCTCGAATCGCTGTTGTCGACGAGCGGCAGCATCGCCCGGCGCGGCAGCGTGCGCGACGGCAACTCGGTCGGCGATCACGTCGCCGAGGCGCGGGCGCGGCAGATGTCGACCGAGCTCAACGTTGCCAACGCCAGCTTTCTCGGCGATCCGTGGACGATCCTCGATTGCCCCGGTTCGGTCGAGCTGGCGTATGAGGCGCAGGAGGCGATGCTCGCGGCCGACGTGGCGGTCGTGGTGTGCGAGCCCGAGGTCGAGCGCGCGGTCACGGTCAGCGCTCTGCTGAGATTTCTCGGCCGGCACCAAATCCCGCACATGATCTTCATCAACAAGCTCGACACCGCGAGCGCGCGGGTGCGCGACGTGCTGGCGGCGCTGCAGTCGCATTCGGAGCGGCCGCTGGTGTTGCGCCAGGTGCCGTTGCGCGGAAAGGAGGCGGAAGTCACCGGCTATGTCGATCTGGTCAGCGAGCGCGCCTACAACTATCGGCCGGGACAGGCCTCGGATCTCATTCAATTGCCGGCGGATTTCTGGGAGCGGGAAGGCGAGACGCGCACGAGCCTCGTTGAAAAGCTCGCCGATTTCGACGATGCATTGCTTGAACAATTGCTCGAAGACGTGCAGCCGCCGAAGGAAGAGATCTATCGCCACCTCGCCCAGGATTTGCGCAAAAGCCTGATCGTGCCGGTATTTGTCGGCGCCGCGACACAGGATCACGGCGTGCGCCGGCTGTGGAAGGCGCTCCGCCACGAGGCACCGGGGCCGGAGGAGACCGCGGTGCGGCTCGGCATCGCCGCCGAGGGCGAGCCGCTGGCCCAGGTGATCAAGACCTACCACCTGCCGCACACCGGTAAATTGTCGCTGGCGCGGGTGTGGCGCGGCACGATCGCCGAAGGCAACGTGCTCAACGGCGTGCGGGTCGCCGGCGTGGTGCGGCTGGTCGGGGCGCAGCAGGAAAAGGTGCCCGCGGCCAAGATCGGCGAGGTCGTCGGGCTCGCCCGCATGGAGGAGATTTCGACCGGCACGGTGTTGACGCCGTCCGGCAAGGCCGAGCAATTGCCGCGGCCCGAACGCCCGCAGCCGGTGTTCGGCCTGGCGATCCACGCCGAAAAGCGCGGCGACGACGTCAAATTGTCGGGCGCGATCGCCAAGCTCGTCGACGAAGACCCGGCGCTCGAACTGGAGCAGAACCAGGATACCCGCGAGATGGTGCTGTGGGGGCAGGGTGACGTGCATGTCCAGATCGCGATCGACCGCCTGAGGAACCGCCACAACCTCGCGGTGGTCGGGCATCCCTCGGCGGTGCCTTACAAGGAGACGATCAAGCGCGGCAGCCAGCAGCATTCGCGCTTCAAGCGCCAATCCGGCGGGCACGGACAGTTCGCCGACATCACGATCGACGTAAAGCCGCTGCCGCGCGGCACCGGCTTTACCTTCAAGGACAGCGTCGTCGGCGGGGCGATCCCGCGCAATTACATCCCGGCGGTCGAGGAAGGCATCACCGAGGCGCTGAAAAACGGCCCGCTCGGCTTCCCGGTCGTCGATGTCGCGGTCGATCTGCTGACCGGCCAGTTCCACGCCGTCGACAGCTCCGACATGGCGTTCAAGACCGCCGGGCGGCAGGCGATCCAGGAATCGTTGCCGAAATGCGATCCGGTATTGCTGGAGCCGATCGACGGTGTCGACATCTCGGTGCCCAACGCCTTCACGGCGCGGGTGCAGCGCCTGGTGTCCGGGCGTCGCGGGCAGATCCTCGGCTACGACGCCAAGGCCGATTGGCCGGGCTGGGACGTGGTCAAGGCCTATCTGCCGCGCAGCGAATTGCACGATCTGATCGTCGAATTGCGCTCATTGACGCTGGGGGTCGGCAGCTTTGCGCACCGCTTCGACCATCTGCAGGAATTGACCGGTCGTCCGGCCGAAAAAGTGATCCAGAGCCGCGCGCAGGAGGCGGCGCAGTAGCGACAAGCTGCCGCGGCTCGCGAAACCGTGACTTGGCGCCTGCCGCCGCCCTCCCCAAATGGCCGCCATCGCGAACGGGAGGGGTACGATGCTGATTCGCAAACGTCGCGGCTGGGAAATTCCGGAAAGCGCGGCGACCAGCGAGGCGGTGTTTCGCGACCGCCGGCGGCTGATCCAGGCGCTCGCCGCCGGGCCCGTCCTCGCCTCGGGGTTGCTTGGCGGCGGCATGCGCGCGATGGCCGCCGACGAAGCCGACCCGTCGGCCAGGCTCTACCCGTTCAAACGCAACCCCAAGTACACGCTCGACCGCCCGATCACCGACGCCAAATATGTCGAGTACTACAACAATTTCTACGAGTTCGGCACCGACAAGGACATTGCGGACGCGGCGCAGGCGCTGCCGATCCGCCCGTGGACGATCAAGATCGACGGCATGGTCGAAAAGCCGTTCACGATCGGCATCGACGATCTGATGAAAAAGATGCCGCTCGAGGAGCGGCTTTATCGCCACCGCTGCGTCGAGGCGTGGTCGTTTGCGGTGCCGTGGAGCGGGTTTCCGATGGCCGCGCTGATGGCGCTGGCAAAGCCGCTCAGCGCGGCAAAATACGTGAAGATGGAAACCTTTATGGACCCGAAGGTGGCGCCGGGGCAGAACCAGTTCTTCTATCCGTGGCCTTATGTCGAAGGGCTGACCATCGCGGAGGCCAACAACGAATTGACGTTCCTCGTCACCGGGATGTACGGCAAGCCCGAACCGAAGCAGGACGGCGCCCCGCTGCGGCTGGCGGTGCCGTGGAAATACGGCTTCAAATCAATCAAGTCGATCGTCCGTTTCGAGTTCACCGACAAGCGCCCGGTGTCGTATTGGGAGGCATTGCAATCGGACGAATACGGGTTCTGGGCCAACGTCAACCCGGCGGTGCCGCATCCGCGCTGGAGCCAGGCCAGCGAGCGCGAGATCGGCACCGACAAGCGCGTACCGACGCTGATCTATAACGGTTACGGCGAATACGTCGCGCAGCTCTATGCCGGCATGAAAGGCGACCAGTTGTTCCGCTGACGGGCGCGTCTGCTCGTCATTGCGAGGAGCCGAAGGCGACGCGGCAATCTCGCCGGACAGACACACCATCGAGATCGCTTCGCTGCGCTCGCAATGACCCCGGGAAAAGGCCCGCGGGCAAAGGGCGTCGCCTATCGCAGATATTTCTTTTCCGCCGCCTTCATCGCCCCGACGCGCTGCAGGTCGAAGATGTCCTCGACCGAGGGTATCTGCTTGTCCACGTTGTGGATGCCGCCATCGCGGCGGATCTGTGCAAACACCGCGCGCATTGCGCCGACCGCGGCTCGCACGGCGTGGTTGGCGTAGATCACAATCGCGATCTTGCCGAGGTCGCGGATCATCGCCTCGGTCAGTTGCGGGTAGGCGGTCGGCACCAGAACCAGCGGGATCGCCCTGGTCCAGGCCTTGGTGAAGGCGACGATTTCGTCCGGGGTCTTTCGTTTCGAATGCACCAGCAGCAGATCGGCGCCGGCCTCGGCATAGGCGGCGCCGCGGCGCAATGCCTCGCCCTGGCCGAGATCGGCGATCAATGCCTCGGTGCGCGCGACGACGACAAGGTCGTGCGCGGCGCCCGCCGCCTTCGCCGCGGCGAGCTTGCCCTGAAACTCCTCGATCCTCACCAGTTCCTGCCGGCCGCCGGCAAGGAGGCTGGTGTCCTTCGGAAAGATCTTGTCTTCGATGACGACAGCGGCGGCGCCGGCCCGGGCATAGGCGCCGACGACGTGCAACACGTTGATCGCGTTGCCGTAGCCGGTGTCGATATCGGCCACCACCGGCACCGAGACCTGCTCGCAGATTGCCCGCGTCATGTCGAGGTGCTGGGACAGCGACAGCAGGCTCGCGTCGGGCACGCCATAGGCGGCCGATAATTCAAAGCCGCTCGCCCAGATGCCGTCGAACCCGGCCTCCTCGGCCAGTCGGGCCGAAAGCGGGTTGTGCGCCGACATCAATGCGACCAGCGCGCCGGCGGAGAGCTTTTCTTTGAGGGGGTTGGGCATCGACGATCCAGCACCGCTTTAAGAAGGCACGGTCATCCTGATGATCCGGCAGGCGTCCTGCTCGTGTTCGAGCCCGCGCACGGCGGCAATCAACCGCCCCGCATCGACGAACGGGGCGCCGTTCGCGGCCAGGTCGCGCAGCTTGGCGTCGAGCTCGGCATCGCTCATCGGCCGGCCGGGCGTGCCGCGGCCGTGCCGGACATGTTCGCGGAAGGCTTCGCCGTTGGTGAAATGCATCGTGACGATTGCCGATTCGACCGGGATGCGGTCGTCCTCCTGCGCCGTCACCTTGGCCCGCAACGCCCGCACCGCAGGGTCGGCGACGCATTCCTCGCTGTATTGCGCCAATCCGGCCGCGCCGAACAGAACCGCGGCGGCAACGCTATGCTGCAGGCTGACCTTGGCCTCGCGCCCGGACGCGACGACCGGGCGGTCGGTGCGTTCGAGCAGCAGCGGGTGGCCGCGCACGGCGATGCGGGCGATGCGGGCCGGTTCCGGGGCGTGCCGCCGGCGCAGTTCGAGGCAGGCGTCGATGACCGGAAACAGCACGACCCCGCACGGATAGGGCTTGCAGGCGTTCTGCAGGATCTCCCAGCTGCCGCCGAGCCCGCCGGTGATCCTGGCAAGATCGACCGTCTCGCTGGTGACCGCGGCGAAGCCGTAGCGGCCCTCGATCGCGTGCTCGGGCGCAGTCAGGCCCGCGGCCGCGAACAATGCGGCGGCGAGGCCGTTTTTCGCCGCGTTGCCGACGCCGACGCTCTTTGACATGCTGCCGAGGCTTTCGACGAGCCCCGCCGACTGCGTCGCCGCATGGCCGAGCGCCCACAGCGTCCGCTCGGGGTCCAGGCCGAGCAGCTTGGCCGCAGCGGCGGCCGCACCAAAGATGCCGCAGGTCGCGGTGATGTGATAGCCGCGGCGGTAATGGTTGGGCATCAGCGCGTTGCCGACCCGACATTCGGCCTCGACCCCGAGGATGAAGGCGTGGAGCAGGTCCGCCCCGCTCACGCGCTGCCGCTCGGCGAGGGCGAACAGGACCGGCGCGACCGGCGCCGCCGGGTGCATCACCGTCGGCAGGTGCGTGTCGTCGTATTCGAGCACGTTGGCGCTGACCGCGTTCAGGAACGCGGCGTTGAGCATGTCGACGCGCTCGCCTCGCCCGATCACGCTCGCCTGCGCCGGCCCGATGCAGGGCGCGAGCGCGAGCAACGCCGCATTCATCGCCTCGTCGCCGGCGCCGCCGAGCGAGCAGCCGATGATGTTGACAAGGCCGCGCACGCCCTCGCGCCGAGCGTTCTCGGGAATGTCGTCCCAGCGCGAGGCGGCCACAAACTCCGCCAGTTGCCGTGTCGCCCCGGAATGCGCGTCCATCCTCGCCTCAGCCGAATTACGCCCCCACTATAGCCGGCCGTGCCGGGCGTGCCAGGGGTTCCGGCATTTTATACAATCTAAAATAGTAAATTGAGATGATTGGGACAAAGCGATGTGTATATTGTATCGTGCCGCCGATCCGAACGAGGAACGCGCGATGCATATCCACGTGATCCACGAGAATGCCGCCTGGCTGGACCCGCTGGCGAGAGCGCTCGACGCCGAACGACTGCCGTGGCGCGACTGGTTTCTCAACCGCGGCACGTTCGACCTGTCGCAGCCGCCGCCCGCAGGCGTCTTCTACAACCGCATGAGCGCGTCGTCGCATACGCGCGACCACCGCTACGCGGCGGAATTGACCGCGTCGGTGCTGGCCTGGCTTGCCGCGCATGGGCGTCGCATCGTCAATGGGCCGCGCGCGCTCGACCTCGAAATCAGCAAGGCCCGCCAGTATGCCGCGCTCGAGGCCGCCGGCATTCGCACGCCGAAAACCGTGCTGGTCGCGGGGGCCGAATTATTGGTCGCGGCGGCGGACCGGCATTTCGCCGGCGGTCCGGTGATCCTGAAGCCGAACCGCGGCGGCAAGGGGCTCGGCGTGCGCCTGTTTCATACTGCCGAGGCGCTCGGCGCCCATGTGGGCAGCCACGATTACGAAGCTCCGGTCGATGGCATTCACCTGCTGCAGCAATATGTGCGGGCGCCGACGGCGCTGATCACCCGCGCCGAGTTCATCGGCGGCCGGTTTCTCTATGCCGTCGAGGTCGATACCAGCGACGGGTTCGAATTGTGCCCGGCCGATGCTTGCGCCGTCGGCGATGCGTTCTGCCCGGCCGGCCCCGAAACCGGTCCCGGGCCGCGCGCCAAATTCACAATCATCGATGACATCGACGCCGCGCTGAAGGCCCGATACGAGAGTTTTCTTGCCGCCAACGACATCGGGATCGCCGGGATCGAGTTTATCGCCGATGCCGAGGGCGCCGTCTTTACCTACGATGTCAACACCAACACGAACTATAATCCCGATGCCGAGGCTCGCGCCGGCCGCTCGGCGATGACGGCGCTGGCCCGTTTTCTCGGCGGGGAATTGCAGAACTGCTAGCGCCGCGTGCCTGCCGCATCCTCGTTTGTGCCGCTGCGATGATGGCGGCGGCAGGGGCGGCTGCGGCCGGGGAGAGCAATGCGGCGGTCGATTTATGGGCGCCGCCGTCGTCGCTGCCGCTGCCGGCGGACCGCGGCAAGCCGCTGATGCTGCCGCCGCTCGAAGCCGGGCCCGATACCTCGCATTGCCTGCCGCCTCTGCCGTGCGGCACCCAGCTTTACGGCGCGATCCAGAAAGACGGCGCGGTCGAATTGCAGGTGCCGGCGCTGCGCTGGTGAGGGGGGCGTTCCTACCGGTGCGTCATCCGGTCGGCGGCGACCTCCCCGCCCTTCAGCACCAGGGCGATGTTCTTCGCCTCGCGCAGGGTTGCGATGTCGGCCAGCGGGTCGCCGGCAACGACGATGAGGTCGGCGAATTTGCCCTTCTCCACCGTGCCGACCTCATGCGCGCGCCCGCAGCATTCCGCCGCCCACAGGGTCGCGGCCTGCACGGCCTGCATCGGGGTCATCCCGGCGCGCACCAGGCAGTCGAGCTCGCCGGCATTGGCCGGGTGGCCATGACCGCCGGCATCGGTGCCCGCCACCACCTTGACCCCCGCGGCCAGCGCCCGCTGCACCGCCAGGATGTGGTGCTCGTGGAGGGCGTGGGCGCGCTCGCGCACATGCGGCAACGGCGATTTGCGGTGGTATTCGTAGACGAGCAGGGTCGGCACGAAAAAGATGTTCCGTTCCGCCATGCGCTCCAACTGCCGCGGGTCTTCGTCGAGGTAGCAGCCGTGCTCGATCGAATCGACCTCGGCGGCGATCGCGATGTCGAGCCCGCGCCCGCCGAGCGCATGGCACATCACGCGGCGGTCGAGCGCGTGCGCCTCCTCGACCAATGCCTGCATCTCGTCGAGGTTGAAGGCGCCGTCCTTCGGCCCGTGTCCCGGCCTGGAGCTGGCGCCGCCGGTCGTCGCGCATTTGATCACGTCGGCGCCGGCCCGCACCATGCGCCGCACCACCGGCCGCACATCGCCGAGGGTCTCGACGACGCCGCTCGGCAACAGCGGGTCGCGCGGCACGCAACAGCAATCGCCGAAGGGGCTGGCGCCCGACGGCGCCACCGCATCGCCGATGCCGCCGATCGGCGAGATGATCGAGATCGACAACACGAGCCGCGGCCCGGCGATCAATCCTTCGTCGATCGCCCGCTTGAACCCGGCATCGAGCCCGGCGGCATCGCGGATCATCGTGTACCCGGCCTCCAGCGTCTGCCGCAACACCGCGGCGGTGCGCAGATGCCGCGTGCTTTCGGGCTCGTCGATGCCCCAGCGATGCGCCAGGTCATAGCGGTGGTTGGCCATGTGGTCGTGGCAATCGATGAGCCCCGGCAATATGGTCTTGCCGGTGCAATCGACGATCTCGGCATCGTGCGGGAAGTCGCCTTCGTTGCGCACGGCGACAGACGCGATGCGTTCGCCGTCGATGACGATCGTGGCGCCGGTAACCGGCGCGGCGCCGGTGCCGTCGATCAGTCGGGCTCCTCGCAGCACCTTCATCTTGCCCTCCCTCGATGCGGGTGCATTGATTGTGCCGGGACCGAGCCGGCACGCCTATCCTTGTCGGCGATCATAGCAGCGATCGCCACTGGCCCGGGAGGGAGCGATGACCATCGCCGATGCCGTGCGCCGCCGGTTGCGGCCGACGCTCGCGGGGCTGTTGTTGCTGGGCGGGTGCGCAGCAGCTCCGCCGCCGCCCGTCGCGCCCAACCCACCGCCGCCCGGCGCCGCGCGCGTGTGGTTCCTGCGCCAGTGGGAGACCGGCGAATCCTGGATTACGCCGATGATCTACCTCAACGGCACGGCGATGCGCGCGAGCGTCCCCGGCACCATCTTTTACCGGGATTTCGCGCCCGGCACCTATACGTTCTCGGTCGCGACCTGCGGCATGGACACCAACCAGTCGGCGACGCTGCGGCTTGCTTCCGGTGACCAGGTCGATCTCGAAGTCCAGTCGCTGAGCTCGTGGACTCCGCCGGATTGCGGATACGAAGGCACGTTTTACGTGCGCCGCATCCCGCCGCAATGGGCGAAGCTCTACCTGCCGCAGCTCAAATATCTCGGCCCGGGCTGAGCCAGCCGCAGAGGCGGCGACCCCGGCTATGGCATCGGCCGCGCCGCCTTGGCCTCGTGCAAGGGCGAGCCGCTTTCGGCGAGGCGCCGCAGCAGGTCGGAGGGGCGCCAGCGCTCGCCATAGCGCTGATGCCAGCCGGCGATCTGGTTGTAGACCTCGCGTACCCCGATCGTGTCGGCCCAGTACATCAGGCCGCCGCGGTAGCGCGGAAAGCCGAAGCCGTGCAGCCACATCACGTCGATGTCGCTGGCCCGCAACGCAGCCCCCTCTTCGAGAATCTTGCAGGCCTCGTTGACCGAGGCGAACAGCAGCCGGCGCAGGATCTCGTCGTCGCTGAACTCGTGCTGCGGAATGCCCAGCTCGGCCGCGGTTTCCCTGATGATGCGGGTGACTTCGGGGTCCGGATGCGGGGTGCGGTCGCCGGGTTCGTAGCGGTACCACCCGGCGCCGGTTTTCTGGCCGAGCCTTCCCATCTCGACGATGCGGTCGGCGATCGGCTGCTTGCGGTAGTTCGGGTATTGTTCGGCGCGGCGCTTGCGCGTGTCGTAGCCGATATCGAGGCCCGAGAGGTCGGACACGGCGAGCGGGCCGATCGGGTAACCGAAATCGACCATGACCTTGTCGATCTGCTCCGGCAAGGCGCCTTCCTCGATCAGGATGTTGATCTCCATGCCGAACGGCGCGCGGCTGCGATTGGCAAGAAAGCCGTCGCCGTTGCCGGCGAGCCCGCTGACCTTGCCGATCTTGCGGCCCAGGGCCATTGCCGTGGCGAGCACGTCGGGTGCGCTCTTGGTGCCCTTGACCACCTCGAACAGTTTCATCACGTTGGCCGGGGCAAAGAAATGCGTGCCGGCAACGTCTTGCGGGCGTTTCGTCATGTTGGCCATCAAGTCGATGTCGATGCCGGAGGTGTTGCTGTACAGCAGCGCGCCCGGCTTCATGATCGCATCGAGCTTTTTGAAAATCTCTTCCTTGACCGGGATCTGCTCGAAGGCGGCCTCGATGACGACATCGCAATCCTTGATGTCGTCGAGGCTGTCGACCGGGTGGATGCGGGCGAAGCGGCGCTCCATCTCGTCCGGCGCCAGGCTGCCGCGCTTGACGCTGGTCTCGTAATTGGCGCGGATGCGGCTGATGCCGCGATCCAGCGCCTCTTTGGTGGCGTCGGTAATCTTCACGTCGAAACCATAATCGGCAAAGCTCATCGCGATGCCTCCACCCATCGTGCCGGCGCCGATCACGGCCGGATTGTCGGTTGGGCGCAATTTGGTGTCGGCCGGGATGAACGGGATTTTCGCCACCTCGCGCTCGGCAAAAAATGCGTAGCGCAACGCCTTGGCCTCATCGGAGCCGACCTGCTCGTCGAACAGCTTGCGTTCGAGGGCGCAGCCGTCGTCGAAGGGCAGCCTGCACGCCGCCTCGACCGCCTCGATGCAGGCATAGGGGGCGCGCTGGTTGCGGGCGCGCCGGGCGATCGCCTTGCGCGTGCCCTCGAACAGTTCCGGGGTCCCCTCGGACAGCTTTTCGTCGCGGTTGCGGATTACCGGCAGCGGCTTCTGGTCGGCGATCTTGCGGGCGAAGGCGATCGCCGCGCCCTTCAGATCGCCCTCCGGCACCACTTCGTCGATGATGCCGAGCTTTTGCGCCTCTTCGGCCGGGACATGCCGGCCCGAGGTGATCATCTCGAGCGCCGCCTTCGGGCCGATCAACCGCGGCAGGCGCTGCGTGCCGCCGGCGCCGGGGAGAATGCCGATCAATACCTCCGGCAGCCCCACCTTGGCGCTCGGCACGGCGATGCGGTAGTGGCAGGCGAGCGCGGTTTCGAGCCCGCCGCCGAGCGCATAGCCGTGGATCGCCGCGACCACCGGCTTCGCGCTCTGGTCCAGCACGTCGTAATGGCGGCGCGTCGGCGGCGCAGCCGCCGGACCCCGGCCGAACTGGCGGATATCGGCGCCGGCGATAAAGCTGCGGCCGGCGCCGATCAACACCATCGCCGTGACCGATGGGTCGGCGTTGCCCTTGTCGAGCGCCTCGACAATGCCCTGCGGCACGCCTGGCGACAGCGCATTCACCGGCGGGTTGTCGACCGTGATGATGCCAATGCCGTTTTCGGTCTCGAAGCGGACCAGCGCAGGTTCGGCCATGTCAGTTCTCCGTAACTTTGAATTCACCACAGAGGCACAGAGGCATAGAGAGGTTCTAGAGCACGAACCGTTTCATGCCTTCCTTCAATACTGGCGAGTGATAAGTCAGCAGCTGCGCATCATGTACAGGAATGAGCCGCTCCACGGTTTTCAGTTCCAGATCACCCGTTCCTCTACAACGACATCGCTTCGATAACCACAGTCGAGGCGAACTGCCTTGTACACAACCGGCAGAGGGACTTGCCGGCGAAAGTTCAGGCCGTTTTGCTTCAGTTCATAGCACAGGCATTCCTCATATGCCGATTCCAGCAGGCCGGGTCCAAGCTGTTGGTGAACCTCAATGGCGAAGCCGATAATTCTCTCAGTGAGAAGATCATTGGTCTGCGACCTCGACACCGCTCGACCCCTCAGTGCCTCTGTGCCTCTGTGGTGAAATCTAAAGCGTCGCTTCGGTTCCCAAAATCACCGTCGATTGCGACGACAGAACCCCGCCGTTGCCGTGGGCGATCGCGGTTTCGGCGCCCTTGACTTGGCGCTCGCCGCATTCGCCGCGGAGTTGACGCACGGCCTCGATCAGCAGGAACAGCCCGTACATGCCGGGATGGCAATAGGAAAGCCCGCCGCCATTGGTGTTGACCGGCAGCGATCCGCCCGGAGCGATGCGCCCGCCCTCGACAAACCGGCCGCCCTCGCCTTTCGGGCAGAAGCCGAGATCTTCGAGAAACAGGATCGTGTTGATCGTGAAGGCGTCGTAGAGCTCGACCACGTCGATGTCTTTCGCCGCGAGGCCGGCCATTGCATAGGCCGCCTTTCCCGAGGCGAGCGCGCCGGTGACGGTCAGATCGGGCATCGACGAAATATTGGCGTGGGTGATCGCCTGGCCGTGGCCGAGCACATAGACCGGCGGCTTTTTCAGCGATTTGGCGCGGTCGGGCGCGGTCAATACGATGGCGCCGCCGCCATCGGTGACGAGGCAGATGTCGCGCACCGTGAACGGATAGCTGACCATGCGCGCGCCGAGCACCTCGTCGATCGACAGCGGCTTTTTCTCCCAGGCGACCGGGTTTTTCAGCGCCCATTGTCGCGCCGCCACCGCGACCGCGGCCATCTGCTCGCGCGTCGTGCCGAATTCGAACATGTGGCGCGAGGCGGCGAGCGCATAGGCGGAGGAGGGGAGAAACGGCCGATACGGCGTCTCGTACGGGTTGATTTCGCGCACCGAAGCCTGGCGCCGCCCGACGCTGCGCTGGGTCGAGCCGTAGGCGATGACCGCGACGTTGCACAGGCCGAGCTGGATCGCCGCCAGCGCATGGCCGACATGGAACATGAACGACGAGCCGCCGATGATCGTGGTGTCGATAAAGGCAGGCGAGATGCCGAGATATTCGCTGAGGTTGAGGCCCGAGGTGCGGCTCTGCGTCGTCGCACAGATCAGCCCGTCCACATCCTTCAGCGCCAGCCCGCAATCGGCGAGGGCGCGCGTTATCCCCTGGGCCATCAGGTCGATGACGTTCATCCCTTCGGCGACGTGGCCGAGATCGCTTTCGGCGGCGCCGACGATCGCCGCGCCGCCACGCCGAAGTCCTCGGTTATCCGGGCCGCTCATCACGCACCCTCCGCCGGTACGAAGACCGGATAGGCCGGCTGCTCGCCTTCGGCCGGGTGGACGCGGAACCTGACCCGCATGCCGATCTTGACCGCCATCGGGTCGATCTCCTCGACCCGGCTCATCAGCCGAAACCCCTCGTCGCAATCGACCAGCACGATATTGTAGGGCGTACCCTGCACCGGATGCGTGACCGTGGTCGCGTAGACCGTGCCGAGCCCTTTGCTGATCCGCCATTCGAGCTCGGTATTGCCGGAATAGGGACAGACGACGCGCGGGTAGAACACCGCCCGGCCGGCCGCCGGGCTCCACTGATAGGCCAACTCGCCTTTGTCGAGATGCGCCTGATAGATCGCCAAAGGCGATCGCGCCGTTTCCGCCATGCGCCGCTCCCCTCGTTGCGGGGGCATTGTGTCGCCCCCGCCGTACCGCCTCAAGCGGCTTGGCGGCGGCGCACGAAAAAGGGCGGCCCGCATCGGGCCGCCCCGTTCCGCAAAAATGGTTTCGCTATCCGGCTCTACGGAGCCCTATTCCCCGGCATAGCCGAGCTTCAGCTGCAGGCGAAAGCCGCCCACCACATTGCCGGCGCTGTCGGCGATCGAAATCGCGCGGTGCTCGTTCCCTTCCAGCAATTCTCGCGCCCGGTGAAGAGCCTCCTGTTCCGTGCGGAAATATTCGGTCCGCTCGACATCTTCCGTGTACGCGGTCGGAAGCATGCGGATCTCGTCGTAGGAAATTCTATAGGTCATCTCGTCCCTCATAATTGAGCCTCGGCGAACAAGGATCACCGCGAAGGCGGTTCCGCGCGGAACCTGCTCCGGTCGGCGGTGACGGTGTGGTCAAGGTGCAGGCGGGGCCGGCGATTGCAGCCGCGGTAATCAGGCCGCTCTTTTAGGGAGTCCAATCATCCGGGGCAGCGCAATCTTCCCCCGTCTTGGTCTTCAGCGCGATACTTCGGGATAAACGTACTGAAGAGATACAAGTATACGCACGATTGCAGTGTGCTGGAGCTTTGCGGCATCAATATGACATATCGTTATCCGGTTGATGACTTTCCAGAACGAAAGTCACTTTTTCGAAACTTATACTTTTTGGTTCACCGATACATCAACCGGAGCGCCAGAAACGGTGATCGCGGCGCGCCGCGCCCGCCCGCCGCGCCGCCGCGCTAGGCGGCCCTGGCGGCGGCGCGTCCTTCGGCGCGGATCAGATCGGCGCCCTTTTCGGCGATCATGATCGTCGCCGCATTGGTGTTGCCCGAAATCACCGTCGGCATGACCGAGGCGTCGATGACCCGGAGCCCCTCTATCCCGTACACGCGCAACTCGCTGTCGACGACCGCCATGTCGTGATTGCCCATCATGCAGGTGCTGACCTGATGAAAGGTGGTACTGCCGTTGCGGCGGACATGGTCGAGCCAGCCTTCGTCGGTGTCGACCTCGCTGCCTGGCCAGAACTCGGAGACGACATAGCGCTGCATCGTCGGCGTCTGGAAGATGCGGCGCGCGATTTTGAGCCCGGCGATCATGGTTTCGCGGTCGCCGCGGGTTGACAGGTAGTTCGGCTGCATCGCCGGCAGATCGGCCGGGTCGGGCGAGCGGATTCTGAGCCAGCCGCGGCTTTCCGGCCGGCACGGGATGCACACCAGCGAGCAGCCGGGAAACGGGTGCATCGGCTTGCCCGGCTGGTCGAGGCTGCCGGCCAAAAACTGATACTGCACATCCGGCGAGGCGAGGCCTTCGCGGGTTTTGGCGAACAGGCCGATCGGCGCCGCGCCCATCATCAATACGCCCTTGCCGGTCAGGAAATATTCGAGCCCGGCCATGCCCTGGCGCACCCAGCTGCGCGAGATTTCGTTGATCGTGTTGCGCCGGCGCACCTTGTAGATGACGCGGCAGCCGAGATGGTCCTGGAGGTTCTCGCCGACGCCGGGGAGTTCATGGACGACTCCGATGCCGTGCTCGCGCAACAGCGCCGCCGGCCCGACCCCGGACAATTGCAGCAATTGCGGCGATTGGATCGAGCCGCCGGCCAATAGCACCTCGCGCCGCGCCCGGATGCGGCGGGTGACGCCGTCCTGCACGTATTCGAGCCCGACCGCGCGTTTGCCGTCGAACAGGATGCGGTGGGCGAAGGCACGGATTTCGATCCGCAAATTCGGCCGCTTCAGCACAGGGCGCAGATAGGCGAGCGCGGTTGAGCAGCGGCGCATCTTGCGCACGGTCAACTGGTAGGTGCCGACGCCTTCCTGTTCGGCGCCGTTGAAGTCGGGGTTCGGCCTGTGGCCGGCCTCCTGCGCCGCGGCGATAAAGGCGTCGTGCAATTCGTGCGGCGCGCGCAAATCCGACACCGAGAGCGGCCCGTCATTGCCATGGAATTCGTCGGCCCCGCGCTCCTGGCTTTCGGCGCGGCGGAAATAGGGGAGCACGTCGTCATACGACCAGCCGGGATTGCCCATCTGGCGCCACAGGTCGAAATCCTGGCGCTGGCCGCGGATGTAGATGAGGCCGTTGATCGATGACGAGCCGCCCAGCACCTTGCCGCGCGGCCACGGGATGCGCCGCCCGCCCAGCCCTTCGACCGGCTCGGTCTGGTACTGCCAGGTGATCTTTTGGTTGTAGATGTTGCGGTAGAACCCGGCCGGAATATGGATCCAGAAATCGCGGTCCTTGCCGCCGGCCTCGATCAGCGCGACCTGCGTCGCGGGGTCGGCGCTCAACCGATTGGCGAGCACACACCCGGCCGAGCCGGCGCCGACGATGACGAAATCGGCCTCTGTATCGAACTGCATGGTATTTCGGACCTCATTGCGACGGGAAGATCAAGAAGAGGTAGTCTCCTCTTACGATAGCATTTCCAATAGCCGTCATCCCGGCGCAAGCCGGGACCCATGTCGGGCCTCCGCCGGGATGACAACGCGAGGAGCGGTCGTGGCGCGCGGCTACAATCTAACAGGCATCCGGCACAAGCGGGGGCGCTTCACATGTCTGCGACGATGATCCTGGTCGGCGACG
>JASHNY010000071.1 GCA_030041385.1 Alphaproteobacteria bacterium
GGCCAAGGCCGCGGCAGAGCAGCGCGCTGCCGCCGATGCGCTGGCACTGGCCGAGACCCGACTGCGCGCCGCCGGCGACAGTTCGCGGCGCGCCGAGGCAGAGGCGGCCGAGCACCGCGAACGCCGGGCCCGGCTCGAAGCGCAGCGCGATGCCGCCGCGGCAGCACTCGACCGGCTGCGTGCCGAGATCGCCGAGCGGCTCGGCACCGTCCCTGATCTCCTGGCCGAAATCGCCGGGCGCGACCCCGGCGCCGCGCCGGCAGAGCCGGAAGCGATCGCGGCGCGACTCGACCGGCTGCTGCGCGAGCGCGACGCGATGGGGCCGGTCAACCTGGTCGCGGAGGCCGAGGCCGCCGAGGTCGATGCCCGCATTACCGGCCTGGCGCGCGAACGCAGCGACCTGACCGAAGCGATCGCCCGGCTGCGCCGCGGCATCGCCGCGCTCGATCAGGAGGGGCGCAACCGGGTCGTCGCCGCCTTCGATCGGCTCAACGCGCATTTCGGCGAGTTGTTCGCGCGCCTGTTCGGCGGCGGCAAGGCGCATCTCGCCTTCGCCGACGGCGCCGACCCGCTCGATGCCGGGCTCGAGATCATGGCCAGCCCGCCGGGCAAGCGTCCGCAAGCCTTGTCGCTGTTGTCGGGGGGCGAGCAGGCATTGACCGCAATCGCCCTGGTCTTCGCGGTGTTCCTGACCCATCCCGCGCCGATCTGCGTGCTCGATGAGGTCGATGCCGGGCTCGACGACGCCAATGTCGACCGCTTCTGCCGCCTCGTCGCCGAAACCGCCGATGCCACCGGCACCCGGTTTCTGCTGATCACCCACCACCGCATCACGATGGCGCGCATGGACCGTCTGTTCGGCGTGACGATGCCCGAGCGCGGCATTTCGCAATTGGTTTCGGTCGATCTCGGCCGTGCCGCCGAATTGCGGCGCACCGCGTGAGCCGCATCGTCGCGCCCGAGCCCGCGCCGGGGTTGCATCGGTGCCCCGCCCGCAACGCAGACGGCAATTCTATTGTATTGATAATAAAAGATAATACCCTCTTTTGCCGAGACCTGCCGCGGCTTGACACGGGCGGAGGGCGTCACTATGGTGCGCGGCGCTTCGGCCGGTGCCGGCCGCAGCGCATCGTCGTCGTCAACGCTGTCCCGGATGAGCGAAGGAGGACCGTCGGACCCGCTCGCGCGCCTTGGCGAAAGGCTTAGCCGGGCACGGCCGGAACAGGGTCGGAAGCCGTCGGTCGGCGGGGAAGAGCCGCCGTCCAGCAGCATCGGGTTTGGCTTCCGCATCGGCATCGAGCTCCTGGCATCGTTGTTGGTCGGGCTGGCGTTGGGCTGGCTGATCGATCGCTGGCTCGGAACGCGGCCGTGGGGTCTTATCGTGTTCTTCTTCATCGGCGCCGCGGCGGGAATGCTGAACGCGTTCCGCGCCGCACAGGGGTTGGGGCGGAGCGGCCGACCGCAATGATGGCGACGGGCGGGATTGGCAGGTTGGGGTAGAACGTGGCGGGTCCGAAAAGCCCACTGGAGCAGTTCACGATCGAGCGGCTGATACCGCTCCACCTCGGCTCGGTGGATGTCTCCTATACCAATTCGGCGTTGTTGATGACGGTCGCGGTGGTGCTGATCACGCTGCTGCTGGTCGGCGCGACGCGCCGGGCGTCGCTGGTGCCGGGCCGGCTGCAATCGGTCGCCGAATTGTCCTACGAGTTCATCGCCGGAATGGTGCAGGAAAACATCGGACACGAGGGCATCGAGTTTTTCCCGCTGGTGTTTTCGATCTTCATGTTCGTCTTGTTCGGCAACATGCTGGGGCTGATTCCGTTCGGCTATACCTTTACCAGCCAGATCATCGTCACCTTTGCGTTGTCGATATTCGTCTTTGCGCTGGTGACGCTGGTGGCGTTCATCCGCCACGGGATCCATTTCTTCAGCTTCTTCTTCCCGCCGGGAGCGCCGGTATTCATGGCGCCGATCCTGGTGCCGATCGAGATCGTCTCGTACCTGTCGCGGCCGGTGAGCCTCAGCATCCGGCTCTTCGCCAACATGATGGCCGGTCACACGATGATGGCGGTGTTTGCCGGCTTCACCATCACCCTCGGCGTGTTCGGGTTTTTCCCGATCGGTGTCAATGTCGCCCTGTATGGGCTCGAAGTCATCGTCACCGCCTTGCAGGCCTACGTCTTCACGATCCTCACCTGTCTCTACCTGCGCGATGCCATTCACCTGCACTGATCGGATCGCCGCCGGACCAGCCTCTTCGCCACTGCCTCAATAAAGGACATCGCAATGGACCCACATTCGGCCAAGTTGATCGGCGCCGGCCTCGCCGCGATCGGCGTGCTGGGCGCCGGCATCGGCATCGGCAACATTTTCGGATCGCTGATCAGCTCGATCGCCCGCAACCCGGCGGCGCGCGACCAGGTGTTCGGCATCGGCATGCTGGGGTTTGCGCTGACCGAGGCGGTGGCGCTGTATGCGCTGCTGATCGCGTTCCTCGTGCTTTACGCGGTGTGACGGGCGCACCGGCAACCGCAACGACCGAGCCATGCCGCAACTCGACGCCTCCACCTTTCCGACCCAGCTGTTCTGGCTGCTGGTAACGTTCGTCGTGCTTTACGTGCTGATGCGCTGGCTCGCGCTGCCGCGGGTCGGGCAGGCGATCGAGGACCGCCGCAAGCGCCTCGACAACGACCTGACGCGCGCGGCGGAATTGAAAAGCCAGGCGGAAGCCGTGCTGGCGGCGTACCAAAACACGCTCGCCGCGGCTCGCGCCGAGGCGCAGGCGGCGTTGCGGCAAAACGCCGAGCGGCTCGCCGCCGAGGCGGCCGAGCGCCAGCGCGAACTGGCCGCCGCACTGGCCGAGCAGGTCGCCCAAGCCGAGCAGCGCATCGCCGCCATGAAACAGCAGGCGCTTGCCGAAATGCGCGGCATCGCCGCCGATGTCGGCAGCGCGGTGGTCGAGAAACTCACCGGCACGGCCGCCGATCCCGGCAAGTTGGCGGCGGCCGTCGAGGCCGCCGCGACGCGGCGGGCCGCCTGATGCCGCACTTTCTGGCTGACCCCGAATTCTGGGTTCTGGTCGCCGCGATCGTCTTCGTCGCGGTGGTGTGGAAGCCGGGGAGCCGCGCCATCGTCTCCAGCCTCGACGAGCGCGGCCGCCGCATCGGCGCCGAACTCGGCGAGGCGCAAAGCCTGCGCGAGGAGGCCGAGCGCCTGCTGGCGGATTACCAGCGGCGGCAGAGCGAGGCGATTGCCGAGGCGGAGGCGATCGTCGGCCATGCCAGGGCCGAAGCCGAGCGCATCACCGCCCAGGCCGCCCGCGACCTGGCGCAATCGCTGGAACGGCGCCAGCGCCTTGCCGAGGAGCGGATCGCCCAGGCCGAGGCCAAGGCTCTCGCCGACATCCGCACGGCGGCGGTCGATATCGCGATCGCCGCGGCGGGCGAGGTTATCGCCGGCGGGCTCGATGACCAGCGCCGGGCAGGGCTGATCGACAGCGCCATTGCCATACTGCCGCAGGGGTTGCATTAGCGCGCGGCGAAGTGCGAAGCGGTCTTTCTTCGCAATCGGCGACGGATTATGTATTGCAAGCGCGGCTGGCTGGCCCGGTCTGTGCTGTCTTTCACCTCCCGTCGTCGGTTGTCGCGCCGTGTGGTCCTTGCCGCCGCCATCGTTGCTGCACCGTCTCGCCGCCGTCGCCGCCCTTGCCGTCGGGATAACCGTCGCCGCAGCGGCCTCGGCAAAAACCGTGATCGTGCTCAATTCCGACGACGATTCACTGAGCGTTCTCGACGGCGACACCTATCAGGAAACGTCCCGCGTCTATATCGGGCGATCGCCGAACCATTTGATGATGACGCCGGACACGAAGTTCCTGCTGATTGCCGATTCGGAAGGGAACGAGCTGGTGTTTATCGACCGCGCGACCGGCAAGATCGCGCGGCGGCTCGGAATCAGCGACCCCTACCAGATCGGCTTCAGCCCCGACGCCAAGTGGTTTGTCGCCAATTCGCTGCGCCTCAACCGGGTCGACATCTACGACGCGGCGACCTACAAGCTCGTGCATCGCCTTCCTGCCGAAACGATGCCGAGCCATATCGCCTTTTCGGCCGACAGCAAGACCGTATTCGTCAGCCTGCAGGGCACCGACCGGTTGATCGCAATCGATCTCGCATCGGGCAAGGTGCGGTGGAACGTGCTGGTCGGGCCGCAGCCGGCCGGCGTGTGGACGCGCAAGACCGGCACCGTGCTGGCCGCAATCATGGGCTCCGACCACATCGCCGAGGTCGATCCCAAAAGCGGCGCGATCCTTCGCACCATTCGCACCGGGCGCGGCGCGCACAATTTCCAGGTCTCGCCCGACGGCAAGACGCTCTACGTGACCAACCGGGTCGCCGGCACGATCTCGACACTCGATGCCGACACGCTCAAGGTGACCGGCACGCTCAAGGCCCCCGGCGGCCCGGACGATATGGTGGTGACCCCGGACGGGCAGGAACTGTGGGTCACCGGACGCTGGCGTGCGTGGGTGGACGTGATCGAGACCGCCTCGGGTGCGCTGAAGGCGACGATCCCGGTCGGCCGCTCCCCGCACGGGATTTTCATGTACTGACAGGTTTCGGAGGCGCCCGATGAGCGACGCGCTGATGCGACTGGTCGGCCAGGTTCAGGGGATCGTCTTCCAGGCAACAGTCCAGCCGGTGCTCTACTGGCTTGGATTGATGGACTGGGCCGAGGACGTGTTCGAGGGCCTCGAGGTCGTGCTGCTCGGCGCGTTGGCGATTGCCGTAACGTACATCCTGTTTCGCCCGCTCGAATTGTGGCGGCCGGTCGAACGCCGCACCGACCGGCGCGCGGTATGGACCGACATCGTCTATACCCTCGTGCACAAGCTGGGCATCGTGCCGGCGATCATCTTTCTGCTGTTGACCCCGATCGGCACTGCGATCGATTCCTATCTGCGCTTCAAAGGCTACATCCCGCCGACGATCGAGCAGGTGGTGCCGGCATTGCGGGGATGGCCGTTGGTCACTCTTCTCGTCTACATCGTCGTGCTCGATTTCGGCGAATACTGGCGCCACCGATTGCAGCATCGCCTGCCGTGGTGGTGGGCGCTGCACAGCCTGCACCACGACCAGCGCCAGATGACATTGTGGAGCGACGACCGCAACCACGTGCTCGACGACATGCTCGTCGCTACGTGGGACGCCGCGGTGGCATTGCTGATCGGCATCACCCCCGGCGAGTTCCCGTTCGTCATCATCGGGCTGCGGATGATCGAGAGCCTGTCACACACCAATGTCCGGGTCGATTTCGGCCGGATCGGCGGCGCCTTGCTGGTCGGGCCGCAATACCACCGCCTGCATCATGCGATCGAACACGCCCAAGCGCCGTTCGACCGCACGATGGGATGCAATTTCGCGATCATCCTCCCGCTTTGGGATCATTTGTTCAGGACGGCCCGGCGCACCGGCCAGTTCCTGCCGACCGGCGTTGCCGCGCTGAGCGGGCGGGCGATCCGCTGCGGCTATCTCGCCCACCAGGTCGAGGGGTTTCGCCGGCTCGGCCATGCCCTCGCCCATCTTTTCAGCCGGTGCCATCCCGGTTTCGTTGCCGCCTTCCGGACCGAGTAACCGGCCGCGGCCCTCGGCACGGCCGCGATTGCCCCAGCCCCGCCGCCGTGCGAGGCTGGCCGAGATTTCTGCGGAGGCATCATGGCCAAGCTCAAGATCTACGGCACCCCGCGCTCACGCGCCTTCCGCGTGTTGTGGATGGCGAAGGAGTTGGGGCTCGACTACGACAGCATTCCGATCGGCTTCGACACCGGCGAGACGCGCCAGCCGCCCTATCTGGCGATCAACCCCAACGGCCACATTCCGGCGATCGACGACGACGGCTTCATCCTGTGGGAGTCGATGGCGATCAACCTCTATCTCGCCAAGAAATACGGCGCCGGCACCTTGTACCCGACCGCGCTTGAAGACGAGGCCCGCGCCTGGCAATGGAGCCTGTGGGGCATGACTGAGATCGAGCGCAACGTGCTGACCGCGATGTTCAACCGCGCGATCCTGCCCGAAGGCCAGCGTAACGCGGCCGCGGCCGACGCAGCCGAGCGCGAACTGGCACACCCGCTCGGCGTACTCGACGGCGCGCTCGCCAAGGCGCCCTATCTGCTCGGCGCGGCGTTTACGGTCGCCGATCTCAACGTCGCCAGCATCCTGTCCTGGGCGCGGCCGGCGCGCATCGACTTCGCTCCGTTCCCGAAGGCTGCCGACTGGCTGCAGCGCTGCGCCCTGCGCCCGGCCGCCAAGGCCGCGAGGGATCTGCAGCGATAGGCCGACGGACGGCCTACCCTCACCCACCAGCCGCTTCGCGTCTGGTCCCCCCTCTCCCGCAATGCGGGAGAGGGGCCATTGAGTGCACTGTCACCGTAATTACGTAATTAGGGGAATTACGGTGACAGAATTACGGTGACAGTGCACTCAATGGAATTACGGTGACAGTGCACTTAATGGACCGGCCCCCTCATACGCAAAACCGCGACAGCAGGGAATCACGGTGACAGTGCATTTAATGGACTGGCCCCCTCATACGCAAAACCGCGACAGCAGGGCGATCAGCTCGCCTTGGCGCCGGGTGCCGCTCTTGGCGAAAATGGATTTGAGATGGTTTCGCGCGGTGCCGAGCCCCAGGCGCAACTCCCTGGCGGCGTCGCGGATGCTCATCCCCTGCGCCAGTCGCGCCGCA
>JASHNY010000072.1 GCA_030041385.1 Alphaproteobacteria bacterium
AATTCCCGAACGATCAACAGGTCGAGGCCCGAGACCAGCTCGGGCTTGAGGCTCGACGCGTCGGCGAGCGCCTCGAACACCACGGCGGGGCGCAGATTGGCGAACAGGTCCATCTCCTTGCGCAGCTTGAGGAGGCCGCGCTCAGGCTGGAGCTGAAACGGCAATTTCTCCCATTTCGGCCCGCCGACCGAGCCGAACAGCACTGCATCGCTGGCCTGCGCCTTTGCTAGCGTCGCATCGGTCAGCGGCACCCCGTCGGCATCATAGGCGGCGCCGCCGACCAGGCCCTGGGTGAGGTCGAAACTGGCGATGCGCTGCTTGTCGAAGAATTCAACGACGCGCATCACCTCGCCCATGATTTCCGGGCCGATGCCGTCACCGGGGAGCACGAGGACTTTGCGGTTGGAGTGGGATTGGGGCATGGGCGGGCTCTCTAGGTTGGGACTGCGGCAGCGACGGTGCGTCCTTCGAGACGCGCCTATGGGCGCTCCTCAGGATGAGGATAGACGGTGCGGGGCATCCGGCAGTTGTGGGAGTATCTTCGGACCTTCCTCATCGCGAGGAGCCCGCGCAGCGGGCGTCTCGAAGGACGCAACGCCGGCTCGCCGAGCGGGTCAGGCCTGTTTCTGGGTCATGCCGAACAGCCAGGGGCGGCCAAGACGAGCCTTTTCCTCGTAATTGCCGATATCGGCGCCTTTCTGCTCGGTGAGCCCGATATCGTCGATGCCGTTCAACAGGCAGCGCTTGCGGAACGCATCGAGTTCGAAATGCACCTTCTCGCCATCGGGGCGCGAGACGGTCTGGCTTTCGAGGTCGATCGTCATGACCGCGTTGGCGCCCTTCTTGGCGTCTTCCATCAATTCGTCGCAGATTTCCTTCGGCAATTTGATCGGCAGGATGCCGTTCTTGAAGCAGTTGTTGTAGAAGATGTCGGCAAAGCTCGGCGCGATGACGCAGCGGATGCCGAAATCGAGAAGCGCCCACGGCGCATGCTCGCGGCTCGACCCGCAGCCGAAATTATCCGCGCCGATCAGGATTTTGGCCTGACGATACGGAGCCTGGTTGAGGACGAAATCCGGGTTCTCCGACCCGTCCGGCCGGAAGCGGATTTCCTGGAACAGCCATTGCGACAGGCCGGTGCGCTTGATCGTCTTCAGATAGATCGCCGGAAAGATCTTGTCGGTGTCGAGGTTGATGATCGGCAATGGCGCGGCGACGCCGGTCAATTCAGTGAACTTTTCCATGGTGATTCCTCCAAGCGGCGCGAGGTTGCTTCCCTCCGGACCCGGTCCGGGGCCGCAATGACGCCGGAGATTGTCATTGCGAAGCGGCCGAAGGCCGACGAAGCAATCTCGGCCTGATCTCCTCAGCCGAAATCGCGCACGTCGGCAAGGCGGCCGGTGACGGCGGCGGCGGCGGCCATGGCCGGACCCATCAGGTGCGATTTCGCATTCTTGCCCTGGCGGCCCTCGAAATTGCGGTTCGAGGTGGTGGCGACGCGCTCGCCGTTCATCGCCTTGTCGTCGTTCATCGACATGCACATCGAGCAGCCGGCGTCGCGCCACTCAAACCCGGCTTCGAGGAAGATGCGGTCGAGCCCTTCCTCCTCGGCCTGGTGCTTGACGTGGCCTGAGCCGGGCACGACCAATGCGACGACGCCGTCGGCGACCTTGCGGCCCTTGGCGATCGCCGCGGCGGCGCGCAAATCCTCGATGCGGCTGTTGGTGCACGAGCCGATGAAGACGCGCTGCACCGGCACGTCGGTAAGCCGCGTGTTCGGCTGCAGCTGCATGTATTGCAGCGCCCGCTCCATGAACGCCCGCTTCAACGGGTCGTCCACCTGGGCCGGGTCGGGGACGCGGCCGGTGATCGGCGCCGCCTGCTCCGGGTTGGTGCCCCAGGTCACGTGCGGGGCGATGTCCTTGGCGTCGAGATGCGCCTCCTTGTCGTATTTGACCCCGGGGTCGGAGGGCAGCGTCTTCCAGTAGGCCAGCGCCTGCTCCCACGCCGCGCCTTTCGGCGCATAGGGGCGGCCCATCATGTAGGCAAAGGTCTTGTCGTCGGGGGCGACGAGCCCGGCGCGGGCGCCGGCCTCGATCGACATGTTGCACACGGTCATCCGCCCTTCCATCGACATGTCGCGGAAGGTGCTGCCGGCATATTCGAACACGTGGCCGGTGCCGCCGGCAGTGCCGATCTTGGCGATGATCGCCAGGATCACGTCCTTCGGGCTGACCCCGGTGCCGAGCGACCCGTCGACCTTGATCAGCATGTTCTTCGCCGGCGCCTGGATCAGCGTCTGGGTCGCGAGAACGTGCTCCACCTCCGACGTGCCGATGCCGAAGGCGAGCGCGCCCATCGCGCCATGCGTCGCGGTGTGGCTGTCGCCACAGACGATGGTCATGCCGGGCTGGCTTAGTCCCTGCTCTGGTCCGATCACGTGGACGATGCCCTGGTCGATGCTGTCGATCGGGAAATAGGGAACCCCGAATTCCTTCACGTTGCGCTCGAGCGTATCGACCTGGAGCTTGGAGTCCGGCTCGGTGATGCCGGCGGCGCCGGCCTTGCGGTTGGTGGTCGGGATGTTGTGATCGGCCACCGCCATCGTCGCGTCCGGGCGGTGAACTTTGCGGCCGGCAAGCTTCAACCCTTCAAAGGCTTGCGGCGTCGTGACCTCATGTATCAGGTGAAGATCGATATAGATCAGGTAGGTGCCTTCGCCCTGTGGGGCGATGACATGGCTGGCCCAGATCTTGTCGAACAAGGTGCGCGGCGGCGCCATGGCAGGTCTCCGGAAAATCAGGATTCGGCGGCGCCTTCGCGGCGGCCGCGGTCGCGTTCGGCGATGCGCGCCGCCTTGCCGGTGCGGCCGCGCAGGTAATAGAGCTTGGCGCGGCGCACGGCGCCGCGGCGCACCACCTCGATCGCGGTGATGCGTGGCGAATGGAGCGGAAAGACGCGCTCGACCCCCTCGCCATACGAGATCTTGCGCAATGTGAAGTTGGAGTTGATCCCGGCGTTCTTGCGGGCGATGCACACGCCCTCGAACGCCTGGATGCGCTCGCGCTCGCCCTCGACAACCTTGACGCTGACGCGCACGGTGTCGCCGGCCTGGAACGACGGAACCGGGCGCTGGCCGGCCAGTTTCGCCACCTGCTCGGCTTCCAGCTCCTGCAACAAATTCATCTCGTCACCTCTTGCCTCTTTGCCGGCCCGGCCGTTTGTCTCGCATGATGGCGCGCCCACAAATCGGGACGGCGTTCGCGGGTCAGACGCTCCGCTTCCCGGCGCCGCCAGTCGCGGATGCGCTGATGGTCGCCGGAAACCAGAACCTCGGGTACGGCCCGCCCCTGCCAAAGCTGGGGCCGGGTATATTGCGGATATTCGAGCAGGTCTTCGACAAAACTTTCTTCGGCCAGGGTTTCGCCGCAGCCGACGACTCCGGGCAGCAGCCGCACGCACGCATCGATCAAGGCGATCGCCGCGGGCTCGCCACCGGACAGCACGAAATCGCCGAGGCTCACCTCGGTAATCGCGCGCGCCTCGAGCAGCCGCTCGTCGATGCCTTCGAACCGGCCGCACACCAGGGTCACCCCCGGCATCGCGGCCAGCTCGCGCACGCGCTGCTGGTCGAGCCTTTGCCCGCGCGGCGACAGGTGAATGAGCGGGCCGCAGCCGCCGGCCGCGGCAATCGCCGCGTCGAGCACATCGGGCCGCATCACCATTCCCGGGCCGCCGCCGAACGGCGCATCATCGACCGAACGGTGCTTATCGCGGGCGAAATCGCGGATGTCCACCGTTTCCAGGCTCCAGATGCCTTCACGCAAGGCCTTGCCGGCGAGCGAGAAGGCGAGCGGCCCTGGCAGCATCTCGGGGAAGATCGTGAGCACCGTCGCGCGCCAGGTCATGCCGGCGCCTCCTCGCGCCGGCGCGGCGGCGCGTCGAGCAATCCTGCGGGCGGGTCAATGACGAGATGCCCGGCGCCGAGGTCGATTTCCGGCACGACGGCGCGGGTGAACGGCACCAATAGCGGCGGTCCTTTCGAGCGGGCGATCTCCAGCATGTCGCCGGCGCCGAAATCGTGCACCGCGCGCACCTCGCCGATCCGCAGGCCGTCGCCGAGCACGGCAGCAAGCCCGATCAGATCCGCGTGGTAGTATTCGTCTTCGGCCGGCGGCGGCAACGCGGCACGCGGCAGATACAGGCGGGCGCCGCGCAATGCCTCGGCACGGTCGCGGTCGGCGACTCCCGAAAGCCGGGCGATCAGGACGCCCTTGCCGGCGCCGACCACCCGCACCGTGAACCGGGTCGCGCCGCTTTCGTCTTCGAGCGGACCGTAGCGTGCGATCGCGAGCGGATCCTGGGCAAAGCTTTTGAGCCGAACCGCGCCGCGCACGCCATGCGCACCGGCGACGACCGCGAGGCAGACGCGGTGCGCCGACGGAGCGCGGGCGTCCCGCTCGCTCGCGGCCGCGACGGCCGCGTTCCGTGATCCCGTCATGCGCACCGCCGCTGCATCCTCAGCCGCGCGCGGCGGCGGCCGCCTCGGCCGCTTCCTTGGCGCGCGCCTGCGCCTTGGCCTTGGGGGTGGATTTGCTCGGAGTCTCGCGGATCGCCGGCTTTTCCGCCAGCCCGGCATCGCCGAGAAAGCGCGCCACGCGCTCGGTCGGCTGCGCGCCGACGCCCAGCCAGTGCTGGATGCGCTCGGCCTTCAGGGTCACCCGGTCGGCATGGTCGCGCGCCAGCATCGGGTTATAGGTGCCGAGCTTTTCGATGAACCGTCCGTCGCGCGGGCTGCGCGCGTCGGCGACGACGATGCTGTAGAACGGCCGCTTCTTCGCACCGCCGCGGGCGAGCCGGATTTTCAATGCCATCAACAACCTCTCATTCGGTGTCAGAATACACACACAAGACCTTGGTTTGTATGGATGTTTATCCTGAACTAACGATGGAACCCACCACCGCCCGGCATCAGTGCCGACAGGCCGTGCCGCATCAGGCCGCGCTGGCCGAGCTTTTTCATCTTTTTCATCATCCCGGCCATGTCCTGGTACTGCTTCAGGAGGCGATTGATTTCGGGCACCGATGTCCCCGAGCCCTGGGCGATGCGGATGCGGCGCGAGGCGTTCAACAGTTTCGGGTTTTTGCGCTCGCTCTTGGTCATCGACGAGATGATTGCCTCCTGCCGTGCCAGCAATTTCTCGTCGAGATTGGCGGCGTCGATCTGGCGCTTGATCTTGCCGATGCCCGGCAGCATGCCGAGCATGCTGCTCATTCCGCCCATGCGGCGCAATTGGCGAAGCTGGCTGGCGAGGTCGTCCAGGTCGAACCGGCCCTGCTCCAGACGCGCGGCGAGCCGGTCGGCATCGTCCTTGTCGGCGGTCTCGGCGGCGCGCTCGACCAGCGAGACGACATCGCCCATGCCGAGGATGCGGCCGGCAATGCGTGCCGGGTGGAATGGTTCGAGCGCATCGATCTTTTCGCCGGTGCCGATGAACACGATCGGCTTGCCGGTCACCGCGCGCATCGACAAAGCCGCGCCGCCGCGCGCGTCGCCATCGACGCGGGTCAGCACGATGCCGGTGAGGCCGGTGCGCTCGGCGAACGCCTTGGCGACGTTGACCGCGTCCTGGCCGGTCATCGCATCGGCGACGAGCAGGGTCTGGTGCGGCGTCGTCGCCTCGCGCACCGCGGCCACCTCGAGCATCAATTCCTCGTTGACGTGGAGCCGGCCGGCGGTGTCGAGCAATACCACGTCGTAACCTTCGCCGCGCGCGACCTGCAAGGCGCGGCGGGCGATTGCCACCGGCCGCTCGCCGGCGACGATCGGCAAGGTCGCAACGCCGGTCTGGCGGCCGAGCTGGGCAAGCTGTTCCTGCGCCGCCGGCCGCTGCACGTCGAGCGAGGCCATCAACACTTTTTTCCGTTCGCGGGTCTTCAGCCGCAGGCCGATTTTCGCCGCGGTGGTCGTCTTGCCCGAGCCCTGCAATCCGACCAGCATCACCGCTACCGGCGCCGGGGCATTGAGGTCGAGCCCCGCGGGACCGCCGGACGGGCCGCGCTCCTCTTCGCCGCCGAGCACCTTGACGAGGTGGTCGTGAACAATCTTGACCACCATCTGGCCCGGCGTCACCGAGCGCAATACCGCCTGGCCGACCGCCTCCGCACGCACCGCGGCGACGAAATCGCGCACCACCGGCAAGGCCACGTCGGCTTCGAGCAAGGCGATGCGGATCTCGCGCAAGGCCGCGCCAACATCGTCTTCGCTCAGCGTGCCGCGGCGGCGCAGCCGGTCGAAGACCTCGTTAAGGCGATTGCTCAGGCTTTCGAACATCGGTGCGACAGGCCTCGTAGCCTCTGTGGCTAACCAAAAAGGCCAGTGCGCGAAACTCGCGGACTGGCCGCCCCATTCCCGGGGACTGCTTGCATACTCCGGTCAGGAGCGCCGATAGACGCTAGACCGCCGCTCGCGCCGGTGTCAATCGCGCCGATGCGGGGCGAGCGTCCGGGCGGGCAGGGGCCCTCAGATGCGCCCGTGGCAGTGCTTGAACTTCCGGCCGGAGCCGCATGGGCAGGGCGCATTGCGCGGCGTGCCGGCCCACGGGGCGCGCGGACCCGCCTGGCCGCGGACGGAAGCTGCCGGCGCCCCGCCGCGGTGTTCCGCGCCATG
>JASHNY010000073.1 GCA_030041385.1 Alphaproteobacteria bacterium
GTCCCGGAGCGTTTTCCGGCTTTCGCGGATGACCGTTTCCAGGTCGATATCGCTGCCGCAATCGTTCGACAGGCGCGCATAAAAGGCGGCGGCGGGCTCGCGGCCGGCCTCGCGGATTTCGCAGGCTTCAAGGGCGCGCTCCACGATGTCGGCGATCGAGCGATGCTCGCGCCGAGCGAGGCGATGCGCCAGTTCACGCGCCTTGGCGCTGCGCACGGAAAGTTGAACCTCGGCCATTACATAACCCTCGCCGGTATCATAACGTCCTCGGTAAATAGGGTACCGGGATTGGACGGCAAGACGGCAGATGCGTCTCGCCGTCAATCGCAACATGACCTGCTTTCCGACACGACAACTGAGGCCCTTCTCAGCATTCCCCTCGCAACATTGCCGCCACTGCATCGGCGTCGGCGCAGGCCAGCACGGTTTCGGCCACATGGCGCGAAAACCCGGCGCGGGCGAACGCGGCCAGCTCGCGCTCGCGGTCGACGGCAGCGGTCCGAAACGGCCCGAGGTGCCGGCGCCGGGCAAAGGCACAGGCCGCGGCAAGCTCGGGATCGGCGCCGTCGAGTGCGGCGAGGGCGGCCTCGCGGTCGGCATCGGCGACCCCCTTGGCGGCGAGCCCGGCGCGGATCGTGCGCAATGACTGGCCGCGCCGCAGCCGGGTGCGGGCACGGGCGGCGGCATAGGCGACATCGTCGATCACCCCCGCCTGGCGATAGCGGGCGATCAGCGCGTCGATTGCCGCGGCGGCCGCGCGTTCGCTTTCGCCGTCCACACCGAGCCGGCGCACCCGGCGCAACAGCACGCGCCGCAAATTCGCCGCCGAGCTCGGAAACCGTTCGAGATAGGCGGCGGCCCAGCGTTCGATCAGCGCGGAGTCAAGCGTGTGCGGGCGAGTTTCTTTCCCCATCGCCGCCCATTGTCCTCTACGATCTCGTCTCGGCCAAACCCCACGACACCATCCGAGATCTCGCGTGAGCGAAGCAGCGCTGTCCCCACCGAACATGCTGCCGCGGATGCGTGTGGTGATCCCGCTGATCGTCGGCTGCGCCTTTTTCATGGAGGGGCTCGATTCGACGGTGCTGGCGGTGTCGATCCCGGCGATGGCGAAAACCTTCGGGGTCCAGGCGCTGCGCCTCAACCTGGCGATCACCGCCTATCTGTTGAGCCTCGCCGTGTTCATCCCGGTCAGCGGCTGGATCGCCGACCGCAACGGCACGCGGTCGGTATTCTGCACCGCCGTGCTGATCTTCACCGCCAGTTCGGCGCTGTGCGGGCTGTCGGTCAACCTGCCGATGCTGATCGCGATGCGCGCGGTGCAGGGGTTCGGCGGCGCGATGATGACCCCGGTCGGCCGGCTGATCCTGTTGCGCAGCTTTCCGCGCGCCGGCCTCGTCTCGGCGATGAACTGGATGACGATCCCGGCGATGGTCGGGCCGACGGTCGGCCCGATCGTCGGCGGCTTCCTGACGACCTACGTGTCCTGGCGCGCGATCTTTTACCTGAACATCCCGATCGGCGTGCTGGGGGCCGTCTTGGCCCTCTGGCTGTTCGAGAACTACCGTGCGCCGGCGCCGACCCGCTTCGACATCGGCGGGTTCGTCATCGCCGGCGTTGGCCTGTTCATGCTCGAATTGGCGATCGAGAACCTCGGCCGGCCGATGCTGTGGCCGGCGCTCGGCTACGCCTTCTTCCCGCTGGCGCTGGCCATGCTCGTGCTTTACGTGCACCACGCGCGGCACAGCCGGGCACCGGTGCTCGACCTGGCGCTGCTCGGCATCCGCACCTTCCGCATCGGCACGATGACCGGCGGGGTTTGCCGGATGGGCCTTGATTCGATGCCGCTGCTCGTGCCGCTCCTGTTCCAGGTCGGGTTCGGCATGTCGCCGGCAGAATCCGGGCTGTTGAGCTTTTCATCGAGCCTCGGGGCGATGTGCGTGCGCACCGGATCGCGGGCCTTATTGCGCGCACTCGGGTTTCGCGTGCTGCTGTCGGCCGGTGCGGTGGTTTCGGCGGCGGTGATCGCGGTCTTTGCCCTGCTCGGCGCGGACACGCCGAAATGGATCATGCTGGCCTGCGTCCTGGTGTCGGGCTGCGTTCGCAGCATCCAGTATATCGGGCTCAACACGGTCAGCTTTGCCGACGTGCCCTCGACGCAATTGAGCCGCAGCACCAGCTTCAGCGGCGTCATCCAGCAACTGGCGCGCGGGTTCGGTGTGGCGCTCGGTGCGGCGCTGCTGGCGCTGATTGCCGGGCGGGCGCCGATCACGGTCGGCGATTTCCGCATCGTCTTCATGCTGGTCGCGCTCCTGCCGCTGGCTTCCTGCATCGGTTTCCTGCGGCTGACCGCGCATGACGGGGCCGAGGTCAGCGGTCATCGCCACCGCACCATTGCTGCGGGCGCGAATTGACAGGGATGGCAGGCATCCTCATACTCCGCCGCTTTCCTGCCCGATGCGCGCGCGGCGGCCCGCCGCACGCGGCGAGGAGAACGCGATGAGGCGGAAGCCCGGCATCATCGGCCGGATTGCGGAAGCGACATGGCCGCCCGCGCCGGCGGGCGGACGACGACGACGATAAGCCTGCGTCGCCGACCTTTTCCGCATCCTCATCGCACAGGAGAACGCTCGTGATTTCAGCCGTAATGCCGACCTACGGTCGGTGGGATGTCGCCGTCGAACGGGGCGAAGGCGCCTATCTTTACGCCACCGACGGCCGCAGGTTTCTCGACCTGACCAGCGGGATCGGGGTGACCTCGCTCGGCCATTGCCACCCGCACGTGATCGAGGCGGTGACCGCGCAGGCGGGAGCGCTGTGGCACAGCTCCAACCTGTTCCGCATTCCGGGGCAGGAGCGGCTGGCGCAGCGGCTCGTCGACAACAGCTTTGCCGACACCGTGTTCTTCAACAATTCGGGCGCCGAGGCGGTCGAACTGGCGCTCAAGGTTGCGCGCAAGTACCAGAGCGAGACCGGACACCCCGAGCGCTATCGCATCATCGGCTGCCAGGGCTCGTTCCACGGCCGCAGCTTTGCCACTCTCGCCGCCGCCGGGGCCGAAAACTACCTCAAGGGGTTCGGCCCGGTCATGGACGGGTTCGATCACGTCGCCTTCAACAACCTCAACGAGATGCGCGCTGCGGTGACGCCCGAGACGGCGGCGATCCTGGTCGAGCCGGTGCAGGGCGAAGGCGGCGTGCGCGCGCCCTCGGCCGATTACCTGAAGGGGCTGCGCGCGATCGCCGACGAATTCGGCCTGCTGCTCGTCTACGACGAGGTGCAGTGCGGCATGGGCCGCACCGGCAAGTTGTTCGCACACCAGTGGTCCGGCGTCGCGCCCGATGTGATGGCGGTGGCGAAGGCGCTCGGCAACGGCTTCCCGATCGGCGCCTGCCTCGCCAGCGAAAAGGCCGCGGTCGGCATGGTGCCGGGCACGCACGGCTCGACTTTCGGCGGCAACCCGATGGCGGTCGCAGCCGGCAACGCGGTCCTGGACGTGATGCTGGCGCCGGGTTTCTTCGACGGCGTCGCCGCGGTCGCGACCAGGTTCCGCGCCAAGCTGGAAGAACTGGCGGCGGCCTATCCGAAGCTGTTCGACAGCGTGCGCGGCGCCGGGTTGCTGCTCGGCATCAAATGCGTGGTGCCGGCCGGCGACATCGTCGCCAAGCTGCGGCAGGAGGGGCTCCTGGTGCTGACCGCCGGCGACAACGTGTTGCGCATCCTGCCGCCGCTGGTCATCGGCGACCGGGAGATCGCCGCCGCGCTCGACATCATGCACAAGGTGGCGCGGGAATGGCCCGCGGCATAGGGGCGCTGGCGCATAGCGCAACCCTGGCCGGCGGCCCGCGGAAAGACGGCCCGCCGCGCCATTTTCTCGACATCGACCGGCATGAAACGCCCGAATTGCGCGGCATGCTCGACCTCGGCTTTGCCTACAAGAACGGACGCCGCGACCGCCCGCTCGAAGGCAAGACGCTGGCCCTCATCTTCGAGAAGCCGTCGACCCGCACCCGCGTGTCGTTCGAGGTGGCGATGCGCCAATTGGGCGGCGACACGATCGTGCTCGGCACCGCCGACAGCCAGCTCGGCCGCGGCGAGACCGTGGCCGATACGGCGCGGGTGCTGTCGCGCTATGTGGATGCGATCATGATCCGCACCAACCATGCGCAAAAGCTCGAAGACATGGCGCAATACGCGACCGTGCCGGTGATCAACGGGCTGACCGATGCCTCGCACCCGTGCCAGATCATGGCCGACGTGATGACATTGCAGGAGCGCAAGGGCCCGGTTGCCGATACCGTCGTGGCGTGGTCGGGCGACGGCAACAACGTTGCGACGAGCTGGATCCACGCGGCCGTGCGCTTCGGCTTTACCTTGCGGCTCGCCTGCCCGGAGCCGCTGCAGCCGGCACCCGAACTGATCGGCTGGGCGCGACGCGAGGGCGGCCGGGTCAGCCTCACCGCCGACCCCGGCGAGGCGGTGGCGGGATCGGATTGCGTCGTCACCGACACCTGGGTGTCGATGGGGGTCGAGGCCAGCGTCAACCGCCACAACCTCCTGGCGCCCTATCGCGTCGACGAGCGGCTGATGGCGCAGGCCAAACCCGATGCGATCTTCATGCATTGCCTGCCCGCCAAACGCGGCGAGGAAGTGACCGCCGGGGTCATCGACGGTCCGCAATCGGTGGTGTGGGACGAGGCGGAAAACCGCCTCCACGCACAAAAGGGCATCCTCGCCTGGTGCCTCGGCTGAGGGCGGTCGGCTAGGCCCGCGCATCGGCCATCCTGGCCGCCGACGTGGCTGGCTACAGTGATTTCGGTAAAACCCCGGGATACGGCGGTGCCGGGGTTTCGTCTGCTCAGAACGGCGGCGGGCCAACAATCTCCCAGCCATGCCGTTCGGCGGCCGCGCCGAACTCTTGCTGGTTCATCGGGTCCACCGGACGAACCGCCATCTCCTCGAAGAGCTTTCCCGCGCCGCCGGGGGTGTACATAAACAGCACACGGCCTGTCTCGGCGCCCGTACTCTTCCAGGCATGCGGCACGTCGCGCGGCATGAAGGCACAGGTGCCCGGCCCGCCAACAGTGACCGCATCACCGATCTTGAAGGTGATCTCGCCGGCCAATACGTAGGCGACCTCATCGCTGTCGTGATGGAGGTGCATCGGCGTCACGGTGTCGACCGGCGCCACCTCCTCGAACATCATCACGCTCTCGTCGGTCTCGCCGTTTCGCAGTTTGAGGGTGGAGGATCGCCCCGGAGCCATCCTCCACACCGGCCCCATCCCGGGCATTACGACCAAGCCGTTCGCATCCATCGCTGCCCCCTGTGTTGCCTGGGTTTGCCTGATAAATCTGTTGCCGCCGTTCCGTTTTCAATTGCGGAACGGTCGTACGGCCGTTGGTGAAACGCGGCGTCTAGTTACCTGCGGGGTCAGGCCTGCTCGATCGGATATTTCGCGAAAATCTGCTCGGCCCGGACGAACGCCCTGTCGACGGCCTCTTTGACCGTCGCCCGGCCCGTGGCGACATCGACCAACGCCAGCTGGAAGACGTGCTCGCTTTCGATCTGGGCCCAGGCCGGGTTGTAGGAATACCAGAGGGGCAATGTCGGCCTCTTGAAGCCCTGCTCGATCATCGGCAGCAGGTGCGGAATAACTTCGGGTGGGCCGCTCTTTGTCCACCACGGGTCGTTCAAAGCCTGATGCGTGTAGACCGGCACGGCCCGGCCGACGCCGCCCTTCACCCAGGCGTTTTCGACATCCGGCTGCATGAAATACCTGGCAAAGTCTTTTGCCACCGCGAGGTTCTTCGCGCCTTTCGGGATCACCGCGGTGAAGTTGCCGAAAAATCCCGGAAACTGCTTGCCCTCGTCGTCGAGCGGGAGCGCATGGGTGATGACGTTCTTCAGCTCGCCGGGCATCGACGTCAGCATCGCGATCTCGGTCGACAGCGTGCCGTCAAAATCCACGATGCACAATTTCGAGTGGAAGGAGTTGTTGTCGTCGGCGTCGTTCCAGTTGATCGAGCTCGACGGGTTGTAGCCTTCCCGATAGATGGTGGCGAGCTTGTCGAGCGCCTTGGCCGCCCCCTCGCGAACCCTGGGATTCTTGGAATTGAGCTTGCCGTCCTTGGTGACCATGTCCCTGCCGCCATAGGCGACGGTGAAGTGGTTCTGGGTATTGACAGGATCGATCCCGACGGTGCCGATCACGAAGCCGTAGGAATAGGTATGGCGCATGCCCTGTTCCTGCAGCTTTTTCTGCATCGGCTGGAAGAAATCGAGGAACGGATCCCATCGGTTCGGGATATCGGAGGTCTTGTACCCCGCTTTTTCGACGAGGCTGCCCCAGATGTGGAACGGGGTCAGCGTCCCCGCCCAGGGAAGCGAGTAGTAGCTGCGCTCTTTGGTGACGTTGTTATATAAATGGACGTTGCTCAGCGCCGCTTCGGCCATCGCGGATTTGTGCGGCTCGATAATGTCGCTCACGTCCTCGAGCTTGTTGTTCCACGCCTGCTGGGCGTCGTAAGGGCCGAATGCCGGGGTGACCACGTCGGGAACGACGCCGCTGGTGATCGCCGAGATGAATTTCTGGCGCAACGGGGCGAACGGCACGATGCTGTAATCGAGATGATTGCCGCTCGCCTTCTCGTAATCGGCAACCAGCTTTTTGAAGGCGTCGTCTTCCTGCGGGGCGAAACCCTGCACCCACCACACGGTCGCGGTCGTGGCCTCCGCGTTTGCAATAAACGGGCGCGTCAATACGCCGGCGGCGGCCAAACCCATCGAGCCGCGCAGAAGCGTGCGCCGAGTCAGGACGGTCATCTGTTTCCTCCCGTTCGCTAACCGGCGTTGGGCCGCCGGTATTTATGCCGGCACAACACCGGGCAGCACGGCCAGTTCCGCGGATATCCGCTGTTTTTTTCGCGCGCGAAGTTCCCGACAAGGACGCGCAACGCGCGGGTTGACGACACGGGGGGTGACGCGGTCTGTTGAGCGCCGGCTGCCGTTCAGCGGAGACCCCTGTTTTGGAGACCGACCCTAGACCCGACGACCTGATCCAGCCGTTCCGGATCGACCCGTTTGCGTTGCGCGGGCGGCTGGTGCGGCTCGGCCCGACCGTCGATCGCATCCTGTCGCAGCACGACTACCCTGAGCCGGTGGCGGCCATCCTCGGCGAGGCGATCGCGCTCGCGATCGTTCTCGCCGGCGCGCTCAAATACGACGGCGTCTTCACGTTGCAGACCAAGAGCGACGGGCCGATCCGGCTGATCGTCGCCGACGTTTCGACCGCGGGCGCGGTGCGCGGCTATGCCCAGTACGACGAGGCGCGGCTCGGCGAGATCGCGCAGCCGGCCGGGCAAAGCCCCTCGGTGCCCAAATTGATGGGCGGCGGCTATATCGCGTTCACCGTGGACCAGGGCGAGCATACCGAGCGCTATCAGGGCATCGTCGAACTGGCCGGCGCGACCTTGGCCGAATGCGCGCAGCATTATTTCCGCCAGTCGGAGCAGATTCAGGCCGGCATCAAATTGTCGGCCACGCGGGTCGGCGAAAGCGGCGTCTGGCGTGCCGGCGGATTGATGCTGCAGCGGGTCCCGCCCGAAGGCGGCTATGAGACGATCGCCGACGATGTCGAAGACGGCTGGCGCCGGGCGATGGTGCTGATGAGCTCGGCCACCCCGTCGGAACTGACCGACCCCGACCTGTCGCCGCACCGACTGCTCTATCGCCTGTTCCACCAGGAAACGGTGCGCGTCTTCGCCACCCACCCGGTCGAGGCCCGCTGCCGCTGCTCGCGCGAGCGCATCGTCGGCATCTTGCGCTCGTTCCCGCCGGCGGAGATCGCCGAATTGGCCCACGATGCGGTCACCACGGTGACCTGCGAGTTCTGCAACACCCGCTACGAGTTCACCCGCGACGAGATCGCCGGCCTCGCCCCGACGTAGCGCATGGTTCCGTCGGTTTGAAGCGTTCCTATTTCTCGCCTGCCCCGGACGTGATCCGGGGGAAGGACCCGCGCGACACGCGGAAGGGTGAGGGGTAAACCCGCCGACACCTAACTTTTGCGCGCCGCGATTTCCCGTGCGGTCGCGCGGGCGCGGCGGGCGGCATCGCGGGCCATGTCGGCGCACAGCCCGGTATAGGCGACGGGGTCGAGCAGCTTCTCGATCTGTGCGCGGTCGAGATGGGCGGTGACGCGCGGATCGGCGGCGAGCAGATCGCCGAACCGCTTGTGCTCCGTCGCCGCCGCCATCGCCGCGTCGTAGACCACGTCGTGCGCGTGCTGGCGCCCGATCGCGGCGCCGAGGTCGAGCATCACCGCCTCGGCCATGATCAGCCCGCCGCCGAGGTCGAGATTGGCGCGCATCCGCTCGGGGTCGAGCGTCAGCCCGCGCAGGATTTCGACAAGGCGGGAGAGCATGTCGCCGGTGGCGATGCACACCCGCGCCTCGGCCGCATCCATCATCAGGCTGGTGGTGCGGTCGGCCTCGTGCTCGGTCTGCATCGCTTCCAGCGCGAGCGGCACGGCCGCGCGGATGTCGGCGGCCGCGGCGATGATGTCCTGGCACAGTTTGGGGTTGCGCTTTTGCGGCATCGTCGAGCTGCCGACCGTGCCCGGCGGCACCGGCTCCTCGACCTCGCCGAATTCGGTCTTCATCAGCGTATAGATTTCGCGGCCGATGCGGCCGCAGCTCGCCGCCAGCAGGCCGAGGACGCAGATGTTCTCGGCGAGGTGGTCGAGGATCACCCGCGACGGCACCGTCATCGAGCCGAAGCCGAGGCGCCGGGCGATGCCGGCCTGCACCTTGGGCCCGTTGTCGCCGAGCGAGGCGAAGGTGCCGGCGCCGCCGCCGAGCATCGCGACGAAGAGGCGCGGCGCCAATTGATTGAGCCGCTCGACATGGCGGATCAATTCGTCGATCCACACCGCGACCTTGTAGCCGAACGTCGCCGGCACGGCGTGCTGGCCATGCGTGCGCCCGGCGATCGGCATGTCGGCGCCGCGCTCGGCGAGGTCCGCCGCCGCGGCCAATGCCTCGCCGATCAGCCGCAGGAAGATCGCGTGCGCCTGGCGCAATACCAGGAGATCGCCGGTCTGGGTGATGTTCTGCGTTGTCGCGCCCCAATGCACCCAGCCGCCGTGCGGCTCACCGACGACGCGCGAGAGTTCCCACACCAGCGGCACGATGGTGTGGCCGGTGCGGGCAAAGCCTTCGTCGAGGCGGGCGCGGTCGAGCAGTTCGAACTGCGCCGCCCTGGCGATCGCCTCGGCCGCCGCCTGCGGAATGATGCCCAATTCGGCCTGGGCGGCGGCCAATGCCGCCTCGACATCGAGCCAGGCCTGCCAGCGGTTTTCGAGCCGGTAAAGCGCGCGGATGCCGGGGTCGGAAACGCGCGCGGCGGTCGGCAGTTCGTCGCTCATCGCAGGTCCTCCTCAGGGCGTCAGACGGAGACCACGGTGACGCCGGCTGCCGCCTGCAGACCGTTCAGATAGGCGGCGATGTTGCTCGGCCGGTACGGCGTCGCCAGCGCGCCCGGGTCGGGCACGACCGGCGGCGCGTTGATCCGGTCGATCACCGACCGGGACAGCCCGAGCCCCGGCGGCAATTGTCGCGGGGCGCGCGGCAATACCGCCCACGGCTCGCTCAGCCATGGTTCGTGCCCGGTGCCGGCAGGGTTGGGCGTTTGGTCGATCGCCGGCGCCGGCCCGAACAGCACGCCGAGCGCCACCAATTCCTCGCGCAGCCATTTCAGCGCACCGTTGGACAATCCGCTCTCGACCCCGAGCGGATAGCCGCCGCCGACATCGGCATGGGCGCCCGGAAACAGCACCTGGAAGATGCGGTCCGGGTTGAGGCCGGGGTTCGGGTCGGGGTCCCACAGGGTCGGGGTGAAATCCTCGCGCCGCTCGTCGATCGAGACCGCATGGCGGCCGAACCGGATATTGGGGCTCAGCGTCAGGTCGGCGAACTGGAACAGGTCGACATCGACATGCTGCCCGGTGAAGATCGGGATGCCCAGCGCGCCGACCGTATCCCATACCGCGACCGCCTCGATCGGCGCGGCGATCAACGCCGAGGCCGGGGGCGGCCGCAGCAGAAACCCGGGCAGGTCGAGCATGGCCGCCTCGAAACGGTCGAGCGCATCGCCCTTGGCCTCGCGCACCGCGTGCCGCCACTGGTACCACACCGCCGCGCCGGCCCGGTACGCGGCGCCATCATCGGCGAAATCGACCGCGGCCGAGGTCAGCAACCCCTGCGCCGAGATCAATCCGGCCAAGGCCCGCGCGGTATAGGCGCCGCGGCTGAACCCGGTGATGTAGATCCGGTCGCCGGGCGCATAATTGCGCGAGATGAACGTGTATCCGCGCACGATCCGCGTGATCAGCCCGACGCCGAACCCGCCGCCGATCAATTTGTTCAGGAGATTGCTCGAATCGCCGACCCCGTGCAGGTACTTGGCGACCTGCTGCACGGTGCCGTCGGCGGCCGCCAGCGTGCGCTCCTGCTCCATGGCGAGTTGGGTCGTGCCCGGATCGTCGCTCCCGGCCAGGCAGAGAAACAGCTTGAACACGTTGCTCCACGGCGAGCGCGGATCGTCGCTGTCGCTTTCGCCCGGCCCGTTCCAGGTTCCGTCGGCGCAGAAGACAATGTTCTTCGGCACGATGTTCTCCTCGTTCCGGGGTAAGACGCCCGCGGGCTACCACCCGAGACGCTGGCGCATCCGGGCGCCGAGATCGAGATGGCGCTCGTGGTCGCCGGCGAAGCGCAGCATGACGTGGCTGGCGCCGGCCTCGGCGTAGCCCGCGAGCCATTCGGCCGCGCCGTCGAGCGGGCCGGCATAGGTCACCTGCCGCGCCCGCATCTCGCTCGCGGGCCGGCCATAATAATGTTCGAGATAGGCGTTGAGCCGGCGGTCGGCGCGGTCGGCGTCGTCGTCGATTGTCAGGGTCAGGTAGATCGCCCCGGTAAGCCTGGCCGGATCGCGCCCCGCCTCGCGCGCAAAGCGCTGCACCTCCCGCCACTGCTCGCCCCAGCGCGGCGCCTCGGGCGCGTTGGGGAACCAGCCGTCGAAGAACCTGCCGGTGCGTTCGAGCGCGGCCTTGACCATGCCGCCGATCCAGATCGGCGGGCCGCCGGCGCGGTACGGGGTGGGGCCGATCGTGCCGTTGTCGACGACCCAGCGCCCGTTCCAATCGACCGGCTCGCCGCTCCACAACGCGCGCATCAGCCTCAATCCTTCGAGCATGCGCCCGACCCGGTGCTCAAACGGCACGCCGCAGGCGGTGAACTCGGCGCGGATGTTGGGCACGTCGCTGGCGATGCCGACGCCGAGGATGAAGCGCCCTTCGCTGATCTGGTCGAGCGTCGCGATCTGATGCGCCAGCACGACCGGGTTGCGCAACGCCGGCAGCAACACCGCCGTGCCCAGTTCGGCCCGCCGGGTCCGCGCGGCGACCGCGGCCAGCAATGATAACGGTTCGTGGCGCGGCCGCGCGGTGATCGAATCGCCGACCCACAAGGAATCGTAGCCGAGGCTCTCAGCCCGCTCGGCCAAGGCCAACAGCGGCGCGGCCTCGGGCCGCCCGCTCATGACGTGTTCCCGGGT
>JASHNY010000074.1 GCA_030041385.1 Alphaproteobacteria bacterium
GGGGTGACCCGGCCATCCGGGGTGAATCGACACGTTTCGCAGATGCCCGGATCAAGTCGGCACTTATATACTTGACGCCCCAACCGCCCGTTGCGCTCACCCGCCCAGTAAGGCGGCGCGGAAGCGCTCGCGGCACGCGGCCGGGTCGAAATTGCGCTTGAAGGCCGGCGGATCGGTCGGCGTGACCTTGAGCACGACGAAGGCGCTGCCGTTTCCTTCGCGCAACAGCCGCGCGCCTTCGGCGAGCCCCGCTTCGGTGCCGACCGTCAAGGTGCGCCGGATGCCGGCGCCGGTTGCCATCTTTTCGAGGTCGACGCCGAGGCTGGTATGGCTCTTCTGATAGCCGGTCTCCCCGTAATGCCCGTTATCGACGCACAGCACCGCGAAATTGGCCGGGTTGAGGATCGCCACGGTGGCGAGCGCGCCGACATTCATCAGCAATTCGCCGTCGCCGGTCACCGCCAGAACCCGCTTGTCGGGCCGCGCCAAGGCGAGGCCGAGCCCGATCATCACCGCGCCGCCCATCGCCCCGGCCATCGTGTAGATATGGGCGCCGTCATGGGTCAGCGCGGCGATGTCGCGCGCCGTTCCGGCAAGCCCGGTGACGAACAGGAAATCCTCGTGCCGCCCGATCAGCGCCGGCACCGCCTGGCAGCGATCGAGGATGAAGCCGTTGGCGGCCGCCGCCGCAAAATCGATCTCGGCCATGTCAGAACGCCTTTGCCCCGAGCAGTTTCTGGGTCAGCAACACGGCGACGGCATTGCCGCTTTGGAACACCATCGTCAACGCTGCGGTGACGGTCGGTACCACCTCGTCGGGCCGCTCGACGCGCAAGACGATGACCCCCATCGCCTTCAACACCGGTTCGACCGCCTGGCCCATCGGAAACTGCCACGGGTTCCCTTCGCCGAAATCGCCGCGCATGCTGACGAGGGTCAGGAACGGAAAGCGGCCGCCCTTGATCAGCGACAGCATGTTGATGCAATTGCCGGCGCCGCTCGACTGCATCAACAAGACGCCCCGCGCACCGCCGAGATCGGCGCCGGCCAGCAGCGCCACCCCCTCCTCCTCGGTGGTCAAGGCCACCGAATGTGCGCCCGGGTCGGCCAAAGATCGATCGATCAGGATGCGGTGCCCGGCATCCGGAACATAGGCGAATTGCGTGATGTTGTTCCGTCGCAGCAGGTCATAGAGCTGATCCTGCCAGCGAACCCCCTCTTCCATACCCGATTCCTCCGCTTTGGCCCGGTGGCGCGCATGCTATAATCCGTGCGGCGAAACCGCATCGGAAAACGGGGCCGCGATGAAAATCAGGATCGATTGGTGCAAGCCCTGAAACTATGAGCCGAGGGCCCTCCGTGCGAGGGACAGGTTGATAAAAAAATACGGCGCCGAAGTCGAATTGGTGCCGGGGGTGGGAGGCGTATTCGAGATCACCGTCGACGGGCGTCTTGCCTTCTCGAAAAAGCAGACGGGGCGCTTTCCGACCGACGAGGAGATCGACGCCGTCGGTGGCGGCTAGCTGCCGCTGACGGCAAAGGGCGATGGACGGCCGGGGATCGCGCCCGGCCGTCATTTCGTGCTGCCGGACCCCTAAAATGCCGGCAAAACCTGCGACAAAGCCCGTGTGAAATATGACCGAAAGGCACCGGCCACGGTCGCAAAAACTCGTGGCCACCGCGTAACTTAACGGTTCGGCAAGCTTTGACGTGCAATCTAGCGTGGTCGGCCAGGTAAGGAGATCCGAATGTTCGACACGCTGATGAGACTGTTCAAGAACGAAGATGGAGTGACCGCGATCGAGTACGGTTTGATCGCCGCCTTGATCGCCGTTGCCGCGGTGACCGTGATGACCACGGTCGGCACCAATCTCAGCAACACCTTCAACACGATCGCCACCAATCTGTAAGATTGACGGCGCGTCTTCGTACTCTGCAACAAGCGCCCGGCGACGAGCCGGGCGTTTTTTGTTGCGCCCCCGCCGCTTATGTTGAAACACCTTTACCCTTTATCATGCCCGGACTTGATCCGGGCGCCTGCGTCTTTTTATTGCCGCGCTCGACATTGAAGACCTAGACCCCCGGGCCAAGCCAGGGGGCAGGCGATTACCTGGATTATGCTTCAATCCTAACGGATCACGCCCCAGGTTAAATCATCGCTCGCGAAAGTGGGCATCGACCCGCCGCCACCCGAGCCGCAGCGCCGGGGCCTTCGCCGCGTCGCCGCTCGGCGCCGGCCGCATGATCCGAACCGGCCGGCGCCGCTCCGCCCGATCCCCGGGTCAAGCCGGGGGTCCGGGAGGCAGGCGGCTTGCGATTGCTCCGGTTCCCGCATGCGCGGGAATGACCGGCCGGCTCGATCAGCTATTTCGAGAGATAGGCGGTCTGGACCGCCGATTCGAACAGGGCCTGCATCGCCGTCGCTATGTTTTCGTCCGGCGTGACTTCGAGGAAATAGGTGTCCGACGGCGACGAGGCGCAGTTCTGGAGCTGCGTGGCGATCTGCGACTGGAACGACGAGATGCCGGCTCCCGACCCGTCAAAGTTCGCATACCAGCCATTATTCGGGATCGGCAGATACTCGGTGTAGAGAATCGCGATCTTGATGCCGCGGTTCTTGATCTGCGTGCACCAGTCGGTGTTGGAGTTCATCAGATATTGCTGGCGGCCCGGCGTGTCGCTGGTCGGGTTCAGGGTCGGAACCCGGTATTCGTCCTCGACCCCGTCGGTGACGATCAGCAACACCTCCTTGGGCGTGTCCCCCGAGGCATTGGTGCCGTTACCGGGGTTCGGCATGAGGGAGTTGATACTGCTCATCGCATTATCGTAGTTGGTGTCCTCGTCGCTGTTGCTGTTGCTCGATGTCAGCATATTGTTCTGATAGACCTCGAGCTGCTGAATGTTCGCAGCCGACGATTGCGCCAAGGACAGGCTCGACGTCATGGTCTGGATCGTGTTGAAATTGACGTCGAACGTATAAATCCCCATCTGATATTTGGCGTTGTTCGAATTTTCCAGGTTCTGCGCCGTCGTCATCAGGCTCTGGGTCGCACTACGCAGACTGTCGATGCGCAGGCTTACGCCGAGGCTCTTGGCGAGGGCATAATTGTCCTCCCCGCTCGGGTTGCCGGTCCCGGAAAGGCCGCAGGTCGTGGCGTTGCAGTGGCTTTCGCCCGACGGGTGCGATTCGTGGCAGGCGAAGGCGCAGCCGCAGGTCGACCCCCCCGATGGCGGCGAATCGCACTCGTATTGCGTATTGCTGACCATCGTGTTGATGCCGGCGGTCGTCGCCGCAATGCCCATCGAGGGCGAGGAATCGAGCAAGAGGTAGAAGTTGATGTTGGGCGCCGCGGTCGAGGTCGCGGTCGAGGTGACCGAAACCGGTATCGTGTTTTCGATGACCCCGAGAAAGCTTGCCTTGATCGATGCCGACGCGTTGACCACGACGTTGTAGCTGCCCGAATTGACGCTGGTTGTGATCGTGGTGGTCACGCCGTTGTTCGGCGGCAATGCCGGGATCGCATTGTTGATGTAGTTGGTGGCCGCGGTCTCGGCGCTGCTCGACGACGCGGTGTTGAGGTATTCGGTCGCACCTGCGAGCGAGGCCGCATCAGCGGCACCTTGCAGCGCCAATTTGAAATTCAGCGCGCGCCCGAAATCGAGCGCCGCCCCGGTTGCCGCGGCCAGGGCCATCAGCGAAAATGCCAGCAGGATCGCGACGCCGGCGCGCGTGTCGCGGGCTGTGCCGACGACGGGCCGGGCGGCTGCGGCGAGGGTGTTGCGGAGCCGGCGGTACGCCAGGAGCCTTGACGGAATGCTCACCTGATACCCCGATTGCATAATCAGATTTACGGGGTATTTCGCCAAAGACAGGTTCTTAAACCGTTAACGAATTGGCGGCTCGAGGATTTATCGCTGCGGTAGAGCGATCCGCGGACCGGATCTGGTTTCTGCAGCCGTCACGATGAGGCCGAGCCCGTCCATCCCATGGACCCGTCAGGGGTGCCGCGGATGCTTCGATCGCGGCGGATCAAGTGCAGGTGCGAGCGCGAACCGGCGCAGGGGCGTCGGCGGGCAGCGCGGCCGCCCGCAACACCGTCTGTCAGTTGCAGCTTTGGCTGGAATTCGGCGGCGGACAGGGGATCGTCGCCATGTTCCGCGGCAATGCGAAGGCCTGATAGCTCATCGAAATCGGCTTCTTGACGAAATAGTTGAGCGCCGAGGTGTACGTGTAGATGCCTTGGACGACGATGACGCTGCCGTTGGCGATGCCGAGGTTCGCGGTGGCGGTGACCGCGTTGGTCATCTCTGCGGCGCCGCCGCGCTCGACCTGCCAGGCGACCTGTCCGCTCTTTCCTGTTGAATTAAAGGTAACGCTGGCGATCGCGAGCTTCAGGGTGCTGCCGGAGTCCGGCGACATGATCATCTGCCCGGCGGTGTAAAGGTTGTTGAAGTCGGTGTTGCCGATGCCGCCTTCCGTCGTTGTCGTCTGCCCGACCAGGTCGGCGACCGAGTTCGCAGCATCGACCAGTTTGTAATAGCAGATCACGCCCTCCGAGATTTCGTAGAGGGCGAACACCATCATGCACAGGATCGGCAGGGCAAACGCGAACTCGATGGCGGCGACGCCCTTGCGGTCGCCGAACAGGGCGCGAAGCCGGCGGCGCAGCATGTCAGTACGGCTCGTTCTGGAAGACGACAGTGGACATCAGAAACGCGGAATCGGTGCTGCCGCCGAGCAATTTGCCGATCCACGGGGTGAAGAATTTGTAGTTGTAGGCGACCTGCAGCACGACGATTTCGCTGGCGCTGCCGGCATTGAAGCCCGAGGTGACCATGTTGCCCTGCGCATTGCGGGTCGGCGAGGCCGAGAAGTCGCTGTCGGCGCTGGACCAGTTCGAAAAGGCCTGCGCCTGATAGATGATGCTGCCGCACGGGATCAGATTGCCGACCTCGTTGCACAGCAGGGTTTGGAACGTGCTCTGGGCGTTCGCGGAGGACTGGGCCTGCCCGGTGCGGATCAGGCGGGCGGCATCGCGGGCGGCGTTGTCGAGCACCGTCTGCAGAAACAGCATGTAGCCGACTTCAAACGACGCCACGATCATCAGCAGATACGCCGAGCCGATCAGACCGAATTCGATCGTGGCGTTGCCGCGTTCGCCGAGCCGGGACAGAAACCGCCTCGCCCGCCCCATAAGTGCCGCCTCCTGCATCGGCCGCGCCCGCACCGGATGCAGGCGGTGCCGATCGATACGGCGGGGATCGTGCGCCTGAGTTGTTAACGAACGGTATGCGCGGCAAGCATCGCATCCGCTCACCCACAGGTAGCGAACCTCCGATCGCGGATGCGCGTTTCCGGCGATTATCCGTTCGTTAACCAACCTCATTCAGGATGCGCGGCAGTCACCCTGCCGGAGTTCGCCATGTTTGCCCGGTCCGGCTTTCCGAAGCCGCCCTCGCCTGTGCCGTCCGCCGCCGCAGCGCACCGAGCCGTTGCGCGCCACCCGCACCACGGTGCGACACTATGACGATAGTGCACGGGATTGCCGTCGCCGCCTTCGCCGCGCTGATGGCGACGGCTGCGGTCGAGGATTTCCGGCGTTACACGATCCCGAATTGGCTCACCCTGAGCGCGTGCGTGCTGTGGCCGGCCTTTGCCGTGCCGTCACCGAGCCTGGCCGCGACGCTGGGCGCGCTCGGCTGCGCGCTGGCCGTGTTTATCGTCGGCGCGCTGCTGTTCGCGCGCGGCTATCTCGGCGGCGGCGATGTCAAGCTGCTCGCCGTCGCGGTTTTGTGGGCCGGCCCGGCCGGAACCCCGACCCTGCTGATCCTCACCGGAATTCTCGGCGGCGTGTTGGCGCTGGTCATGCTGTCGCCGCTCGGCGCCTACCTGTTCGCCGGCGCGCGTGCGCCGGTTGCTGCATCAGCGGCGGCGCCGTCCGCCGCCGGCTCGGCTGGCCCGGGCGTGCCCTATGGCATCGCCATCGCCGCCGCCACCCTGATCGTGATCCTTCCACCGCAGTTCGGTTGAACCCGCCATGCGCGCTCGTACTCTGATCCTGCTTCTCGTGGCCGTCGTCCTCGCCGGCGGAACCGCCATGCTGGCCCGCGCCTGGCTCAAGGCGCAGAAATCGCATGCGGTCGCCGAGGCGGCGCCGGTGGCGTTGCCGCCGCCGGTCAAGTCTGTCCTCGTCGCGCATCATCCGTTGGCGCGGGGCGAAATTCTGAAGGCCAGCGACCTGGCCTGGGAACCGTGGCCCGACAACGGCGTCGACCCGAGCTATATCCGGCTGGGAACGCGCACGCCCCAATCGTTTTCCGGCTGGGTCGCCCGCTTTCCGATCGGCTCGGGGCAGCCGGTCACGCTGGCCAACGTCGTCGCCCCGGGCAGCCGCGGGTTTCTCGCCGCGCTGTTGCTGCCCGGGATGCGCGCGGTGTCGGTGGAGCTCAACGCGACGACGGGCATTTCGGGCTTTGTCGCGCCGGGCGACAGGGTCGATATCCTGATCACCTATCCGGTGCCCAACATCGCCCCGGCCAGCGCCGGCATGACCGAGGTTCATCACAAAGCCTCCGAGACCATCCTGCGCAACATCCGCGTGCTCGGCATCGACCAGCAATTGCAGACCAAAAAGGGCGAGGCGGTGCTCGCCAAGACCGCGACCCTCGAAGTCACGCCAAAGCAGAGCGAAGTCCTCGCCCTCGCCAGCGAGATGGGCAAGCTGTCCCTGAGCCTGCGCAGCCTCGCCGACAGCCCCGCCCCGGTGGCCGAAGCCTCCGCAACCGCGACCGATGGCGCCCCGATAGTGACCAAGGTCTCTGCGACCACCGCGACCGACGACGAATCGCCCGTTTCCGATTCGGCCGCGCCCGACGGAGCGGCGAGCTATACCCTGGACAGTCAGGTGAGTCTTTTCATGCCTGAAGTGACTGTCTTGCGGGGCAATACAAAATGAGCGATTCTTCTGACGCACCAGCTGCGTCAAGAGGTTCGTGATGCGGAAATTATTGATCCTTGCTCTGGCAGGATCGTGTTTTATTGCCTTCGCCTCAAGTGAAGCTGCGCAGCTGGTGTCGCCGCCCACGGGCAGCGTGCCGGCCCCCGCGGTAACGGCGCCGGCAGAACACGGGGGGTCGCTTAAGCAGGGCGGCGGCGCGCTGGCGGTGATGCGGCAGATCCCGCCATCGGGGCCGCCGATCGTTATCGAGCTTGGCAGAGGCACGCTGCTCCGCCTGCCGCGGGCGGCCTCGACGGTGTTCATCGCCAACCCGGACATTGCCGACGTACAGGTCAAGTCGCCGGAATTGATCTATCTGAGCGCGAAGACGCCCGGTGAAACCGTCGTCTACGCCGTCGACGCCAACGACAACGTGATGCTGCACGCGCCGGTACAGGTGGATCAGGATCTGTCGCGGCTGCGCGACTCGATCCATTCGCTGATGCCGGGCGAGGATGTCGCGGTCAGGTCGGTCGACGGCTCGGTCGTGCTGAGCGGCAAGGTTTCGACCGCCAGCCGTGCTGAACGGGTGCGCGCGCTCGCCGCGGCGCTGACCGCAGGCCAGAAGGATGCGCCGATCTTCAACCAGATGTCGGTGGCGACGCCCAACCAGGTGAACCTGCGGGTCCGCATCGCCGAGGTCGATCGCAACGTGCTGAAGGCGCTGGGCTTCAACTGGAGCGCGTCGGTCAACAACCCGCTCAATGGCAAAAACGGCGCCGGCTTTGCGCTGTCGACCGACAACCCGGTCACCAGCGCAAACATCATCAACCAGAACACGTTTCTGTTCGGGTACACCAATGCTCTCGGCGCGGTCAGCCTGCAGACCGAACTCGACGCGCTCGCGCAGGAAGGGCTGCTGACCACGCTGGCCGAGCCCAACCTGACCGCGCTGAACGGCCAGACCGCCAGCTTCCTCGCCGGCGGCGAGTTCCCGATACCGGTCGCGGCGACCTCGAATACCGGGATCCCGACGCTCAGCGTCGAGTTCAAGACGTTCGGCGTGTCGCTCGACTTCACCCCGACGATCCTCGACGCCAATCACGTCGATCTGAAAATCCGGCCCGAGGTGAGCCAGCTGAGCACCAACGGCGCCGTGTCGGTGCCGATCAGCTCCAACGCCACCGTGACGATCCCGGCACTCACCGTGCGGCGGGCCGAGACAACGGTGGAGCTCGGCAGCGGGCAGAGCTTTGCGCTCGCCGGCCTGTTGCAGAACAACACCGAGCAGGACGTGTCGAAGATCCCTTGGCTCGGCGACGTGCCGATCCTCGGGCAGCTGTTCCGTTCTGACCAGTTCCAGCACAACGAGAGCGAACTGGTCATCATCGTCACCCCGTATCTGGTCTCGCCGTCCTCGGTGGCCTTGGCGGCGCCGACCGACGGCTATGTGCCCCCAGACGATTCGCAGCGCGTGATCAACAGCGAAACCTATCGCCAGGGCCTGCCGGGGCAGCGGCGCGGCCCGGTCGAACCCGGCGGCCAGGGCCTGATCGGCCCGGTCGGGTTCGAAGTGAATTGAGGGGGGCGGAACGATGACCAGGCACACTCTCCCGATCCTCGCCATGCTGCTGCTCGGTTTGACCGCGTGCAGCACCCCGCCGATCACCGACTGGACCGCAAACGAGGCGGTGAACAAGCTGACCCTCGACGACGCGTCGCGGGATTACAGCGTGTTCTTCCGGCCGCGGTCCGACCGCCTCGTCTATGGCGAGGCGGCGCGGCTCGCCCGGCTCGTCGCCACCGGCGAGATCACCGCGCGCGACCGCATTACGGTCTCGCCGGCCGGGCCGCCGGCGCTGGCCGCCCGCCGCACCGCCACGATCGCTGCGGAGCTGCTGCGCTACGGCATCACCGTCGCCGCCGCACCGCTCGCTCCGGTGCCGCGCGACAGCGCGATCATCGCGGTCAACCGCTACCTCGTGACCCTGCCGCCGTGTCCGAACTGGAGCAAGCCGGCCGAGGCGGATTTCACCAACATGCACGGCAGCAATTTCGGCTGCGCCACAGCGACCGACCTCGGCGAGATGCTGGCCAACCCGGCCGACCTTGCCAACGGCCGCCCGCTCGGCCCGGCGGAAGCCGGCCCGGCAGTCGCGGCGGTGCAACGATATCTTAACGACAAGAATGCATTACCAACTGAAAACGCCGGTCTTCCGGTTGCCGGGTCATCGACCGGCACACCCCCCGGGGCCAACACCAGCTCGAGCAGCAGCAGCGGTACAGGTGGGAGCTAGGAATGAGCGCTGGCAGCGCAGCAGTAGCGGCATCGCCCTCCTCCGGGCGTAAGTCTGAGCGCGAAGGCATCGTTGCGATCTTGCAGGATCAGGCGACCCTCGACCGCGTTCAGGGCGTCACGCGCGAGCTTCAGCTCGACGACGAGCTTACCATCGAGCCGACGCTCGATGCGGCGCTCGGGCGTATTCGCGAAGGGATGCAGCCGCGGGTTCTGATCCTCGATCTTTCCGACTCGACCGCGCCGATCGCCGAGATCAGTGCCGGCCGCGCGGTCGGCGGACCCGAGGTCAAGATCCTCGCCCTCGGCACCCTCAACGACGTCGGGCTGTTCCGCGATCTGCTCGCCGCCGGTGCCAACGACTACCTGGTCAAGCCGCCAAGCCGCGAATCGCTCGCCGCCGCGCTCGAAAAGCGCAGCCCGGCGAGCGGCGGCGGCATCGGCGGGCTCGGCCAGGTCATCGCCTTTGTCGGCAGCCGCGGCGGGGTCGGCACCACCACCACCGCGGTCTCCTGCGCGTGGCTCCTCGCCGACCAGCGGCGCGAGCGCACCGCGCTTGTCGATCTCGACCTTCACTTCGGCACCGTCGCGCTGAACCTCGACACCGATCCCGGCAGCGGGCTGTGCGAAGCGCTGGAACAGCCGTCGCGTATCGACAGCCTGTTTGTCGAGCGTGCGATGGTCAAGGTTTCGGACACGCTGCGGATATTGGCCGCCGAGGCCGCGGTGGCCGAGCCGATGATGATCGACGCCGGCGCCATCGACGTGCTGCTTTACGAGCTGCGGCGCAAATTCGCCTGGGTCGTCGTCGATCTGCCGCGCGCGGTGTCGCCGACCCAGCGGGTCGTCCTCGCCGCCGCCAGCCGTGTGATCCTGATTTGCGACCGCAGCCTGTCGGGGCTGCGCGATACGATCCGGCTGCAGACATTGATCCGCGAGCACGCCCCGCAGACGCGCCTGATGCTGGTCGAGTCGGGTGCCACGTCGGAACGCGCCGTCGTCGGTAAGAGCGAATTCGAGAAGGCGGTCGGCAAGTCGCTCGACGTCAGCATCTCATACGACGCCAAGGCCGCGGGCGCGGCCACCAACGCCGGGCAGCCGCTGCCCCTGGCGGCGCCGCGCAGCGTGGTGACGCGCGAGGTGCAGCAGCTCGTCACGACACTCGCCGGTCCGGCCGCGGCGGCGAAGCGCACCCTGCTCGGGAAGTTCGCCAAATGGTAGCCCTGTTTCGACGGCCGGCCCAGGAAGGCGGCCTCGACGCGCGGATCGCCGGGCTGTCCCAGCGCAGCCTCAGGGTAGAGCCGGGGCCCGCAGCGGCGCCGACCCCGGTGGCCGCGCCGGTTCCGGGTCCCGCTTCCTCCGCAGATCGGGTGACCCGGCTTTCCGTCTCCAGCGCCGCGGTGGCGGCGCCGGAACCGGCGCCTCGGCCGGCCGCGGGTCCGACGGTGGAGGATCAGCTGGCGCTGGCGCGCGAGCAATTGACTGCGCGCCTCAGCTCGGAAATCCGGCCGGAGCGACGCGCCTTGTTGAGCCGCGGCGAGCTGGCCAAGCTCGTCGACGCCGCGGTGCAGGCCTATTTCGTCCGCCATGCCGATGTCGATCCCAACCCCCTCGCCCGGCGCGACCTGGTCACCGCGATCATGCAGTCGCTGCTGGCGCCGGTGGCTGCCGAGCCGGAAGAGGGCACGCCGGGGCGCCGCGGCCCGCATCGCGCCGCGATCGACGCGGCAAAGGCGCAGATCCAGCCGCTCGTTCTCGAACACATGGATGTGGCGGCTGCAGCCGAAATGCCGCGCCCGGCTTTCGAGGCGCAGCTGACCGGCTGGGTCAAGGAACTTCTCGCCGAGACCAAAATCCAGCTGAATTTCGTCGAACAGCGCGAACTGGTCGAATCGCTGATCGCCGACATGCTGGGGCTCGGCCCGCTCGAACCGTTGATGGGCGACGAGACCGTCACCGACATCATGGTCAACGGGCCGAAACAGGTCTACGTCGAGCGCCGCGGCAAGCTCGAACTGACCGAGGTGCAATTCCGCGACGACGCCCACCTGATGAACGTCGCGACCAAAATCGTGACGCGGGTCGGCCGACGCATCGACGAGGCGCGCCCGCTGGTCGATGCCCGCCTCACCGATGGAAGCCGCGTCAACATCATCATCCCGCCGCTGGCGCTCGACGGCATCTCGATGTCGATCCGGCGCTTCGCCAAAAAGACCATCACCCTCGATACGATGGCCGCGAGCGGCAGCATTTCCGCCGCGATGGCCACCTTCCTGAAGATCGCCGCACGCTGCCGCCTCAACATCCTTATCTCGGGCGGCACCGGGTCGGGCAAAACCACGCTGCTCAACGCGCTGTCGCGCATGATCGACCCGCAGGAACGCACCGTAACCATCGAGGACGCGGCCGAATTGCAGCTCCAGCAGCCGCATGTCGTCCGCCTCGAAACCCGCCCGGCCAACCTTGAAGGCGGCGGCGAGGTGACGATGCGCGACCTCCTGAAGAACGCCCTGCGAATGCGGCCCGACCGGATCATCATCGGCGAGTGCCGCGGCGAGGAAGCGCTCGACATGCTGCAGGCCATGAATACCGGCCATGACGGCTCGATGAGCACGGTCCACGCCAACACGCCGCGCGAGGCGCTGACCCGGCTCGAAAACATGGTCGGCATGAGCAGCATCAACCTGCCGTCGAAGGCGGTGCGAACGCAGATCGCCGCAGCGCTTCACCTGATCTGCCAGGTGAACCGCATGCGCGACGGGGTCCGCCGGGTGACGCAGCTGATGGAAGTCGTCGGCATGGAAGGCGACGTCATCACCACCCAGGAGCTGTTTTCGTTCCAGTTCCAGGGCGAAGGCGTCGACGGCAAGCTGCGCGGGATGTTCCAACCCAGCGGCATCCGGCCCGCCTTCCTGCCGCGGGCGGAATATTACGGGCTCGACCGCACCCTTCTCGAAGTGATCTGAGCGATGCCCGGATCGCTCGACCCCACCGTCGTCATCTCGCTCGGCCTGGGGCTGGTCACCGCACTGGTGCTGACCCTGGTCGCCGTCACGGTCGGCGGGCCGGGATCGCGGCGCTACAAGCGGCGCCTGCGTTCCGTCATCGCCCGCAAGCAGGGCATCGTCATCACCCAGGCGCAGACGACGCGCTCGCTGTCCCGGCGCGAAAGCGCGACGCCGACAATGGACCGGATCGCCCGCCGCTGGCTGCCGCGCCGCGAAGTTCTCGCGCGGCGGCTGGAACGCACCGGGCGCAGGATCAGCATCGGGCAATACTTTCTTGTCACCCTGGGCGTCGCCGCGGTGGTCGCCGTGCTGACCGCGGTGTTCGGCCATGTCCGGTTCCTCGGCGCGCTGTTGATCGGCATCGCGGCCGGAATCGCGCTGCCCCACATCATCGTCGGGCGGATGGGCAAAAAGCGGGTCGCCCGGTTTCTGCAATTGTTTCCCGAGGCGATCGACCTGATGGTGCGGGCCTTGCGCTCCGGCCTGCCGATCAGCGAGGCGATCATCAACGCCGCGCATGAAGTCGGCGACCCGGTCGGGACCGAGTTCCGCGCGGTCGAGGCGGGGATGCGGCTCGGCCGCGACCTCGACTCGTTGCTGTGGGACATTGCCAAGCGCATCGATGCGCCCGAATACAAATTCTTCGTCATCGCCCTGGCGGTGCAGCGGGAGACCGGCGGCAACCTGGCCGAAACCTTGGCCAATCTTGCCGACGTGCTGCGCCGGCGGCGGACGATGCGCCAGAAAGCGCGGGCGATGGCCAGCGAGGCGCGCGCCACCGCCAGCATCCTCGGCTCGTTGCCGGGCCTGGTAACGACGGTGCTGATGATGACCTCGCCCCGCTACATCATGGCGCTGTTCGAGGATCCGCGCGGCAACGTGTTGTGCGCCCTCGCCGTGACGATGCTGGTGACCGGCATCTCGATCATGGTGAAGCTGGCGAGGTTCGACATATGAACAGTTTCCGCGCCGAGAATTTCCGCCTCGAGGCGTGGCTGCCGGCCGGGTTCACGGTTGCCGATTTCATCGCCCTGATGGCCGGGCTGGCGGTGGTCGCGGCGTTTCTGGCGGTATGGAACGCGTTGCGCACCAACACCGCGTTCGAACGGCGCCTGGCGGTCGTTGCACATCGCAAGGAAAGTTTGCGGCAATCGGCCCTTTCGCCGCGCCGGCAGCGCCAGCAGCTGACGCCGGCGGGGCTGATGCACGAAGCCGTCAAGCGCCTCAACCTGCTGCGTTCGAAACATGCCACCGACGCGCGCCTGCTGTTGCTGCAGGCCGGGATGCGGTCGCGCGACGCCGTGGTGCGCTATCTGTTTGCGCGCGTCACTTTGCCGCTGGTTTTGGCCGTCGCCGCACTGGCCGACGCCTACACGCTGCACCTGTTGCCGATCCCGGCGCATTTCCGCTTTCTCAGCGCGTTGGGCGGCGCCCTGATCGGCTACATCGCGCCCAACACCTACCTCAAGAACATCACATCGCGGCGCGTTCAGCGCATGCAAAAGGGATTGCCGGACGCGCTCGACCTGATGGTGATTTGCGCCGAGGCCGGGCTCAGCCTGGACGCGACGCTGTTGCGCGTGTCGCGCGAACTCGAAAACACCTGGCCCGACCTTGCCGAGGAATTCGGCATTACCGCCGCCGAATTGACCTTTCTTCCCGAGCGCCGGCAGGCCTTCGACAACCTCAATGCCCGCACCAACATGGCATCGATCCGCGGCGTCGTGAACACGCTGCTGCAGACCGCGAAGTTCGGCACGCCGCTGGCGCATTCCTTGCGCGTATTGGCCGGCGAATTCCGCGACGCGCGGATGATCCGGGCCGAGGAGAAGGCGGCGCGGCTGCCGGCGCTGCTGACCGTGCCGCTGATCCTGTTCATCCTGCCGACGCTGTTCATCGTGCTGCTCGGGCCGGCGGCGCTCAACATCATCGACACGTTTTCGGGCAACCACCACCCCCGCAGCCACGAGCATATAACCGTCATCCGTCACTCGGGCGGCGGCGACGACCAGGGCGAGGCGGCACCGGACGTGACCGAGATTCAGGCCAACGACCAGAACAGCGGCACCAGCACCGGGACGCAGGCGGTGTCTTCGGCCTCGGTCGTCCCGGAGACGGCAGAGGTCGCGGCCGGACAGCCGGTCGTCATCGATGTCGACGCGACGGCCTTGGCTTCCGGCTCGAACTGGCAGATTGCGATTGTCCCGGCGGGAGCGCCGGACGCGCCGCCCGATTTTGCCTCGCTGGGGACGGCGGCTGCCGCCGTCGCCGCCCAGCAGATGCAAGTCACCTTGACCCCGAAAACCCCGGGGCAGGATGAAGTCCGGCTTTATTACCTGCCGCAATCGCGCTCAACCCCGGTGGTCGCCGCCCGCGCCTCGATCGAGGTCAAGCCCGCGGCCAAGTGATCCGCCGCGGGCCGATCGGCACTGCCGATTGCGCACCCGGAACCAGGCTGCTCCGGGCTACGAGCGCCAGGCTGCCTGCGACCCGCCGTCGGCCGACAGCACCGCGCGGCTCCGCGCTTCGGGCGACAATCGCCGCAGGGTCTCGTAAAAAGCGAGATTGTGCTGCACCGCGGCCGGGTTGAGATCCATCCGCGCCAGCCGCGCCGCATCCTGGCGATCGCCTTTGAGCCCATAGATCAGGGCCAGGGTTTGGCGGTCGCGCGGCGAAGCGATCGGCGAATCGGCGAGCGGCGCCAGGATCGAGACCGCCTGGTCGTAATCCCCGCTCAGCGCCAGCGACAGGGCAAGATCGAGCGACAATGCGGGATCATTCGGCTTCAGCTTGAGCCCTTCCCGGTAATAGCCCTGGGCCTGCGCATGCTGGCCGGTGAAATCCGAGGTCACCCCCAACAGCAGCAGGATCGAGGGATTGGTCGGCTCGTCGCGGTGGGCGATCTTGAGCGGGTCGATAGCGAGCTCGGGCCGGCCGGTGCCGAGATAGGCCTTGGCCAGCCCTTCCAGGGCCAGCGGATAGTTCTGCTGCCGCGCCAGCGCGCCCTTGTAGGCGACGATCGCCTCGTTGGCCTGGCCCATCTGGCGCAATGTGTCGCCGGCGGCGACAAGCGGCACGGCCTGGCGCTGCGCCACCTCGGCGGCACGGCGGAACACCGAGACCGCGTTGGCGTAATCCCCGCCGGCGCGCGCGGCCATGCCGATCCGCATCAAGGCTGGATAGGCAACCCGGGCGGTGCCGTCGCGACCGTCGACAACGAGCGGATCGACATTCGCCGTGGTATTGACACAGGCGCTCAACCCGAGACAGACCGCAACGAGCACCGGAACCGCAAAGCTGGCGCTGCCCGCCGGCCCGAATCGTCCCATTTTAACCCGGTCGATCGTTCTTATTCCCCGGCGTCAACTATGGGGCGAGCGCAGCGGCGCGTCGAGAGCGTTGGAAAGTACTTGTCTATCCAATTGGTTACGGTAATCCGCCGAGGAATCCGGAAAATCCCGTTCGCCGATGCGGTGCGAATCGGGGCGGTCAGCCCGCGCGCGCCGCGATTCCCCGCTCGACCGCGCGCAGCGCCGCCTCGGCCTGCGCCGCCTGCGGTCCGCCCGCCTGCGCCATGTCGGGGCGGCCGCCGCCACCTTTGCCGCCGACCGCCTCGGCGCCCAGCCGAACCAGCTCGACGGCGTCGAAGCGCTCGGCGAGGTCGGGGGTAACACCGACGACGATGGCCGCCTTGCCCTCGGCGCGCGACACCACGGCGACGATGCCCGAGCCGATCCGCCGCTTCAGGTCGTCGGCCAGCGAGCGCAATTCGCGGCCGGGGATGTCGTCGACAACCCGGCCGTCAAAGGCAATATCGCCGATCCGCGTGCCCGGCGGCGCCGCGCCGCGCCCGCCGCCGCTCGCGAGGGCGCGGCGGGCCTCGGCGAGGTCGCGTTCAAGCCGCCGGTTGTCATCGAGCAGGCGGGAGATCCGGCCCGGCAGGTCGCCCGGGCTGGTGCGCAAGACCGCCGCCGATTGCCGCAGCAACGTCTCCTCGGCGGCGAGGTGGGCCTCCGCCGCGGCCCCGGTCAATGCCTCGATCCGGCGCACGCCCGAGGCCACCGCGCTTTCGCCGACGATCTTGAACAGACCGACATCGCCGGTGCGGCGCACATGGGTCCCGCCGCACAATTCGACCGAATAGGGATGGTCGGTGCCGTCGCCATCGCCCATCGAGACAACGCGAACCTCGTCGCCGTATTTCTCCCCGAACAGGGCCAGCGCACCTTCGGCGACCGCCCGCTCCGGGCTCAAGAGCCGCGTCCGCACCGCGCCGTTGCCGCGGATCTGGCCATTGACCTCGGCCTCGATCGCCGCGATGTCGTCGTCATCGACCGGGCGCGGATGGCTGAAATCGAAGCGCAGCCGATCCGGCGCGACCAGCGACCCCTTTTGCGTGACGTGTGCGCCGAGCCGGTGCCGCAACGCCTGGTGCAACAGGTGGGTCACCGAATGATTGGCGCGCAGCCGGCCGCGGCGGTCGCCGTCGACCCGCATCTCGACCGCATCGCCGACCTTGATCGTGCCGTGACCCACGGTGCCGAGGTGAAGGTAGAGGTCGCCGGCCTTCCTTACCGTGTCGCGCACCGCGAATTCGCCGCCGCCCGCCGAAAACATCACTCCGCTGTCGCCGACCTGACCGCCCGACTCGCCATAGAACGGCGTCTGGTTGACGACCACTCCCGCCTCTTCCCCGGCCTCGGCCTGTTGCACGCGCTCGGTCCCGCGCAGGATCGCCAGCACCACCCCTTCCGCGGCTTCGGTCTCGTAGCCGAGAAACTCGGTCGACCCCACCTCCTCGCGCAGCCCGAACCACATGGCATCGGTCGCGGCCTCGCCCGAGCCGACCCACGAGGCCCGCGACCGCTCCCGCGCGGCCTGCATTTCCGCCTCGAAGCCGTCGACATCGACGCCCATCCCGCGCCCGCGCAGGATGTCCTGGGTCAGATCGAGCGGAAACCCGTAAGTGTCGTAAAGGTTGAAGGCCACCAGCCCGGCCAGTTTCCCGTCCTCGGTCAGGCCCGGCCCCGCAATCATCTCTTCGAGCAGGCGCAAGCCGCGCTCCAGCGTCTGCTTGAAGTTGCTTTCCTCGAAGCGCAGCGTCTCGGCGATCAGCGGCTGGGCGCGCAACAATTCGGGAAACGCCGCGCCCATCTGCTGCACCAGGGTCGGCACCAGTCGCCACATCAGCGGGTCCTTGCAGCCGATCATGTGGGCGTGGCGCATCGCCCGGCGCATGATCCGCCGCAGCACATAGCCTCGCCCCTCCTTGCTCGGCAGCACGCCATCGGCGATCAGGAACGCCGACGAGCGCAGATGGTCGGCGATGACCCGATGCGACACCGCGTGCGCGCCGTCGGGGGCGACCCCCGAGGCCTCTGCCGAAGCCAGGATCAGCGCGCGGAACAGGTCGATGTCGTAATTGTCGCTCTTGCCCTGCAACACGGCGGCGATGCGTTCGAGCCCCATGCCGGTGTCGATCGACGGCCGCGGCAACGGCGCGCGCTCGCCCCCCGCCATCTGCTCGTATTGCATGAAGACGAGGTTCCAGATCTCGACAAAGCGGTCGCCGTCGGCGTCCGGGCTGCCGGGCGGTCCGCCGGGGATCGCCGCGCCGTGGTCGTAGAAAATCTCCGAGCACGGCCCGCACGGGCCGGTGTCGCCCATCGACCAGAAATTGTCGGCGGTGGCGATGCGGACGATGCGCTCGTCCGGCAATCCAGCGATCTTCCGCCACAAGATCGCGGCCTCGTCATCCTCGGCATAGACGGTGACCCACAGCCGCTCGCGCGCCAGCCCGAACTCCCGAACGATCAGGTTCCAGGCCAGCTCGATCGCCCGCTCCTTGAAGTAATCGCCGAACGAGAAATTGCCGAGCATCTCGAAAAACGTGTGATGCCGGGCGGTATAGCCGACGTTTTCGAGGTCGTTGTGCTTGCCGCCGGCGCGGACGCATTTCTGCGACGTGGTCGCCCGGGGGATCGCGCGCCGTTCAACGCCGGTGAACACGTTCTTGAACTGGACCATGCCGGCATTGGTGAACAGCAGTGTCGGGTCGTTGCGCGGCACCAGCGGGCTCGACGGCACGACCTCATGGTCGTGCCGGGCGAAATATTCGAGAAACGCCGCCCGAATGTCGTTGGTCGTCTGCATTACCCGATTGATGGGTATTTCGCTTCTTCTTGCAAGGGGGCGCTGACGCAACCCCGCCCGCTGCGGCTCAATTCCCCGCCGATGCGGTGCGCACGTGGATGACTGCGAACCGGTCGGCATAGGCGCGGCGCCAGCCCGGCAGGTGGTCGAGCACCGCCACCGCGCCGGCCTGCGGCGCCAGCAGCGTCCAGCCGATCCGGTAGCGGTCGAGGAGCCGCGCGAGCACTTGCCGGTCGCCCTTTTCGGCGGCCACGTCGTCGGCCAGAAACCGGTTGCCGAACATCTCGATGCGGCCGTCGATGAAGTCAGGAATGCCGCTGAAGGCGAGATAGCCGCCGAAGCTCTCGCTGTTGAATACGAGACCCGAAAGGCCGAGATGCCTTGCCGCGGCGATGGCGGCGGCCGGGGTAACCCGGTCGCCGGGCCGGCTCAATGGCCGCATTGCGAGCGGCGCCGCCGCCGCCAGCGCGACAGCGAGGGTCAGCGCCAGGGCCGGCCATCGCGCCGGACCGGCAAGCCGTTCGGCGCCGCGCCACAGCGCCAGCGACGACAATGCGCCGGCGCGCGCCGCGACCGCCTCTTCCACTGCGCCGGCGACGACGAGCGGCCCGACCAGACCGAGCAGGTCGGCGTGCCGCACATGCCGCAACGCCATGTGCACCAGCACCAGCACCAGCAGCAAGCGCAGCGGCCTGACGCGCACCGCGCCGCCGAGGCCGAGCGCCAGCGCCGCCAGAAGCCACAGTTCGAGCGCCGGAAAGCGGGCGAAATCGGGCGGCAGCCACTCGCCGAACGAAGCCTGCAGCGCCGGCATGGCCATCAGCCGAAACGGCTGCACGAAGGCCGCAACGCCGTTCGGCGTCAGCAGCGCCGCAGCCGTCGCGGCGACGACAAAGAGCCCCCATCGGGCCGCCTCGGCGATGCGCCGGTCCCGATCCGCATCGAGTACCGCCTCCATCCCGAGCCAGCCCGCGAGCCCCAGGCCAAACAGGAAACTCGCGTGCAAATTGGCCCACACCGCCATCACCGGCAGCAGCCAGAGGGACGGCGCCCGGCCCGCGTCGCGCGCCTCGATCAGCGCGCCCGACCACGCCACCAGAAGCGGCATCGCCAGGAGGTGCGGGCGCGCCACGACGTGCGGCAATACCAGCGCCATCCCGGCGAGCGCGGCGATCATCCCGGGCAAGGCGCCGGCGCGGCGGACCACGAACCGGCACAGCAGCGCAACGGCAAGCGCGAAGCAGGCGGTGCCGAGCGCCACGACCGCGCCCCATCCACCCGCGTCGTAGACGGCGGCGAGGACCGCCTCGGCGAGCCACTCCCCCGGTGTCCAGTGAGTGCCGGCCAGCGAAAACGAGAACGGGTCGGCGGTCGGCAGGGCCAGATGCGCGATGATCCAGCGCCCGGCGGCGATATGAAGATAGGTGTCCGGGTCGTTCAGCACCGCTCGCGGCTGGGCGATCACGCGGGCGAACGCAAACAGCCCGACCCAGAGCGGCCATGACGGCACCATTCGGATCCACCACGCGCCTGGCCGTGCCGGCATCACATCGGCGGCCATTTTTGCGCTGCGCCCGGCAGGCGGAACCCGCGAAATTTCGCTCGATTGCAGAGACGCCATCGCCACCGTCCGCGCGACGCCGCGGGGACGGCACCCGCCGCCCCTTGTCCGGATCGACCCGCCGCACCGTGACACCGCTTGGTTAAAGCGGCGTCAACGGGCAGCCGGGGCTATGGCGATGTCCGTTAGTACAGAATCGGCGCTCCTTGCGGGGGAAGCGAGAAATAGGAACGCGCCAATCCAACAGAACCACGCACAAGCCGGCCGCGCTTATGCCGGCCGCTATTCCTCGGCCGCGGCCTCGCCCGGCGCGGCCATCATCGCGTCGGCGACAAGCCCGGCA
>JASHNY010000075.1 GCA_030041385.1 Alphaproteobacteria bacterium
CCTAGCCAGCCACGGAAGACTTAGCCCCGCCGAAGCGGGGCTTTCTTTTTGTTCGCGATGGATGGCAAAGCCTACAGTGTAGAGGCGAAGCCTACACTGTAGCCCGGATCGCGACCACCTTGTCACTGGCTGCCATGGCTGCCATGGCTGGCGCCGCTGCGCAGAACTTGGCCCATGCCTCGGCAAGCTGGCGCCGCTTCGCGAACAAGTCACCGCGGCGGTACGCCGCTTCCACCTTGTCGCCGACGACGTGCGCCAAGGCCATCTCGGCGACTTCGGCCGGGAAGTTCGTGCGCTCGGCCGCCCAATCGCGGAATGTCGAGCGGAACCCGTGCGCCGTCAGATCGTCGCGCTTCATTCGACGCAACAGCATCAACAGCGCCATATTCGACAGCGGGAAGACCCGGTCGCCCGGCTCCCCCTTCGGCAATGCCCGTAGGATCGCGAGCGCGGCGTCAGAGAGCGGCACGCGATGTTCCTTGCCGGCTTTCATGCGCTCGCCCGGAACCGTCCATAGGCGGCCCTCCAAATCGATTTCCTGCCACGTCGCCCCGATAACCTCGCCAGTGCGGGCCGCGGTCAGGATCAGAAACTCCATGGCCCGTGCGGCCAAGCCCTCTTGCTGGCGGAGATCGGCCATGAACGCGCCCATCTCGACGTAGGGCAGGGCCGCGTGGTGTTCCTTGCGGCCGCGCTCGCGCCGCACCGCGGCCTTCGCCTTGGTCGGCGCCGGGAGGAGATTTGAGAGATGGCCGCGCCAGCGGGCCGGGTTGTCGCCAGCGCGGTAGCCGCTCGTTGTTGCCCAGCCCAGCACGCTTTCGATCCGGCCGCGGAGCCGGCTCGCCGTCTCGGGCTTCTCATTCCAGACTGGCTGTATCGCGCGCATGACAAGCGCGGTGTCGATATCAGCGACAGGAAGATCGCCGAACACGGGATAGACGTAGGCGCCGAGCGTGGCCGGCCACTGCGCGGCGTGCTTGGGGTTTTTCCAGCCGGCACTATGCGAGGCGATATAGGCTTCGGCGCACTGGCGAAAGGTCATGGTCTTGGCGGCGTTGAGCCGGGCTTGGTCGCGCGCGCCGCGCCTGGCTGCCAAGGGGTCTTGCCCGTCGAGCCGCAAGCGGCGCTGTTGGCGTGCCTTGTCTCGGGCTTCCGCGAGCGTGACGGTATGGAGCGGCCCCAGGCCCATGTTGTGGGCGCGGCCGTCCGTCATGTAGCGGAATACCCACGAGCGCGCACCCGTGGCCGCGACCTTCAAATAGAGGCCACCCCCATCGGCATACATGCCGGGTTTGTTTTTGGTCGCAACCGCTCGCGCCGAAAGCCGCTCGATGCCATGTGCCATCCGTCTAACTCCTCCGGTATACAAAACCGTGTCAAATATGGCGAGGATTGGGGCGAACGTCAACGGACAAGCTGATACAATGATCGTTAATCGGCAACAGGTTACGAGAGGAGATCGGACAACCCCGGACAGCAAAGTATGGCGGAAACCGGACGCTCCCTCCGCCATCACCCCCGGGGTCTACAGCGCCGTGGCGGGCAACAACTATCGGCCGCACCCGGTGCCCCACTTCTTCAAATTGTGACCGGCGACGGACTGTGGTGCGTGCGATAGCTACCGCGGGAGAAAGGCGATGAACAATTCGGAATTGCGGGCGGCGTTAACGCGGCATTGGGCTGCCTCCGACGCCGACGATTTCGCCACCGAGCATGAGATCTACCGAGATGACGCGGTGCTCGAATATCCGCAGTCCGGCGAGCGCATCCGCGGCCGGCGCAATATCGAGGCCTCCCGGACCGCGCAGCCGAACAAAAAGCGCTTCACGGTCCGGCGAATTCTGGGCTCGGGAAATCTCTGGGTGACCGAACTGGTGGTCACCTACGACGATCAGCCATTCCATACCATCAGCATCATGGAGTTCAGCGAAGGCAAAGTGGTCCGCGAGACGCAATATTTCGCGGCCCCGTTCGAGCCCGGACCCTCGCGCATCCAGTGGGTCGAGCGAGGGCACTGACGGAAATAAACGATCCGATAGGCGGCTCGCGGATCCGCTGACAGCACCCTCTAGTTCGACGATGGATGCGGTCCGTTCCGAGGATCATCTTAACGGCCGGACGGAAAAGCGGAAGTTACGGATCTCTTCCATTCGTCACCCCAACAGCCCGGACCCGCTGCAGGTGACGAATGCCCGAACAGGAGGCCGGCCCGGTGTGCAACGATTTCGGCAATCACATCCCGTATAGCGATTACCTCGCGGCGTTCAGCCAGGCCCGCATCCCGGTCAGGTGGCCGAACGCGGCGCCGAACCTCGAACCCCGCGACGACATCTGGCCGACCGACCGGGCGCCGGTCATCCGCCGGCGCCAAGACGGCACCAACGAGTTCGCCGAGTTGCGCTGGGGGTTTCCGCCGGCGCGGCCGAAAGGGCCGCCGGTCATAAATTTCCGCTCTGAGGGGCGGCGCTTTCCGGTCGGCCGCTGCCTCGTGCCGGCCTCGCATTTCTTCGAGTTCACCGGCACCAAATCGCCGAAGACGAAATGGAAATTCACCAAGGCCGGAGAGGGCTGGTTCTGCTTTGCCGGGCTGTGGCGGCCGATGCCGCAGGGCGGCGAAGCGTTCACCCTGTTGACCACCGACCCGAGCCCCGATGTGGCGCCGATCCACGACCGGCAGATGGTGGTGCTGGAGCGCAGGGATTGGTCGGCCTGGCTGGAGCGGACCGGCAACGAGCCCGACCTCCTCCATCCCCTGCCGGCGGGGTCGCTGACGGTCGAACAGGTCCGCGCGTGATCCTGACGCGCGGCATCTCCGTACCAAATGAGCGCCTCTCATGGCGCCACGGGTTGGCGGCAAAACCCGCGATCGATTGCCGCCACCCCGCTGCGGGCGCCCGCCTCCCCGCTATCAGGCCGGCGCTTTTATGTGCGTAGCGCGCATCAGGCGCACTGCCTCCGGGTCGTCCATGACCTGAGTCCGCGCGCTCTTCAGGAAGTCTTCGTATTCGCGCGCCATCGCCGGCGACACGACCTCGATCATCAGCCGGTTCTCGATCCAGAACTCGACGACGTGGAAGAACGGCTCGTGCCCTTGCATGCCCCGACCGAAGGTCTTGGCGCGCCAGCCCTCGCGCGCTCCAATCGCTTCGATCTGCTCACGCTCCAGCGGGACCGACAGCAGCGCGTGAAACGGCCATGTCTTCGGGGGCGCCGCGTTGTCGCCGAACACGACCTGGTCGTCGTTGCTCGGGATGTCGAGCGTCGCCCGGTCCGGATAAACTTCGATCATCGTGCCGTGCGCATCGCCGCTCGCGGCCATGAAGGCGCCCTCCAAGGGCCCGAACGGATGGCACTTGCCGCTCATCAGCTCGGCGAGCACCTCGGCGACACGCTGAGGTTCGCGCGCCGGTATCGAGACGTGGTGGATCATCGCAGCCTCCCTGACAGTAAAAATGGCGCCGCGCTGCACCGCGCGGCCACTCGCGTCTTTGCGCTTCCGCGGCAAGCGGAAACAAGAGCATCTTACCCGACCGCCCCCGATCTTTCGAGGCATCGGGTGAACATGGTCGGACGGGCCGATTGAATATCCAGATCGCGGCCGAAACCCGGCCGATCCGCCGGCGCCCGCCGGGACCTTCCACGACCA
>JASHNY010000076.1 GCA_030041385.1 Alphaproteobacteria bacterium
GCGCCGTTTTCGTTGGCCACCCGCCGAGCGCTCGGCGCCGAGCTGTTCACGCTGCGCGCGACCGCCGGCGCCAATGTCGGTTACGCCAACCTGTTCGTCGCCGAGGGCGCCGGGATCGCCAAAAAATACGGGATCGACGCCCCGGTGCGCCTGTTCGATGTCGGCTTTCTCGGCACCGAGGCGACCCTCGCCGGCCAGGCGGACCTCTCCGGCATCACCGAATTTCCCCTTGTGACGCTGCTGGCCAAAGGCGGCGATCTGGTCGCCGTTGCGGTCGACGACCGATCCGACGACCTGAAGCTCGTCGTCACTGCCGGCATCAAGCAGCCGGACGACCTGCGCGGCAAGAGGGTCGGCCTGATCTACGGTTCGACGGCGCAATACGCCTTCGATCATTACATGGCACATTTCAAGCTGACCGGGGCGGTCAAGGTCATCAACATCGACGCCGCCGACCAGACCGTATCTCTCGTCAAGGGCGACATCGACGGGTTTGTCTGGCTCGACCCAGTCGTGGCGAATGCATTTAAGGTTCTCGGCTCGAAGATCCACATTCTGAAACCCGGTATCGAGACCGTATACAAGACGCACCTTTACGCGATCATGTCGCGCCCCTGGGCCGAAAAGAACCGGGTTCACGTCGAGAATTATCTGAGGGCACTGAGCGAGGCCAACAACTTCATCCTCTCGCACCCCGACAAGGCGGCTCAGATCGTGGCGAAAAAGCTCAACATCTCGGCCGATTTAGTTCCGCAATACATCAAGAACGCCGGGTTCGACTGGAAACTGGTATGGACCAAGGGGTCGGTGCAAGCGCTGTACGACGCCGCCCAATGGATGAAGGAGAACGGCAAGATAAAGCACATCCCGGACCTGCGGGCGGCCGTTGACACCAGCTATCTGAAGGCCGTTGCGCCGGCGAGCGTGCAAATCTAGCGGGTGGAATCTGACATTTGAAACCCGTCACGCGCGTCATTCTGGAGCGCCGTGCAGCGGCGAATCCGGAACCCATGAACACCGGCCTCTGGAACATGGGTTCCGGGCTCGGTCCTTTGGGCCGCCCCGGAATGACGGTCGGGATTCATTCGTCTGAATTGGACCACTAGATGGCCATGAGCGTCGCGATAAACCTGTCATCGGTTGGCAAGACCTTTTATCGACAGCGCGGCGGTGCTGCGTTTGCGGCGCTGGAAAACGTCAATCTAGAGATCGAAGAGGGTGAATTCTTTTGCCTTTTGGGCCCAAGCGGATGCGGAAAATCGACGCTGCTGCACATGATTGCCGGGTTCGAGATGCCGACCAGGGGCGACTTGCGCGTATTCGGCGAGAGGGTGCGCGGGCCCGGCGTGGATCGGGGTGTCATTTTTCAATCTGAATTGGCTTTGTTTTCCTGGCTCACGGTCGAGGAAAACATCGCCTATGGGCTGCGCGCGCGCGGTATTCCGCGCAAGCAGCGCGAAGCGTCGGTCGAACGCTATGTCGATCTGGTTGGGCTGCGCGGTCACCGCAAAAGCTATCCGCGGGAGATTTCGGGCGGCATGAAACAGCGGGTCCAGATCGCCCGCATCCTCGCCAACGATCCCGCGATCTTGCTGATGGACGAACCGTTCGGCGCGCTCGACGCCCAGACCCGGGCGCAGATGCAGCGCTATATCGCCGAACTGTGGGCAAACCTTCACAAGACGATCATCTTCGTCACCCACGATGTCGCCGAAGCGGTGTGGCTCGCCGATCGGATCGGGGTCATGACCGTCGGGCCGCGGGCTACGGTCAAAACCATTGTCAACAACGACATCGCCCGGCCCCGTGCCGCGATGACGGCCGAATTCGTCCGCATCTACAACGAGCTGACCGCCGAGCTGGAAGGCGCCTTCGGGGTCGGCCAGGGCTCGCCGCAAATGGCGCGCCAATGACGCTGGAACGCGCGCTCAACCCGCCTGCCGTCGCCACCGTGCCGGCGACGGCTTCGCTCTGGCGGGCAATAGCGGGCCGTTTCGGCATCCATGTTGGCGTCATCCTCGGCGGGCTGCTGGGCTGGGAACTGGCCAGTCTGTTCACCTCGCCGATCTTTTTGCCGGGACCGGCCAGCGTGGCCGCTTCGCTCGGTTCGTTGATCGCCAGCGGCGAGATTTTTGTCGACATCGCGATGTCGTATTTCCGCATCCTGTCCGGCTGGCTGATCGGCGCCGTCATCGCGATCCCGTTGGGCCTGATGGCGGGGCGGCTCGAAATCGCCCGGCTGGTCTCGGCGCCGTTCATCAATTTCTTTCGCTTCATCCCGCCGATCGCGTTCATCGGCATCGCGATCATCTGGTTCGGGCTGGGCGAGGCCTCAAAGGTCATACTCATCGTCTATACGTCCCTGTTCACCGTATTCCTCAACATCACCGCCGGGGCGCAGGGGGTGGTGCGTGAGCGGATCTGGGCGGCGCAGTCTCTGGGCGCATCGCGCGGCCACATCTTTCGTACCGTCGTGCTGCCGTCCACGGTGCCGTCGATGGTCACCGGGCTGCGGGTGGCGATGGGCACGTCGTTCATGACGGTCATTGCAGCGGAAATCGTCGCCGCCGATTCCGGCGTCGGTCACCTGATCTGGGATGCGCGCCTGTTTGCCCAGACCGACCGCGCATTCGCGGGCATCTTCGTGTTGGGGTTGATGGGGTTTGCGGCCGACCTGGTGTTCCGTCTCCTCGTGCGCCGGCTCGCGCACCGCTATGAAATCCACTTCTGATTCAGCTGGGGCATCGGTTCGGGCGGCGTTTTCAAATGGCGGAGCTGCAATCCGCCGAACACAAAGGGGGAGGCGCGGCGATGGCGCGCGTGGCAACTGGGTTGGCGGCGGGTGGCATCCGGCGGCTCGCGGCCGGCGCCCTGATGTGGCTGATCGTACTACCGTGGATCGGTTCGGCAGCAGCGGCGCAATTCACCTTGCGGCTTTCCTCATGGGGCTCGCCCGCAGCGCCACAGGTAGCGGTGTTCACACCGCTGTTCCAGAAACTGGTCGAGCAGAACAGCAAGGGCCGCATCTCGGTGCAAACCTTCTCTGCCGGCGCGCTCGTCAAGGAGCAGGAGGTGGCGTCGGCGATCCAGTCGCGCGTGGTCGATATCTCGTTGTCGACGGTTGGCGTTTGGGCGTCGATCTCGCCGCCTGCGGCACTGGTCAATTCTGTTGTGTTCCGCCCTTCCGACCGGAATTTCCAGGCGCTGGCCGGCAGTGGCTCGCCGCTGTTCGCGGCGCTCGATGCCTCGCTGCGCCAACACGGCGCGGTATTGCTCAGCATGCTCGACAACGGGCCGCCGATGGTCATCTCGCGCGCGAAAATGACCACGCCGCGGGATTTTCGCGGCAAATCGATCCGCGTCTATGACAAGGCAAGTTCACTGATCATTCACACACTCGCTGGGGCCCCTTCGACGATCAGCGTCAGCAACGTCTATCCGGCCCTGCAGCGCGGCACCGTGCAAGCGGCGATTGGCGGCGTTCAGGGGGTGATCGGCCTCAAGGAATACGAGGTGGCCAAATATCTCCTCGACGGCAACGGCGTATGGGGCGTTGGGGTGACGATGTACGTCATGAACAAATCGGCGCTCGACGAGCTTCCGTCAGACCTTCAGCAAATCGTATTGCAAGCCGGGAAAACCGCGGAAAAGGCCACCAACCAGGCCCTCCTCGCCTATTTTGCAAAAGGCCTCGACGCGGTGCGCCAGCATGGCATGGAGGTCACGGAACTGCGCCCGGGCACGCCGCAGTACAAGGCGTTCGCCGCGGCGCTCGCGCCGCTCGCCGAACAGCAGGAAGCGCCGCTTCCGCCGGATCTGGTCAAGCTCGTGCATGAGCACTGAACGTGCCGCAACCGGATTGACGCCGGGCACCGCCGCCGCGGCTCCGACGATGGCGGCGACCGTTGCGCGGTGGGTCAGCCGGATCTCATGGGCGCTGTGCGTCGCCGGCGCCAGCCTCGGCCTGGTGCTGCCCCTGCCGGTTTTGTACGAGATCGTGATGGACCAGCTGCGGAACCCGCCGATCTGGGTGTTCGAGACCACTGGTTACGCGATCATCATCGTCGTCTTTGCCGCTAGCGGCCACGGGCTTAGCACCGGACATCATTTCCGCGTCTCGTTGCTGCCAGAGCGTTTGCCGGCGTTGGCGCGGCCGCTGGCGCGGCTCTCGGCCGTTCTGCAACTGGGCTTCGGCCTGGTTCTCCTGCTCGCCGGCGTGCAACAGGTGACCATCGATTACATCCAGGGCTTGCGCTCTGACACCTTGCTGGCCGTTCCCCAGTTCCTGCCCCAACTGGCGTTTCCGATCGGCGGGATTGTCATCGCGCTGCAGGGCATCGCGCATTTGCTGGCGCCGCCGCCGGAGCGGTCACACGATGCCACTTGGCGCTGACGCCACGCTGATCCTGCTGACCGCGATCATGTTTGCGATGATGGCGCTCGGCGTACCGATTTTCATCGCCATCGGCATTTCGGCGATGACCGGCTTGTGGCTGATGTTCGGCCTGCACCAGGCAATGGTCGATTTCACCTCGTTCCTGTGGCAGAGCCTGAACAGTTTCGAACTTGTCACGATACCGCTGTTCGTGCTCGCCGCGATGCTGGTTCAGGAGTCGAATGTCGGGGACGAGCTGTTCGACTTTGCCAAGGTGTGGGTCGGCTCGATCCCCAACGGTCTCGGCGTCGCCGTGATCGGGACTTGCGCGATCTTCGCCGCGATCTGCGGTTCGAGCCCGGTGACGGCGGTCACGATCGGCCTTATCGCCTTGCCGGCGCTAGCGCGCGAGGGTTACCCGGACCAGACTCGCGGCGCCATGGTCGCCGCGGGCGGGACGCTGGGAATATTGTTTCCGCCAAGCGTGCCACTGATCATCTACGGCGTTCTGACGCAGACTTCGATCGGCAGCCTGTTTATTGCCACGGTGATCCCCGGGCTGGCGCTTGCCGCGGCCTTTGCGGTCTATGTCGTATTCGCCTCCGGACACCGGACGCGCGCCGCATCTCATTCGTGGGCCGAGCGCGACGCGGCGCTGCGGCGGGCATTGCCGGTCGTGATGTTGCCGCTGTTTATCATCGGCTCGATCTATTTCGGCCTCGTGACCCCGGCCGAGACGGGCGCCGTGGCGGTCGCCTATCTGATGGTGCTCGGGCTGGTACGCCGCCGGCTGACACCGGCCAAGATCGGCCGCGCGGCGATGAAGGCGGCGCTCACCTCGGCGATGCTGCTGATGATTTTCGGCACCGGTTCGGTATTCGCGCGCTACAGCGCGATATTGGAGGTGCCGCAACGCATTGCGCATCTGGTTGGCACGATCCCGGGCGGTGGGCTCCTCGTATTCACCGGCATCGTCGTCACCGACCTGATCCTCGGCACTTTTCTCGAGTCCGGCGCACTGACCATCCTGACCATCCCGATCTTTTTTCCGATCGCCACGGCGATCGGGCTCAATCCGCTGCAATTCGGAGTGATGATCGCGGTCAACCAGGAGATCGCCCAGATCCATCCTCCGGCCGGGCTCAACTTGGTGACGGTGTCGTCGATCTCGGGCATCCCGCTGACCCGCATGATGCTGACGATCCTGCCCTATATCGCAATCGAGATCGGCATGGTTTACCTGCTGTATTTCGTGCCGCAGATGACCCTGTTTCTGCCTTCGCAGATGGCGCTGCGGTGAGGCCCGAAACCGACTTCCGACCCGGTTGACGGGTCGTTCTTATCGGTAATATAACCAAGCATGACCACAGAGCCCAATCCAGTCCGTGCGGATGCCGGCGAGCCGGCCTATATCCAGCTTGCAGAGCATCTGGTCGGGCAGATCGGCACGCGCTATCGCGTCAGCAATCGTCTGCCGACCGAGAGGGAATTGGCCGCGCTTTATGGGGTCAGCCGCATCACGGTACGCGGGGCGTTGAGGCTGCTCGAGCGCCGCGGCCTGATCGTCCGGCGCCGCTCAAAGGGCACGTTCGTCCGTAACCCGCAGGGGCGCGATCACGTCGGTGTCTTCGCCAATCGCCTCATGCGCCTCGATGTCGATGGCGTCGAGGCGCAGAAGAAGGTGCTGCAATGGGAGCTGATCGCGACCCCGCCTGAGATCGCCCCGATCCTGCTGAAGCCCACCTGCATGTTCATGATCAGGCAATCGTGGGTCGGCGCCGCCCCGATGTCGATCTCGCACACCTATCTGCACCCAAAGACCGCCACCGTTTCGCTCGAAACGCTGGAGAACACCTCGACCTTCGACATTCTCGAAAAAACGCTGGGTGAAACGGTCGCCCGTACCCGCCTTGCGGTGCGCGCCGAACCGGCCCGATCCGACGGTCCCGGCGCGCTCCTCGGTGTGCGGCGCCCGGCGCCGCTGCTGGTCAGCGAACGTACCCGCTATTCGCGAACCGCCGAGCCGCTGGAGCATGTCATCACCTATCTGCGAGCGGATAGGTTCGAACTGGTTCTCAATCTCGATTTCGAGGGCGAGATCAGCCAACACGAGGTGGTCCGCATACTGAAACTCGTCTCGCCTTGAGAGACGGAATTCCGGCCGCACGTCAGGGGGGCATGAAGATGCAAACCGGAAAGCAGGGACGCCTGGACGAAGGAACGTTGACGCCGCGGCAGCTCTACATTGCCGTGGTCGCGTTACTTGGGCTTTTTCTCGACGGGTATGATCTGCTGATCCTGGCGGGCGCCCTGCTCGGGATCGTCCCGAGATTTCACCTCAGCCCGCTCGAGGTCGGGGCGCTCGGGACGATGGCCTTTGCTGGCATGATCGTCGGCTCGCTTATCGCGGGCCCGCTGACCGACAGGTTCGGGCGACGGCCGGTGTTTTTCACCGACATGCTGCTCTTTGCTGTCACCGCGCTGCTTGTCGTCGTGGTCAATTCGCCGACCGAACTGTTCGTCCTCAGGTTCCTGGTCGGCGTCGCGATCGGTGCCGACATGCCCACAAGCTTTGCCATCGTCACCGAGTTCGTGCCCAAGCAAAACCGCGGCATGCTTCTCGCCATCGGCAACGGCTTCTGGATCGGTGGTGCAGTTATCGGCGGGCTCGTATCGTTGGGGATTTTCGCCTTCATGGCACCTGCCGATGCCTGGCGTTGGATTCTGTTTTCAGCAATTGTCCCGTGCATCGCCGTGCTGGTGCTGCGGCGAAACGTTCCCGAGACGCCGCGCTGGCTGCTGGCGCAGGGCCGTAAAAACGAGAGTGAGCAGGTTCTGCGCGAAATCGACCCTGTCGGGTCCGTTGCCGCGGCACCGAACGTGGGCCGCGGACTTACCTTTTCAGTGCTGTTGCAGAACCGGTCACTGCTTAAGGCGCTGGTCACGATGTCGCTGTTCTGGGCGATCATCAATTTTATTGGCTCCGGGATTCTTCTTTACACGCCGACGGTCATAAAGACGCTGCTGACGCCAAGCGCGTTCACGGCGCTCGAATTCGGCGTCATCATCAATTCGCTGGTCGTCATCGCCAATATCGTGTCAAGCCTTTGGATCATCGAGCGGTTCGGGCGTCGGGTACTCGCCCTTGTTCCATCGGCGATCATCGGTCTCAGCTTGATTGCGGTCGCTCTCGCCTCGACCAATGCCTACGTGGTGCTGATCGGGTTCGCGTTAACGACGGTTTTGAACTCCGGCTTGATCGTCGGGACTTACTACACCTGGGGCTCGGAGCTGTTCCCGACCTCAGTGCGCGGACGGGCGCTCGGCATCTCGAACGCCGCCGGAAAGTTCGGCAGTCTGCTCGGCGTTCTGCAGTTTCCGGTCCTGTTCGCGATGTCGCCCAAATGGTCCTTTCTTCTGTTGGCGGCGCTCGCCTTTGTGGACGTGCTCATGATCTTCCTGCTCGCGCCCGAGACGCGCAACGTATCGCTCGACGATCTTGAGGCAGCCGTGCCGGAACCCGTCCCCGCACCGGCGACGATGGCCGGCGGATGACCTACTCGATTGTAGCCCGTGACCACGAAACCGGCGAACTCGGCGTCGCGGTGCAAACCCATTATTTCCAGGTCGGCACGCTGGTGCCGTGGGCTCGCTCCGGTGTCGGCGCGGTCGCTGCACAGGCACGCGGGCCGGGGGCCGGCGGCCGCGGGCGCGGCCATGTTGAAGTGCGCTATGGCCCGCTCGGCCTCGACCTGATGGAGGCTGGCTACAATGCCCAACAGGCGCTCGCGGCGATCGCCGGCGTGGATTCGTTCGCCGATTGGCGGCAGGTGGCGATGGTTGATGCCGCCGGCACGGTCGCAGCGCATACCGGCGCTCGTTGCGTTCGCGCGGCCGGCCACCGGATCGGGGCGGGCTTCTCCGCGCAAGGCAATATGATGGCAAGCGATGCGGTGTGGGAGGCGATTGCCGCGGGGTTCGAGGCTGCGACCGGCCCTCTCGCCGAGCGCATGCTGGCCGGGCTCGAGGCGGGACAGGCCGCCGGCGGCGATCTGCGCGGGCAGCAATCGGCGGCAATGCTCGTTGTTGCCGGCAAGCCAAGCGGCCAACCGTGGCTCGACCGGCTCGTCGACATCCGCGTCGATGACCATCCGGCACCGCTCGTCGAGTTGCGGCGGCTGCTCCGACTGCGCCGCGCATACACGATGCTGGAAGAGGCGCATGTCGCCCTGGGCGCCGGCGACCGGCAGACCGGCGAGGAGTTGCGCCGCGGCATCCTCGCGCTCGCGCCGGAAGTCTCCGAACTGACGTTCTGGACAGCGCTCGACGCCGCTGCCGCCGGCGAGGTCGACTACGCAGCGTCGCTCCTGATCGGGCTGGTCAAAAGAGAAGCATGCTGGCTCGAGTACATGCGCCGGTTGCCGGACAGCTTTTGGCTCGATGCCGATCTCGCGCGGGCATTGGAGGCAAGAATCACGCAATCTGTCGTGTCGCCACGCGGCAAATCCTGAGGGAGGCGCCGATGCCTTTTGCCCGCTACCTGCCTGGCCAAATGGGCAGCGCCGCGATCACCCCGGGCGGCGCCTTTGAAGCCGGCAGCTATGCCGAACTGGTACTAACCTATACGGCCGGCACCTTCGGCATTGACGACACCGGCATGCTGAAGATTTCGTGGCGCACGACGTCGGATATGGGAAAGCCCCAGCTGACCGACCCCAGCGCAGCGAACTTCACGACGGTTACAGCCAGCAACGGCGCCGATTTGGAGGTGCGGGTCGACCGCGTCAATATCCGGCCATGGGCCAACACGCTGGCGATCCGCGTCGGCCGCGGCTTCCTGCGCGAAGGCGACACGATCACGGTGCGTTTTGGCGACCGGCGGCAAGGTTCGCCCGGCCTCAGATTGCAGAGCAATTGCGAGCCGACCTTCGAGTTCAAGGTTTGTGTCGACGCATTTGCAACCTACGAATTCACCGAATTGCCGTGCTCGCCGGAGATCGCGCTGGTTCCCGGCCCGGCTGCGCGCTGGAAGGCGATCTGGCCGACCCTGGCGGTAGCGGGCGAGCCGTTCCGGCTGGCGCTCATTGCCGAAGACCGCTGGGGCAACCCGACCGCAGCGGCCGAAGGCGAATTGCTGCTGATGCCTTCGGCGGTGGTCGCCGGCTTGCCGAGCCGGGTCCGGGTGGCGCGCGGCGAGGCCCCCGTCGTCATCGACGGCTTGCGGGCCGAGCGAGTCGGCGATCTGGCCTTACGCGTATGCGACAGCGCGGAAACCGAGCTGTGCACCGCCAACCCGCTGCGCGTCGTGGCGGCGGCCGCGCTGCGCCATTATTGGGGCGACCTGCACGGCCAGAGCGAGGAGACGATCGGCACCAATTCGGTCGAGGAGTATTTCGCTTATGCCCGCGATCGCGCCTTTGTCGATGTGGTCGGGCATCAGGGAAACGATTTCCAGATCACCGACGGGTTCTGGGAGCGGCTCAACGAGGTCACCCGCCGCTATGACGAGCCCGGGCGGTTCGTCGCGGTGCCGGGCTACGAATGGTCGGGCAATACCGGCATGGGGGGCGACCGCAACGTCTGGTTCATGAGCGAGGCGCGGCCGATCCGGCGCTCTTCCAGCGTCCTGGTCGGTGACGGCATGCTACAGGCGAGCGACTGCCACACCGCCGCCGCGCTGTTCGCGGCCTTGCAAGGCGAGGATGCGGTGGTTATCGCGCATGTCGGCGGGCGTTATGCCGACCTGCACGCCGCCCATGACGGTCGCCTCGAACGCGCGGTCGAGGTGCATTCGACCTGGGGCACGTTCGAATGGCTGTTGCACGACGCTTTCGACATCGGCGCGCGGGTCGGCGTCGTCTGCCACAGCGACGACCACAAGGGCCGGCCAGGCGCGACCCGCCCGGGCGCGTCACACTTCGGCGCGATCGGCGGCCTCACCTGCTATCTGATGCCGGAGTTGACCCGCGCCGCGCTGTTCGACGCGCTGCGCCGCCGGCATCATTACGGCACGACCGGCGTGCGGATGTATCTGTCCGTCACCGGGCATTTCGGGGCGCCGGTGACGCTGTACGACGATGATCCCGCGCTCGGCGCGACGACGAGCCGCACTGTCACCAGCGTACAGATGGGCGACATCGTCCATTCCGGCAGGGAGCCGATGCGGCTCGAGGTCGAGGCGATCGGCGCGGCGCCGATCGAGCGCATCGACGTGTTCCACGGCAAGGAACTGGCGGTCACCGTGCGCCCGGACGACCGCGGCGCGCCAAGCCGGCGCTTTCGCATCCTGTGGCAAGGCGCGGAGTACCGCGGCCGCGGCCGCGAAGTCGACTGGCGCGGCTCGCTGTCGGTCGAGGGCGGACGATTTCAACGGGCCGAGCCGGTCAACTTCCTCAACCCCGAGAATCCTTTGCTGGAAACCGAGCCGGGCCGACGCCTGGCCTGGCGGTCGGTTACCACCGGCAACATGGCCGGCATCGATCTGTGGCTCGAAGACGGCCGGGCCGAAACCATCGTGCTGGAAACCAATTTCGGCGGCGGTCGCTTCGCGGCCGGCGAGATCGGGCGGGAGGATCGGGTCATCCCGGCCGGTGGTCTCGCGCGGCAGATCAGGCTCTATCGGCTTCCGGAAATCCTGCCAAACCGCCTCGCGCTCAGTCACGACGTGGTGTTCACGGGACCGCAGGATCTGCCGGTGTACGTTCGCGTGACGCAAGCGGACGGCAACCAGGCCTGGTCGAGCCCGATCTATCTGATCGACGCCCCGCCATGACGGAGGTGGCGGGGCGATTGTGAAGCTGGCCACGGATCCTTCGCGGCGGCACCAGAGGAGGGTTACGGCGCAGCCCGAAGCGCGTTGCGGCTACCGCCGGCCGGAAATCGCTATGGGCTCTTCGCGGCGGGAGCCTTTACCAGCACAGCGAATGCCGAAAACGCCATCGGCGGCAGCGACACATAGGTTTTCCCATCGGGCGCATAGGCGACCGCGATCTTGCCGGTCACCGCGTCCATCGCCCCGGTAACCTTGTAGATTCCCAACCCGTTTGCCGCCTGGAACGTGCTGCCGGCGATGGCATCCGCCGACGAGATCGCGGCCGCGCCGGTGCCCTCGGCGCTCAGGCAGCCGGCGGGATTGCTTGCGGCGGCTGCCGCGCCGGCCGTGCCGTCGGTCGGGCTCTGGCTTTTGGCGAGCTTTGCCGCGTCCGCCTGGGCCGCGCAATTGGCCTGGTTCGCGGCCGTCTTCGACTGCAGCGAGGTTACCGCGTGGTCCCATGTCCCCGCTGCAAAATACGCGAGCAGATCGTCCTTGGCCTGTTCGAGCGTGTATTTCCCTCCGTTCATCTCGGCCAGCATCAGGGTGAATTGCCGATTGCGGTCGGCGTCCATCTGGTTGATGACGATTTCGATCGTCTGTTTGTACAAGAGGTCCTGGTTGAGGATGGTCTTGCTTCCGCCCAGCACCGTCCCGAGGCCGGACAGGATCGTTTTCGCCGCGGTCGATACCGGCGAGGTCGCCGCCGTGGTCAGCCCGAGGACACCGATATCCGCCGCCGCGTTTCCGTCGTCGGCGAGGTGGTGCAGCGTAATCCGGTACTCGCGGTACTGGTCGTCGATAATCGCCTTCACCGCATAGACGCATTTGTCCACGTCGGCTGCCGCTGCGGTGCATTCGGGTGGCGGCTGCGCCGGTGTGAGCCCGAGCCTGGCCGGGTCTCTCGATGCCGCTGCCGGGCTCGGCAAAAGGATCGCCGTGTTGAAGTTTGGTTCGCCCTGGGTCAGTTGCTGGGCACCACATCCGCCCACGCACAGCAAAAGCAGTAACACGATGTGCTTGCGCATAAGATGCTCCGCGACCGTGTGAGATAGGGCGGCGCCGCGAACAGGCGGTGGCGAAACCCGGACAGCATAGCCGCAGGATTGGTTTGATGCAACCTTGCTGCACCCAAGGTTGCAAGCCCGGGAGCGACGGGGTGACCCCGAAGGCGTCGAGCACCTCGCGCGGTTCGGCTTGCTATTCGCGGGAGCCGGGCATTCAATGATGCCCCAGCGTGGTGCGGAGACGAAGGCCTGTCGTCATGTCCGATCCGCGGACTTCCCCTGCCGCCGGTCCGGATGCCGCCGCAGGGGCCTCGGACGGTCCGGGCTCGCGTTCCAGCCCGCGGGAGACGACCCGCTGGCGCGACATCCAGTGGGTCGATTTTGCCGACAGCGCCGCACCGGCGCCCGCCGCCCCCGCGGCGCCGCCGCCGGACACTGCGGCGACCCCCGACCCGCAGACGCCGCCCGAACCGCCGAACC
>JASHNY010000077.1 GCA_030041385.1 Alphaproteobacteria bacterium
CAGCGCTTGTTCCAGTCCCGCGGCGATCAGGAACCCCCGCCGCGCCGGCAGTTTGCGCACGAAAAGCTCGAACACGGCCGTCCCCGTCAGCCCGTGGTCGAGATACGCCGCCAGCATGTTGAGCTGGTACAAATCGGTGAGGAGCGCCGTTTGATCTGTATCCATCTCTCGGTCGGAAACTTGGCCGCGCGCAATACAGCCGCCTTGCCTGCCTGCGCCGAAGGCGCCCCCGCCGACGGCTACGATATCTCGACGGGTTTCGCTCGGTTCGGTCATCGCGTTCTCGATGGGGCAGCGAGCCGGGGCGCCTAGCCGGCGGGGAAGCCGACGGTTTGGGCGAAGGTGATGAACTGCTCGGGCGGCAGCCCGAGTTTCTTGGTCAGCTCGTCATAGGGTACGGCGCCACGAAACACGGTCCCCAGCCCGGCCGAGGCGCAGAACAAATAGACGTTCTGGCCGATGAACCCGGCATCGACCGAAGCGTAAAGCCGGCGCTCGACAGGGCCGATATCGGTCATCCGCTCGCCATGGGCCACATAGATCAGGTCGAGCGGTGCGGTGCCGACAAAATCCTGCAACCCCGTCGCCGCGCGCAGATCGGCCGGCAGAAAGCGCTGCAACCTGTGTGTTTCGGGCTGATACAGCCATACGCCGTCGGCCATGGCGGCATAAATGTCGGTCACCATCAGGTGCCGCCAATAAGGCGCGGTCCGCTCGCCGCTTGGCCGGTTGACCCCGTTGGCTGCCCACAGCAGGTCAGACAAAAGCTGCTCGGTCAGCGGGCGCGGCGCATAGGCCCGCGTCGATCGGCGCAGCATCAGTGCTTCCATCAGCGGCTTGCCGCCGTGGTGCGCCGGCGGCGGCAGCTCGATCACCGTCGCACCGGCAGCCGATGACGGCGTATTGCGAAGCGCCGCCGCCACGCCGCTGGCCAGCGTGCCAAGAGCCATGCTGCGTCTTGTCATCATCGTTGCTCCAATGGCGCCGCGGCGCGGCTCAGAAGGTTGCCGACCTCGACGTCGCTCAATTGGTGAAAGTCGCGGTAAAACAAGCCAATCGCTCGGAAATCCGCCGGTTTCTGCAAACAGACGGTCTCATCGGCCTCCGACCGGAGCCGGTCGAGCGTTTCCGAGGCGGCGACGGGTGCGGCCAGCACCAGCCATGACGGATTGCGGCGCCGCGTCGCCTGCAGCGCCACCCGCATCGTGGCACCGGTCGCGATACCGTCATCGACGACGATCGCGGCGCGTCCGGCAATTTCGAGCGGTGCGTGACCCGCGTTGTAAATCCGCCGGCGTCGCTCGATCTCCTTGATCTGGCGAGCGGTTTCCTGCGCGATGTAGTCTTCTGCGATCGCCAGCTCGGCGACCAGCGCGCGGTCGACAAAGGTTTCGGGGTCGTCGCCGTCGGTCACCGCGCCGAGCGCCAGCTCGGGCTGCCACGGCACGCCGATCTTGCGCACCATCACCAGGTCGAGCGGTGCGCCGAGGGCGCGGGCAATCTCGTACCCGACCGGCACGCCGCCGCGCGGCAGAGCCAGCACGGCCGGGTTGCGGGCGCGCAAGTGCATCAGCTTGGCGGCAAGCTGCCGCCCGGCATCGGCGCGATCAAAGAAAATCATCTTGCCGCCTCGCATCGCGGAGTGCGGCTTGCTGCCGTGCGACGCGCCCGGCTGCAGGTCATCGCCGGCAGCCCGGCGATGCAATGGGCCGGCAGCTAACGAGGGTCGGTGCTTGGCTCATGGAGGTCAATCCGAGACGCAAACTGCGCCGAGCTCGGCCGGCTCGCATGACGACGCTAACCTCGGCCGCGCACGGACGAATTGATGCAGGTCAAAGCACCGCGTTGTTCACCCCCTAACATTCCCGCCAATGCTTCAGGGAGTTCCCCGATGGAACAATCGGCAGGCTTGCTGTTTGCGCTGGAGGGCTCCCGCGACTACGGGCAACGTCTGGCGTCGCGGCTCGAATGGCCGCTGAGCGCCCATGAGGAACGCGAGTTCGAGGACGGCGAGCACAAGGCCCGCCCGCTTGTCGACGTCCGCCGGCGCGACGTTTTTGTGCTCCACGCGCTTTACGGCAGCAGCGGCGCCAGCCCCAACGACAAGCTCTGCCGCATGCTGTTCTTTATCGGCGCGCTGAAGGATGCCGGCGCTGCGCGGGTCATGGCGGTGGTGCCCTATCTGTGCTACGCGCGCAAGGACCAGCGCAGCCAGCCGCTCGATCCGGTCACGACGAAATACGTCGCGCGCCTGTTCGAGGCCTGCGGTGCGGATGCGATCGTCACCTTCGATGTCCACAACCGCGCGGCCTATGAGAATGCCTTTCGCATCCCGACACTGAACATCGAGGCCATGCCGCTTTTTGTCGAGCACTTCACAGCGCGGCTGCGTGGCCAAAAGCTGGCGGTGATCTCGCCGGATATTGGCGGGGCAAAACGCGCCGAGCGGTTCCGCCGCGCCCTCGCGGCGGCAATCGGCGACGAGCCGACTTCGGGCTTCGTCGACAAGCAGCGCGCCGGCGGCGTGGTCAGCGGCGACCTTTTTGTCGGCGATGTCGCCGGACGTGCGGCGATCCTTTACGATGACCTGATCGGCACCGGCACGACGCTCTGCCGCGCCGCCGCAAAATGCCGCGAAGCCGGCGCCACCGGCGTTTTTGCCGCCGCGACCCACGGCGTCTTTATCGGGAACGCCGCGGATCGACTGGTGGCTGCCGGCTTTGACGGCATCGTCGTCGGCGACACCGTGCGCTCCGCCGCTGAAACCGCCGGGCTGCTGCCGGAAAGCACGACGATCCTCGACACCTCCCGCCTTCTCGGCGAGATCATCGCCCGCACGCATGCCGGATTTTGAGGAGAGTTGCGATGCTCGGCAAGCATCACCTGCCGCCGGCCGAGACGGTCCGGCTGACCTGATCCGCGTGAATGGAGTGCGCCATGACAACACAGGACCGCCCGGCCACCAGCGCGGAGATACGCGACATCGTCGGCCCGCTCGACGATGCGGTGCTCGTGGAGATTATCGAGACCGGCGCCAGTGCCAGCGAAGTCCTCGAAGCCTTTACCTGGCTCAGTGCGGACGACCAGGTGGCCACCGAAACCGGACGCGGGCCCCGCGGTGCGGTTCTGCGCGTCTATGAGATCCTGCAACGCGAGGAGCCGCAAGCCGATGAACGCTGAGCCTCGAACCATGAAGGTCGCCGACATCATGATGCCGCAAGTGGTGACGGCCAACCCGGGCACCGGCATCAGCGAGATTGCCCGGCTGATGCTCGAACACCGTATCGGCACCGTTCCGGTCGTCGATGCAGAGCGGCATGTCGTCGGCATCGTCAGCGATCACGACCTGCTGCGGCACCCGCCCAAGGACAGCTTGCGCGCCTGGTGGCTGCGCCTGTTCGACGAAGACGCGGTGTGCCTCGAAGATATCGCGGCAGCGCGTTACCGCGCGGTGGGCGACGTCATGGTCCGCCATGTCACGACGGTGTCCGACACCACGCCGCTTGGCGTACTCGGCAGCCTGATGCGTCGGCGCAAGCTAAAGCACGTGCCGGTCGTGCATGACGGCAAGCTCGTAGGCATCGTGAGCCGAAGCGACCTGCTCGACGCCCTGATGAAGGACTGGACGTCGCCCGGCCATGGCGCCGCGCCGCATCACTGACTTGTGGCGCGGCTGCGGCGGCTTCGTTTGCTGCGGAGATGGTCATGACGAAGATCGTCACACTGACGATGAACCCGGCGCTCGATATCGCGACATCGACGGATCGCATTGTCCCGGAGCACAAGTTGCGCTGCGATCAGCCCCGCTACGATCCTGGCGGCGGCGGGATCAATGTCGCTCGTGCGGTCCATTCGCTTGGTGTCGATGCGCTTGCCGTCTTTCCTGCCGGCGGAGCGGCGGGAGAGATGATCCGCCACCTTCTGGACGAAGAACAGGTCGACCATGTCGCCGTCCCGATCTCGGGCTTTACGCGCGAGAGCCTCAATGTCGTCGAGCGCGCGAGCGGCAGGCAATATCGCTTCATCCTTCCCGGTCCCGAGATCGGCAGCGCCGACCAGCAACGATGCCTCGACCGATTGGCCGCGGCATTGCCTGAGGCCGCCTACGTCGTTGCCAGCGGCAGCCTGCCGCTCGGGGTTTCCGACGATTTCTACAGCCGTGTCGCGGCGTTGGCCAACCGGCACGGCAAGCGTCTGGTCCTCGACACGTCGGGCCCTGCGCTCAAAAACGCCGGCGACGGCATGTACTTGTTGAAACCGAGCCTCAGCGAATTGGAAAGCCTGGCGGGTCATCCGCTCCATAGCGAACGCGAACAGGACGAAGCGGCACGACAGCTGGTCGCGCAAGGTCGATGCGACATCGTCGTCGTGTCTCTGGGTGCCAGGGGCGCCATTCTGGCGAGCAGGGACGGCACCGAGCGTTTGCCGGCGATTCCCGTTTCAGCAAAGAACGCGGTGGGAGCCGGCGATTCGATGCTTGCCGGCATTGTCGTAGCACTGACGCGCGGTTTTTCCCTGAGGGAGGCGGTACGTTTTGGCATCGCGGCCGGAACGGCGGCATTGCTGGCGGCCGGCACTCAGCTGTGCCGCCTCAGTGATGTCGAGCGCCTCTATCGGCAGGCCCGTTGAGAGGCAGCCGGCCTGCACCGCCCGGATCGCGGCCCCGGTTGCGCGCTCCTGCCGTTACTCCGCCGCGCTCGGCCGGGCCGAGACGGTCTGCTCGGCCTCATGCACTACGGACATCGTGCGAAGCAGGCTCGCCGGGTTGACGCTGATCGAGTCGATGCCGAGGCCAGTGAGGAAGCGCGCGATCTCGGGGTAGTTCGCCGGAGCCTCGCCGCAGATCCCGACGTGGCGGTGATTGCGTCTGGCGCCCAGAACAGCCATCCGCAGCATCGCCAGCATGCCGGGATCGCGCTCGTCGAAATCAAAGGCGACGATCTCCGAGTCGCGGTCGACACCGAGCGTCAACTGTGTCAGATCGTTGGAGCCGATCGAGAACCCGTCGAACAACGCGGCGAAATTGTCGATGTCGATGACATTGTTCGGAATCTCGCACATCACGTAGATTTCGAGCCCGTTTTCGCCGCGCCGCAAACCGTGCCGCGCCATTTCGGCGAGGACCTGCTCGGCCTCGATCGCGCGGCGACAGAACGGCACCATGATCTTCAAATTGCCGAGGCCCATCTCGCCGCGCACGCGCGCCAGCGCCTTGCATTCGAGGGCAAAGCCCTCGGCATAGG
>JASHNY010000078.1 GCA_030041385.1 Alphaproteobacteria bacterium
TCGGTCGACAAGGTCGCGGCGGTGTTCGGGTGCTGGACCTCGGTGTCGCGCAAATCGGTGTTGCCGGTATTCGAGCAGCTCGACGGCATCCTGTTGTATCCGGTCCAGTACGAAGGCCAGGAATGCAGCCGCAACGTGTTCTACACCGGCGCGGCGCCGAACCAGCAGGCGATCCCGGCGGTCGATTACCTGATGAACCAGGTCAACGTGAAGCGCTGGGTGCTGGAAGGAACTGACTACGTCTACCCGCGCACCACCAACAAAATCCTCGAAGCATACCTCAAGGACGTGCTGAAGGTCGCGCCCGAAGACATCATGATCAATTACACGCCGTTCGGCTTCTCCGACTGGCAGACCGAAGTGTCGAAGATCTAGGCTTTCGGTTCGGCCGGCAAGAAGACGGCGGTGGTGTCCACGATCAACGGCGATGCCAACGTTCCGTTCTACAAGGAGCTCGGCAACCAGGGCATCAAGGCGACCGACATTCCGGTGGTCGCGTTCAGCGTCGGCGAGCAGGAATTGGCCGGCATCGACACCAAGCCGCTGATCGGCCATCTCGCGGCGTGGAACTATTTCCAGAGCGTCGATACCCCCGCCAACAAGGAAGTCGTGGCCGCGTTCAAGAAGTTCGCCAACAACGACAAACGCGTCTTCAACGACCCGATGGAGGCGCATTACATCGGCTTCAACATGTGGGTGAAGGCCGTCGAAAAGGCCGGCACCACCGAGCACAACGCGGTCATCGACGCGATGGTCGGGGTGGCCCACCCCAACCTGTCCGGCGATTACGCGACGATGATGCCCAACCATCACCTGACCAAGCCGGTACTGATCGGCGAGGTGCAGGGCAACGGGATGTTCAACGTCGTGTGGCAGACGCCGGGCCTCGTCGTCGCCCAGCCGTGGTCGCCCTATCTGCCCGAAAGCAAGCACCTGATCGGCGATTGGCTGCCGCCGATGTCGTGCGGCAATTACGACGTCGTCGCCGGCAAATGCCTCGGCAACCACAAGGCCTAGGCGAAACCCGGCGGGTGGAAATGATGCGTCCTTCGAGACGCCCGCTGCGCAGGCTCGTCAGGATGAGGGCCGTTTCTCGTGCCGTCGACAATGGACCTCATGGTGAGGAGCGGTGCGCAGCACCGCGTCTCGAACCACGCATGACGCCGATGCAGTCGAAAATCGCCGCAGGGGGACGCTGCCTTCGATCGTGCGGCCTGGTGCTGGCGCTGCTGCTTGCGGCGGCGCTGGCGTGGCCGGCGCCGGCCCGCGCCGATCCGTTCGCCGCCATCGCTGCGACCAATTTCGACGCGGTGGCAGACGGCGTGCGGGCGCTCGCGGTCTCCGGCAATCCGCGCGCCGCGGCGGTCATCGCCGCGTTGCGCGACGGCCGCCTCTACGCCTGGCGCTGGCCGCGGCCGGATGCGCCGCTGTTCATCCGCACCGATAGCGGCTTCGCCGACGCCCGCACCGGCGCCAAGGTGAGCGCACCGCCGCCGCTGAATTTGCGCCGCGTCATCGTCAACGATTCGGTGCGCGCCGCGATCGAGACCGCGGAAGGTGCGCTCGACCTGTTTTCGCCGCAACCGGCGGCGCGGCGCCGCGCCGCCGAGGCGCTCTACCAGTCGGCCGCGCCCGGCGCGCTGCCGCTGATCGAGCGGGCCCTGGCGAAGGAGCGGGACGCCGGCGTCGCCCGCGTGTTGCGCGAGGCCAAGGCCGCGACCCTGCTGAAATCGGGCTCGGGCGACATCCCAGCGCGGCTTGCCGCGGTGGCCGAGCTGGCGGCGCGCGCCGATCTGTCGGCCCGCAGCCTGCTTGCCTCGCTGCAAGGACAGCCGCCCACGGTCGCCAGCGCCATCAGCGCGGCGATCGCCACGATCGATCGCCGCCTCGAGCTCTGGGGCCTGCTCGAAAATGTCTATTACGGCATCAGCCTCGGCGCGGTCCTGCTGCTGGCCGCTTCGGGGCTGGCGATCACCTTCGGGGTCATGGGCGTCATCAATATGGCGCATGGCGAGATGGTCATGGTTGGCGCCTACACGACCTTCGTCGTCCAGCAATTGATCGCCGCCTTTGCCCCGGCGCTGACCGAGCTGGGCCTGTTGTTCGCGATACCGGCGGCGTTTGTCGTCGCCGGCCTGCTCGGCATGGCGATCGAGCGGACATTGATCCGGTTTCTCTATGGCCGACCGCTCGAGACCCTGCTCGCCACCTGGGGATTGAGCCTCATCCTGCAGCAGGCGGTGCGCAGCATTTTCGGCCCGACCAACCAGAACGTGACCTCGCCCGATTGGATGAGCGGCGCGGTGAGCCTCGGCGGGCTGACGCTGACCGTGAACCGGCTGTGGATCATCGCCTTTGCGATACTGGTGCTCGCCGCATTGATGGCGGTGCTGCGCTGGGGCGGGCTCGGGCGCAACATCCGCGCGGTGATGCAGAACCGGCGCATGGCGGCGGCGATGGGCATCCGCACCCCGTGGATCGACGCGCTGACCTTCGGCCTCGGCTCCGGCATTGCCGGGATCGCCGGGGTGGCGCTGTCGCAGATCGACAATGTCAGCCCCAATCTCGGGCAGAACTACATCATCGACAGCTTCCTCGTCGTCGTGGTCGGCGGCGTCGGCAATCTGTGGGGGACGCTGTTCGGCGCGATGCTGCTCGGCGTCGTCGACAAGTTCGTCGAGCCATTCGAAGGGGCGGTATTGGCCAAGATCATCGTGCTCGTGTTCCTGATCCTGTTCATCCAGCGCCGGCCGGGCGGCATGTTCCCGCTCAAGGGGCGGGCGGCGGAGGCATGATGCGCGCCGACCGATTGACGATCGCGACGCTTGCCTGCGTGCTCGGCGGGGCGGCGCTGCTCGCCGCGCTCAACCTGCTGACCCCGGCGGGGAGCGCGGTGCATGTGCCCAGCTTCGTGATCTCGCTGGTCGGCAAGTATCTGTGCTACGCGATCCTGGCTGTGGCGATCGACCTGGTATGGGGCTATGCCGGCATCCTGACGCTTGGCCACGCCGCGTTCTTCGCCCTCGGCGGCTACGCCATGGGCATGTACCTGATGCGCGAGATCGGCGCCCGCGGCGTCTATGCCAACCCGGTGCTGCCCGATTTCATGGTGTTCATCGGCTGGAACAAATTGCCCTGGTACTGGTACGGGTTCGACCATTTCTGGTTTGCGCTGGCGATGGTGGCGCTGGTGCCGGGCGTATTGGCCTGGGTGTTCGGCTGGTTCGCCTTCCGCTCGCGCGTTTCCGGCGTCTATCTGTCGATCATCACCCAGGCGCTGACCTATGCGCTGATGCTCGCCTTCTTTCGCAACGACATGGGCTTTGGCGGCAATAACGGGATGACCGATTTCAAGGACATCGCCGGCTTCCCGCTGAACCGCGAAACCACCTCGGTCGGGCTGATGCTGATTACCGCCGCGGTGCTCGCCACCGCCTTCGTGCTGGCGCGGGCGGCCATGCGCACGCGTTTCGGCAAGGTCTTGGTGGCGATCCGCGACGCCGAGGCGCGCACGCGCTTTCTCGGCTACCGCCCGGAAGCGTACAAATTGGCGGTGTGGGTGGCCTCCGCCGTCATCGCCGGGATCGGCGGTGCGCTTTACGTGCCGCAGGTCGGCATCATCAACCCGTCGGAATTCGCCCCCGGCAACTCGATCGAGGCGGTGATCTGGGTCGCGGTCGGCGGCCGCGCCACATTGGCCGGCGCGATCCTCGGCGCGGTCCTGGTCAATCTGGGCAAGACCTGGTTTACGAGCGCGCTCCCCGAATTGTGGCTGTTCGCGATCGGCCTTCTGTTCATCCTGGTCACCGTGTTCCTGCCCCGCGGCATCATCGGCCTGGTCGCTGGCCGCGGCGCCGCCGCCCTGCCCGAGCACGAGCCGGCCGCGGCAAATTCCGCGGCGCGCGAGGCAACCGGATGATCGACGGGACCATCCTCTATCTCGACGGCGTCACCGTTTCGTTCGACGGGTTCAAGGCGCTCAATTCGCTGTCCCTGGTATTGGAACCGGGGGAATTGCGTGCGGTGATCGGCCCCAACGGCGCCGGCAAGACCACGATGATGGACGTGATTACCGGCAAGACGCGGCCCGATGCCGGCGACGTGTTCTTTCGCGGCGACCACGATCTGACCCGGCTCGACGAGGCGGCGATCGCCAATCTCGGCATCGGCCGCAAGTTTCAGCGCCCGACCGTATTCGAACATCTGAGCGTGCGCGAAAACCTCGAATTGTCGCTGGCCGGCAGCCGCAGCACCTGGCACGCGCTGTTTTCGCGCCAGCAGGCGGCGCAGCGCGAGGCGATTGGCGCGACATTGCAGCGCATCGGCCTCGGCGAGCGCGCGGCGCAGCCGGCCGGCGCGCTGAGCCACGGCCAGAAGCAGTGGCTCGAGATCGGCATGCTGCTGATCCATGACCGCACCCTGCTGCTGCTCGACGAGCCGGTCGCCGGCATGACCGACCGCGAAACCGAAGAGACCGCGGCGCTGATCCTCGACCTCGCACGCGATCGCTCGATCATCGTCGTCGAGCACGACATGGCTTTCGTGCGCAGCCTCGGCGCCCGGGTGACGGTGCTGCACGAGGGCGCGGTATTGGCCGAAGGCTCGATCGAGCACGTGCAGAACCACCCGCGCGTCATCGAAGTGTATCTCGGGCGCTGAGCATGTCATTGCGAGGAGGCGCAGCCGACGAAGCAATCTCGAGGGGACGAGATTCGGCCGGCCCGAGATTGCTTCGCTGCGGTCGCAATGACCGCAAAACAGCGGTGGGTTAGGCGATGCTCGAAGTCGACGGGGTCGATCTCTATTACGGCGCGAGCCACGCGCTGCGCCGGGTCAGCCTTGCCGCGAAGACGGGCGAGGTCACCTGCGTGCTCGGCCGCAACGGCGTCGGCAAGACCAGCCTGCTGCGCGCGATCTTTGGCCTGCAGCCGATCCGCGCCGGCCAGATCCGCTGGAACGGGAAGGCCATCGCCGGCCTGCCGCCGCACGAGCGGGCGCGCGCCGGCCTGGCGCTGGTGCCGCAGGGCCGCGAGATTTTTCCGCGCCTGTCGGTGCGGGAGAACCTCGAAACCGGCTTCGCGATCCTGCCGCGCCGCCTGCGCCATATCCCGGACGAGATTTTCGAGCTGTTCCCGGTGCTGAAGGATATGCTCGGCCGGCGCGGCGGCGATCTGTCGGGCGGCCAGCAGCAGCAATTGGCAATTGCCCGCGCGCTGGTGATGCGGCCGGGCCTGTTGATCCTCGACGAGCCGACCGAAGGCATCCAGCCCTCGATCATCAAGGATATCGGCCGCGTCATCGCCCATCTCGCGGCGCGCGGCGACATGGCGATCCTGCTGGTCGAGCAGTATTTCGACTTTGCCCGCGACCTCGCCGCCGCCTATGTCGTCCTCGAACGCGGCGAAGTGGTATTGTCCGGCCGCGCCGGCGAGATGGACGAGACCGCGGTGCGCAGCTATCTGACCGTGTAGGCCCGCCGCCGGCTCAGCCGGGCTCGACCGGCGGGGCGAAGATGTAGCCGCCGCCGCGCACGGTCTTGATCAGGGTCGGGTTTTGCGGATCGTCCTCGATCTTGCGGCGGAGCCGCCCGACCTGTACGTCGATCGTGCGGTCGAACGGGCCGGCCTCGCGGTTGCGCGCCAGGTCGAGAAGCCGGTCGCGCGACAACACCTGGTTGGCGTTGTTGACGAAGGCAGCAAGCAGGTCGAACTCGCCGGTGGTCAGCCGTACCTCGTCGCCGGATGGGGCGGTAAGCGCCCGGCTCGACAGGTCGAGCTCCCACCCCGCAAAGCGCACGCGCGAGCGCACCGACAGCGACCGCTCGCCGCCGGGCGACTGGATGCGGCGCAACACGCTTTTGACCCGGGCCAGCAATTCGCGCAGGTTGAACGGCTTAGGCAGATAGTCGTCGGCCCCCATTTCGAGGCCGATGATGCGGTCGACGAGATCGCCGCGGCCCGTCAGGATCACGATCCCGACCTGGGACTCGCTGCGCAACGCCCGGGCCAGCGCCAGCCCGTCTTCGCCCGGCAGCATCAGATCGAGAATGACGAGATCGACCGGCGTCTGCGCCAGCAGGCGCCGCATGTCGTCGCCGTTGCGCGCCGTCGAGACCCGGTAGCCCTCGCCGGTCAGATATTCCTGGACAACGTCGCAGATCTCGGGCTGATCGTCGACGATCAGAATATGGCCGTTATCGCTCAAGCCAGGGAACCCTTGCCCACCGCGGCGGCTCCGCTACACTGTGTCCGTCGCTGCGGAGCCTTGCCAGATGGAACGTGCTGCGCGCCACACATGGTTACACTTTCTTACACAAAACCGCTTCCGCTGCCATCATCGGTTTAAGCGCGGCGACTAGGCTCCTTGTTGTACGGACTCATCCCCGAAAGGACGGGACCGTTCGCTGAGAGGAGTTCCTTATGGACGATTTGTACCGGAAAATCGAAGCGGAAATACCGCGGCTGCGGCGGTATGCGCGCGCGCTCTGCCGCGATGTCGCGACCGCGGACGATCTCGTCCAGGATTGTCTCGCGCGGGCGCTCGCCAAGTTGCACCTGTGGCAGGAAGGCACCGACCTGCGCGCCTGGCTGTTCACGATTCTGCACAACCAGCATGTCAACCGCATCCGCCGCGCGGTGCGCGAAGGCGCCGCGGTCGAGCTTAGCGAAAACGAACCCTCGCTGACCCAGGCGCCGCGGCAGGACCGGCGGCTGGAATTGCGCGACCTCGACTGTGCGCTGTCGCGCCTGCCGGAAGAGCAGCGCTCGGTCATCCTCCTGGTCGGGCTCGAGGGCATGCGCTACGAAGACGTGGCCGAAGTGCTGGCGGTGCCGGTCGGCACCGTGCGCTCGCGCCTGTCGCGCGGGCGCGAAGCGCTGCGCCACCTGATCGGCACCGTTCCCGACCGCCGGGCCGAGCACGTCATGGCCGAGGTCTGCGCGCTGCGCCGCAAGCATGACGGGTTCGCCGGCGAAGCGCGGCCCGGCCAGCGTCGCCCGCCGGCGCACCGCGCCGCGATCCGCACCGGCAAGCGGGTGTCGCCGGTGCGTCGCCGCCGGCACGAACCGGAACGCGCCGCCGCGCGCGGATGATCCGGATTGCGGCGGCTTTGTGATTTTATGGCCGCCGCACAGAGTCGCCTGCCGCCTTCCTTCCCCGGAAATCCGTCCGGGGAAGGCGCCGCGGGCAGGCGATTTTCCTGCTATCGATGAGCTGAAACGCGCCGTTCCAGGCGCGCGACAAATCCACCGCCGCCAGCGCCTCGACACCCGGCCGGCCGAAATCGTCGCTATCGACATAGCGGAACGGGTACGGGCCGCGGTGCAGTTCGCGCACTACCCGTTCGAGCGTGGCGACATGGCGCTTGATCGGTGCGCCGAAGCTGCAATTGCCGACGACGGCAAGGTCGAGGCTCATCATCGCCGGCTGCCGCGCGCCAGCCACGCGATCACCTCGGCCACGCCGGGCAGGCGATAGCGCGCCGCCGAGACCCCGGGCCCGACCTTGACCGAGACGCCATCCATGCTGTCGACCCGGGCGAACCCGTCCTCGTCGGTGGCGTCGTCGCCGACGAATATCGGCACCCGGCCGCGGAACGGCGCCTCGCCGGCGAGGTCGGCGATGGCATGGCCCTTGCCGACCGACGCGGGAACCAGCTCGATGACCTTGTTGCCGTCGATCGCGCGCAGCCCGCCGCCGCTCGCGACGACGGCATCCCGCGTTGCATCTCGGCACGCCGCCGCCAGATGCGGCGCGTTGCGATAGTGCAAGGCGACGCTGCCGCCCTTGTCCTCCAGCATGGCCCCCGGGTGGCAGGCCGCGAAGCGGGCGAGCGCGTCAAGGCTCGGCTGCATCGCTGCCTCGGCGGCGCGGCGGCTGAGGCGGCCGTCGGCATGACGGATTTCGAGCCCGTGCTGGCCGGCCATCGGGGCGGTAAACGGCGCCAGCAGCCGCAGCAGGTCGACGATCCGCCGGCCGCTGACCACCGCGACGGCACCGCCGAGCCGATCGGACAGGGCGGCCAGCATATCGGGCAGACCCGGCGTCACGTGCACCTGGTCGGGGGTCGGGGCCAGCCCGACGAGGGTCCCGTCGAAATCGAGGAACAGCGCATCGTCGGGCGTCAGCGGCGGCGGCCGGCGGATTGCGCCGGCGGCCTTATCGCGGTCGGACATCGGCTAATGCCAGGCAGCGTACTCGGACACGATCGGACGGGCGGCGACCGACGATGCGCCGAAGGCTTCGAGCGCGCGCAGGAAGGAGGTCCACCAGGCGTGGACATCGTGCACCTCCAACTGCGCCATCATCGCGGCATGGCGCTCGCGGCGCTCTTCGAGCGGCATCGCCAATGCCCGGTCGAGCGCGTCGGCAACCTGGTCGACATCGAACGGATTGACGATCAGTGCCGTCTCCAATTCGCGTGCCGCCCCGGCAAAGCGCGACAGGATCAATACGCCGGGATCCTCGGTGTCCTGGCTGGCGACAAATTCCTTGGCAACGAGGTTCATGCCGTCGCGCAGCGGCGTGACCATGCCGATGCGGCTGGCGCGGTAAAAGCCGAACAGGGTGTCCTGGCGAAAGCGGCGGTTCAGATAGCGCACCGGGATCATGTCGGGCTCGCCGAAACGGCCGTTGATGCGCCCGGCCCAGGAATCGAGCTCGGCGCGGATCTGCTGGTATTCCGGCACATCCTCGCGGCTCGGCGAGGCGATCTGCAGCATCACCATCGCGCGGCGATGCTGCGGCCGGGTTTCGAGCAGCCGGTCGATCGCGGCCAAGCGTCGGACCAGCCCCTTGGTGTAGTCGAGCCGATCGACGCCGATGATCAGCTTGCGCCCGGACAGGCTGTTGCGCAGCCGTGCGGCGACGCCGGTGCCGGCAGTGCGCACGGCATGGGCAGCGACCGCCCGCGTATCGACGCTGATCGGAAAATAGGCGGCCTGCACCTGTTGGCCGAAGGCATGGGCAGCCCCGTCGGCGCTGATCAGCCCATCGGCCTCGCGCACGACATAATCGGCAAAGGCCTGCAGGTCGCGATCGGTCTGGAAGCCGACCAGGTCGTAGGAAAACAGCGCCCGCACCAGGGCCTCGTGCACCGGCAGCGTGGTCAGCACGTCGGGCCCCGGAAACGGGATGTGCAGGAAGAAGCCGAGCCGGTTGCCCACCCCGAGCCGGCGCAGGGCGGCGCCGAGCGGGATCAGATGGTAGTCGTGGATCCACACCGTATCGTCGGGGGAAAGCACCGCCGCCAGGCGTTCGGCAAACAGGTCGTTGACCCGGCGATAGGCGGCCCAGGCGTCGCGGTCGTATTCGGCCAGGTTGACCCGGTAGTGAAAGAGCGGCCACAGCACGCGGTTGGAAAAGCCCAGATAATAGCCGTCGAAATCCTCGCGCCGGACATCGAGCAGCAGCCGGGTCAGCGCCCCTTCGACCTCGGTGCGCACCGGCCCGGGATCGCCTTCGGTGACCGCCCCGCTCCACCCGAACCACATCGCCTCGCGCCGGTGCAGCGCCGCACGGATCGCCGTCGCCAGCCCACCTTCGTCGGCTCGCAGCGACGAGGCGACCCGGTTCGATACGATCACCAAACGCTCCATGTTCATCCCCTCGACCCGTCCCCTTGCCAAACGTGCTGCAGGCCGGCTTTAGCGCCGATTTTTTTGCTTCGCTGCGGGCCCCGCACGGCCCGGTAACCCAAGCGGTTGAACGCCGGCCTTCGGGTCCGGGTTCCCGCCGGCCGGCGCGATGCTGGGCGTGCCGGCCGCTCGGCGCTATGATCGCGCACCCGCCGGCACCAACTCCAGGCATAGGCCCGGCATGTCTGCCGCTCTGCACGCGCGCATCCGAGTCGAGCTTAACGATATCACCCGGCTCGCTGTCGATGCCATCGTCAATGCCGCCAATTCGTCACTGCTCGGCGGCGGCGGGGTCGATGGCGCGATCCACCGCGCGGCCGGCCCCGAACTGCTCGCCGAATGCCGCACGCTCGGCGGCTGCCCGCCGGGCGAGGCCCGGCTGACGCGCGGCTATCGCCTGCCCGCGCGCCATGTGATCCACACCGTCGGCCCGGTGTGGCACGGCGGCCGCCGCGGCGAAGCCGCGATCCTCGCCGCCTGCTACCGCGCCTGCCTGGAGATCGCCGGAAGGGAGGTATTCCGCACCATCGCCTTCCCGGCGATCGCCACCGGCATCTACGGCTTTCCGCGCGGGGCGGCCGCCCGCATCGCGGTCGGCACGGTGCGCGAGCACCTGGCCGCCTTCGCGGTACCGGAGACGGTCATCTTCGTTTCGTTCGACACGGCGACGCGGGAAGCCTACCAGGCCGCCCTCGGCATCTGAGCGGATCGCCGCCCCGGCGCCTATTCCGGGTCGAGCCGCTTGCCGTCGAGTTCCCGCGACAGGCGGCGCCGCTCGCTTTCGGCCTGCCGCCGATCGCTGTTGCTGCGTCCGTGCAGGGCGCGGTTGGCGGCGGCGCGCTCCGCCGCCTCCTGCCGCCGCCGGCCTTTGCGCACGCGGTTCAGATTGACGATATCGGCCACGAGGTTCCTCCTTCAACCGCTTCGCCGCCGCCCAGCTCGCCGCGCCGGGCGCTGGCCAGCACAAAGAGGCGAATCGCGCTCGACAGATTGCCGCTGCGGCGGCCGTCGATCGCCGCCACCAGCGCCGGCACCGACATGCCGCGCCGACGGGCGAGTTCGCCGAGCGCCTGCCAGAACGCCGGTTCCAGCGAGATGCTGGTCGCGTGACCGGCGATCCGCAACGAGCGCTTCCTGACGCCGCCGGCGAGCATCGTATTACGATTGGCGCCGGCGCGCCCGGTTGCAAGCCCGACCGATCCGGCAGTTGCACGCGGCGCCGACGGATTGCTTGAAATCGCTTCGCCAATCCGCAAGGATCGGGCGGCAAATGGGGGAGGCAGGCGGGTTGCCCGCGGACCGCGCAAGGCAGGGGTAGAAAAGTTGCCCGGTTCGTGGAGTAACGCTATTGATTGGCAAGGCTAATTTAAAGATCAGCCGCCGGTCGAGCCGCGGTCTCGGAACGCCTGCAACTTTGGGTCTATGGCAACGATGATCGGGAAAATGCTGGGTTTGCTGTCGGCCGACATGGCGATCGACCTTGGCACGGCAAATACGCTTGTCTACGTCAAGGGTCGCGGCATCGTCCTCAACGAGCCGTCGGTCGTGGCAATCGCCAGCGTCAGGGGCAAGCGGCAGGTGCTCGCCGTCGGCGAGGAGGCGAAACTGATGCTCGGCCGCACCCCGGGCAACATCCAGGCGATCCGGCCGCTGCGCGACGGCGTCATCGCCGATTTCGAGGTCGCGGAGGAAATGATCAAGCATTTCATCCGCAAGGTGCACAACCGGCGCAGCTTTGCCAGCCCGCAGATCATCATCTGCGTGCCCTCGGGCTCGACCGCGGTCGAGCGCCGCGCGATCCAGGAATCCGCGGAAAGCGCCGGCGCCCGGCGCGTCTTTCTGATCGAGGAGCCGATGGCGGCGGCGATCGGCGCCGGATTGCCGGTGACCGAGCCGACCGGCTCAATGGTGGTCGATGTCGGCGGCGGCACCACCGAGGTCGCGGTGCTGTCCCTGGGCGGCATCGTCTATTCGCGCTCGGTCAGGATCGGCGGCGACAAGATGGACGAGGCGATCATCGCCTACATCCGCCGCAACCACAGCCTGCTCGTCGGCGAGGGCAGCGCCGAGCGCATCAAGAAGGAGATCGGCTCGGCCTGCATGCCGGAAGACGGCGAGGGCCGGATCATGGAGATCAAGGGCCGCGACCTGATGAACGGGGTGCCGAAAGAGATCGTCATCAACGAGCGGCAAATCTCGGAAAGCCTCGCCGAGCCGGTCGGCTCGATCGTCGAGGCGGTCAAGGTCGCGCTCGAACATACCGCGCCGGAACTGGCCGCCGACATCGTCGACAAGGGCATCGTGCTGACCGGCGGCGGCGCACTCCTCTCCAATCTCGATTTCGTATTGCGTCATGCGACCGGGCTTCCGGTGTCGATTGCTGACGATCCGTTAACCTGTGTGGCGTTAGGAACGGGGCGGGCGTTGGAGGAAATGAAGACGTTAAAAAACCTGTTGATCAACATGTGGTGAGGGTTTTTGCTGGACCTGTTCGGGGGGTCGGGGACGGACGGGGGTCATGAACGGGAGCGCTGTCATCCGGCCCGCGCGCGCGGGCATCCGAACGGCTGACGTAGAGGGCGCGCAGTGATCCGGTTGTCGCCGCAGTTGCGCACCGCGATCCAGCGCACCACGGTGCCGGTGCTGATCCTGTTGTCGGCCGTGGTGATCGTGCTCGGCAAGGCCGACCGGATGATCTTCGACTCGCTGCGCGCGGCGACCGCCGACAGCGTCGCGCCGACGCTGGAGGCGCTGGCGGGGCCGCTCGCGGCGGTCGGCGACGCCGTCGGCAGCGTGCGCGGCTTTATCGGCACCTACGCGGAAAACCACCGCCTCGTACAGGAGAACCAGCGCCTCCTGGCGTGGCAGCAGACGGCGCTCAACCTCGCCGCTGAAAACCGGAAATTGCGCGGCCTCGTCAAGGCCGTACCGGAGCGGGCGGTGTCCTATGTGACGGCGCGGGTGATCGCCAATTCGGGCGGCGCCTATGTGCGCACCGTGATGATCGACGCCGGCATCAACCAGCACTTGGCGCGCGGCCAGGCGGCGATTACCGGCGAAGGGCTGGTGGGGCGGCTGACGCAGGTTGCCGCCCGGGCGTCGCAGGTATTGTTGATCACCGACCTCAACTCGCGGATCCCGGTCGTCATCGACAGCTCGCACACAAACGCCGTGCTCGCCGGCGACAATTCCGAGCGGCCGCGGCTGATCTATCTGTCGAATGCGGATGCGGTAAAGGTCGGCGACCGCGTCGTCACCTCGGGCATCGGCGGCGTGTTTCCGCCGGGTCTGCCGGTCGGGATCGTCTCGGCGATCGATGCCGGCGGACCGCGGGTCGAGCCGTTCGTCGAATTGTCGCAGCTCGGCTACGTGATGATCGTCGATTACGGCCTGTCCGCGGGCCTGCCCCAGCCGATCCCCTTTACCGCGCGCAGGGCGCGGCGCGGCGCGCACCGGGCCGCAGCCGACGTCGCCGCACCCTGACAGAGGCGGGCGGCGGATGGCGCTCAAGGTTTTCGATACGCCGGCGCTGCCCCGGGTCAATGGCGGCATCGCCCGCCTGCTGCCGATAGCGACGACGGCGCTGGCGGCGCTGATCTCGATTCTGCCGCTGAAAATCCCCGGCTATGCCGCATTGACCCCGGCGTTCACATTGATGGCGGCCTATCACTGGACGATCTATCGCCCCGACCTGTTGCCGCCGCTGGCGCTGTTCGCGCTGGGCGTGGCCGAGGATCTGGTGGTCGGCGCGCCGGTCGGCGTCACCGCCCTGCTGCTGCTGCTCGTCTACAGCGTGGTGCTGAGCTATCGCCGCTATTTCGTCAACCGCACGTTTCCGTTTGTGTGGAGCGGGTTTACGATCCTGACCATGAGCGCGATGCTGGGTCTGTGGGCGGTGTACAGCATGCTCGACCTGACCCTGCTCAGCATCCGCAACACGATTTTTCGCGGCGTGCTAACGATCGCGATCTTTCCGGTGGCGAGCTTCCTGCTGGGCCGGACCCAGCGGGCGATGATGGGTGCGGGCTGACCGCGATGGGTTAGCCGGGGCAGGGCGTGGCACGCGAAACCCAGCGACAGAAACTCCTGACCCGGCGTGCAGCGCTGATTGCCGGCGGCCAAGCGCTTCTGTGCGCCGCGCTGGTCGGCCGCCTCTACGAATTGCAGGTCGTCGAGAAGGACCGCTACACCGTCCTCTCCAACGAAAACCGGATCAACCTGCGCCTGCTGGTGCCGCCGCGCGGCCGCATCTTCGACCGCTTCAACGTCGCGCTCGCCGACAACCATCAGAACTACCGCGTCGTCATCGTGCCGGAGCAGACCTCGAGCCTCGCGGCGACGCTCGACGCGCTCGGCACCTTGATCGCGCTGACCGACGCCGACCACCGGCGCGTCCTGCGCGAAGCCCGGTTTCGCCACCCCTTCATCCCGGTCGAGGTGCGCAACAATCTGAGCTGGGACGAAATGGCGCGGATCGAGGTGGCGATCCCGGAACTGCCCGGCGTTTCGATCGAGCAGGGCCTGCTGCGATACTACCCGTTCGGCGCCAATGCCTCGCATGTGCTGGGCTATGTCGCCGCCGTGTCGGACAAGGATTTGAACGGCGACCCGCTGCTCGAGCTGCCGGATTTCCGCATCGGCAAGGCCGGGATCGAAAAATCCCAGGACCTCAAATTGCGCGGCACCGCGGGCACCAGCCAGGTCGAGATCAACGCTTACGGCCGCGTCGTGCGGGAACTGGCCCGTGTCGAGGGGCAGCCCGGCGAGGATGTGGTCGCCTCGCTCGACATGGCGACCCAGAATTTCGCCATGCAGCGCTGCGCCGCGCACCAGTCGGTATCGAGCGTGGTGCTCGACGCGGCGACGGGCGACGTGCTCGCGCTGGTGTCGAGCCCGAGCTTCGACCCGATGCTGTTTTCGACCGGGCTCAGCCAGGCGGTGTGGCATCAATTGTCGACCGACCCGCGCCATCCGCTGACCAACAAGGCCACCGCCGGCCTCTACCCGCCCGGCTCGACCTTCAAGCCGATGACCGCGATGGCCGCGCTCGAAAGCGGCGCGATCACCGCCGACACGGTGATCAACTGCCCCGGCTACCTGAAACTGGGCGACGCCACCTTCCACTGCTGGCGCAAGGGCGGCCACGGCCCGCTGCGCGTGCACGACGCGATCGAGCAATCCTGCGACGTGTTCTTCTACGAGACCGCGCGGCGCACCGGCATCGACCGCATCGCCGCAATGGCGCGCCGCTTCGGCTTCGGCCGTCCGCTCGGCCTCGACATTCCGGGTGAGCGCGGCGGGCTGATCCCGACGCGCGAATGGAAGCTGGCAGCGACCGGCCGGCCGTGGGAGCCGGGCGAGACGCTGATCGCCGGGATCGGCCAGGGCTCGGTTCTGGTGACCCCGCTGCAATTGACGACGATGGTGGCACGGCTCGTCACCGGCCGGGCGGTGGTGCCGCATCTGGTGCGCGCGAACGGGCTGATGCCGGAAGGCGGCGACCCGGACCCGCCGGTCTTTGCCCGGCTCGGGGTATCGGGCGAGGCGCTGGAGATCGTCATCGGCGGCATGGAGGCGGTGGTCAACAACCCGCACGGCACCGCCTATGCCGAGCGCATCACCGATCCCGATTTCGCAATGGGCGGCAAGTCCGGCACCTCCCAGGTGCGCCGCATCACCGAATACGAGCGCGAGCACGGGCTCCTGAAGCCGCAGGACGTCCCGTGGAAGGACCGCGAACACGCGCTGTTCGTCGCGTTCGCCCCGATCAGCGCGCCGCGCTATGTCTGCGGCGTCGTGGTCGAGCATGGCGGCGGCGGCTCCGACGTGGCGGCGCCGCTGGTGCGCGACATCCTTTACGAGGTGCAGCAGCGCGACCCGGGCCGGCGCCTGCCGCAGCCCCAGAAGGTGGCGCAGCAGAGCCCCGGCACCTCCCCGCCCGCGCCGCCGGCCAGGCCCAGCCCCGGCTGAGCCATGGCCAGCGTGTTCCCGAACCTGACCCATCGCGAGCTGACGCTCGCCGACAAGTTGCGCGGGATCCGCTGGGACCTGATCGCGCTGATCACGGCGATCGCCTGCATTGGCTTTGCCCTCCTGTATTCCGCCGCCAACGGCAATCTGTATCCGTGGTCCGAGCGGCAGATGGTGCGGTTTGCGCTCGCCTTCGTGCCGATGGTCGCCGTCGCACTGATCGACATCCGCTACTGGTTCCGCGCCGCATACTGGATCTACGGCATATCGCTGGCGCTGATCGTTGCGGTCGATCTGCGCGGGATCGTCGGCATGGGCGCGCAGCGCTGGATCAATCTCGGGGTGATCGAGCTGCAGCCGTCGGAGATCATGAAGATCGCGCTGGTCCTGGCGCTGGCCCGCTATTTCCATTCGCGCTCCGGCGACGAAATCCGCCGCTTTTCGACGATCTTCGCGCCGGGCCTGCTGATCGCCGTGCCGGTCGGGCTGGTTTTGAAACAGCCCGATCTCGGCACCGCGGTGATGCTGGTGGCGAACGGCGCCGCGCTGATGTTTCTCGCCGGGATTCGCCTGTGGATTTTTGCCGCCGGCGCGGCCGCCGCCGCCGCCGTCGCGCCGCTCGGCTGGTCGATGCTGCGCGGCTACCAGAAGGCCCGGCTCCACACGTTTCTCGACCCCAACACCGACCCGCTCGGTGCCGGCTATCACATTCTGCAATCCAAGATCGCGCTCGGCTCGGGTGGCCTGTTCGGCAAGGGCTTCCTGATGGGCACCCAGACCCATCTGAGCTTCTTGCCGGAAAAGCAGACCGACTTCATCTTCACGATCCTCGCCGAGGAATTCGGCCTGGTCGGCGGGCTGACCCTGCTGGCGCTGTACATGGTGGTGACCGGCTACGGATTTGCCATCGCGTTGCGCAGCCGCAGTCATTTCGGGCGGTTGCTTGGGCTCGGTCTCGCAACCAACTTCTTTCTCTATGCGTTCATAAATACAGCGATGGTAATCGGGCTGCTGCCGGTGGTCGGAGTGCCGCTGCCGCTGATTTCCTATGGCGGAACCGCGATGGTTACGGTCATGCTGGGATTTGGGCTGCTGATGAACGTCAGCATTCACCGCGATGTACGGATCAGCCGCCTCGGCGAAAGCCAGGTCGGCTGAGGAGGAGAATATGGCCGAGCGGAATGCGCCGGAAGCCGGGCGGCACCTGCACGTGACGGTCCTGCTCGTCGCGTCGCGGCGCGCGCTCGACAACGCGCTCAACGAACTGGGTTTTGCCGAAGACGACGACCGCGTCGTCGAACATGACGGGCGGCTCGCCTTTCTGACCTGCACGCACGAGGAGGATTGCGACGACCTGTTCGCGCTCGTCGCCGAATTGTCGGCGCGCGGCGAAAGCTGGGAATTGCAGTCGCGCATCGATACCGAGGCCGGGCGCGCGATCTATCAATCGCTGTCGCGCTACCGCCCGGTCGAGGCGATCGACGCCCCGGTGGACGAGGAGACCGAGCCCGAAAGCTCCGAGGCGCCCGCCCACGACGTCGAGACCAGCGAAGGGTTGCAGGCGCTGAAGCGGATTCTGCGCCGGGTCGAGCCGGCCGACGCCTTCGCGACGATCCGCGCCGGGCGCGACGGGCGGGCGACGGCGCGCATCCTGCGGCGCGGCTCGCGGCGCCTCTTGGCGGCGGCGAGCGCATCCGACGAGGCGACGTTGCGCGGCGTGCTGCGCGAGATACTGCCGAATGTGATGCTCGACGTAGCGATGAAGCCGCCGAGCTGAAATTCGCCCTATGCGCGCAGGCCGGACGCTGATCGGGGCTTGCCCGCAGACCGGCTTGGCGCGAAAATTGCGCCGGCCGAAGAGGGGCAGGCCGAGCCGGGGAGAAAGATCATGCTGTCACGCCGCGCCGTCATCGTCCAGCTGCCCGTCGCGGCGCTGGCCGGAGGTCGTATCGCCCGCGCCTTCGCTGCCGACAAAAGCGTCACGATCGGGATCAGCCTGCCGCTGACCGGCGCCGACGCCGACGACGCCACGCTGATCAAGGACGGCGCTATGCTGGGGGTCGACGACGCCAAGGACGGCGTCGGCGGCTACAAGATCAATGTGACGGTGCTCGACGACGGCACCGCGACGGCCGGCCAGTACGACCCGGCGCAGGCGGCGACGAACGCCCGCAAGATGGTCTCGGACCAGAGCGTCGTCGCCGCGATCGGCCCGCAGATGAGCGGCTCGGGCAAGGCGATGTCGCCGATCCTCAGCGAAGGCGATTTGGCGACGATCACGCCGAGTTCGACCAACCCCGACATCACCAACCCGGCGATGGCCGGCCAGTTCCGGCCGGCGGGCAAGGCGATCTATTTCCGCACGGTGACGACCGACGCCTACCAGGGCCCGAACATGGCGAACTATTTCGCCAAGGTGCTGAAGGTAAAGAAGGTCTATGTTCTCGACGACAGCGGCGCCTATGGCGTCGGCATGGCCAACGCCTTTGCGGCCCAGGCCAAGGTCGCCGGCATCACGGTTCTGGGCCACGACCAGCTCGATCCGAAAGAGGCCGACTACACAACCGCGCTGACCAAGATCAAGGCGCTCAACCCCGATGCGATGTACTACGGCGGCGTGGCGCTCGCCGGGGTCAAGCTGGTCAAGCAGTCCTATGACATCCTGCCCAAGATCATCAAGGGCGGCGGCGACGGCATGTACAGCTCTTCCGTGCTGAAGGGCGCCGGCTTCCCCGCGGTCGAGGGCTGGTATGCGACGATCGCCGCCCCCTACGTGTTCGATCATCCCGACGTGATCGCCTGGGGCAAGCGGTTCCAGGCGAAATACGGGCGCGCGCCATCGGGCTATGCGGTCACCGCCTATGACGGGGTGCTGGTCATTTTCGACGCGATCAAGCGGGTCGCAGCCTCGGGCAAGCCGGTCACCCGCGATGCCGTGCGCGATGCGATCCAGACCGCCCACGTCAAGACCTTGCAGGGCGAGGTCAGCTTCGACCAGAACGGCGACATCCAGAACCGGATCGTCAGCGTGTTCCGCTGCGAAAAGAACGACAAGTATCCGATCGACGATACCTTGCACCAATTCAAATACCTTGGGGTCGCGCCGCAGACGGTTTGACGGCGGTTATCCGATCGCCGGTCGCACACATGACTGACCACGCGGTTCTGCTCCAACAGATCATCAACGGCCTCAGCCTCGGGGCCATGTATGCGTTGCTGGCGATCGGCTTCACGCTGGTCTACGGCATTTTGGAGCTGATCAACTTCGCCCATTTCAACGTGTTCATGGTCGGCTCGTTTGTCGGCATGTGGGCGTTGGAATTGCTTGGCCTGTCTGGGCAAAGCCGGATTCTGACCGGCCTGCCCTTGTTCGGCGCGCTCGCCTTCGCCTTCATCGTCGCGATGCTGGCGTGCGGCGTGCTCGGTGTCGCCATCGAGCGCTTCGCCTTGCGGCCATTGCGAACCGTGTCCGGCACCACCGGCATGATCACGACGATCGGGGTGTCGTACATCCTGTTCAACGTGATCCTGTTATGGGCGGGCGCCGACGCCAAGAACTACCCGAACCCGATGCCGGCGATGCATTGGCCCCTCGGCGGCGCGGTCATCGAGTTGCGCGAATTGCTGATCTGGGGCATCGCGCTGGTATTGATGGTGGGGCTGCACCTGTTCGTCAGCCGTACCCGCCTCGGCAAGGCGATGCGCGCGACCGCCCAGGACGCCGAGGCGGCGCGGATGATGGGGGTCGATGTCGACCGCGTCGTCGTTACCGCGTTCTTCCTCGGCTCGGCCTTGGCCGGCGCAGCAGCGCTCATCTTCGGGCTCTACTACAACTACACCAGCTTCCTGATCGGCTATACCGCCGGGCTCAGGGCCTTCACCGCAGCGGTATTGGGCGGCATCGGCAGCGTTACCGGCGCGATGGTCGGCGGCATCATCATCGGCCTGGTCGAGACGCTGGGCGGGCAATTGATCGCGGTCCGCTGGACCGACGTGATCATCTTCTCGATCCTGGTGCTGGTGCTGGTGTTCGCGCCCGCCGGCCTGATGGGCCGGGCGGCGCCCACCAAATCCTGAGATGGCCCCGGCCGTGACATGACCGAGCGCGAACGCGGGATGCTCGGCCCATCCTACGCGTGGCTGCGGCAGGCCTCGCCGATCCAGCGGCTGGCGCCGTACGTCAATCCGCGCGTGGTGATCGCCTGCGTACTGATCGCCGCGCTCGCCTTTCCGCCGATCGTGCGCAACGACGGCGACATCGACGCGGCGGCCAACGCGCTTTCGTTTGCGGCGCTGGCGCTGGGCCTCAACATCGTCGTCGGGTTCGCCGGGCTGCTGGATCTCGGCTATGCCGCATTTTTCGCGATCGGCGCCTACACCTATGGCGCCCTCGCCTCGTACCAGATCCAGCCGGCGTGGAGCGGGTTTTGGGAGCCGTTCCGCTGGCTCGACCTGGTCAGCCGCCTGCACCAGGCCGGCGGCGACACCGTGCATTTCCAGGTGTCGTTCTGGCTGATGCTGCCGATTTCGGCGGCGGTCGCCGCCTTTTTCGGTGTGTTGTTCGGCGCCCCGACCCTGCGCCTCAAGGGCGACTACCTTGCCATCGTCACGCTGGGCTTCGGCGAGATCGTGCCGATCGTCGCCCGCAACACACCGGCGATCACCAATGGTGCCGCCGGGCTCAACGGCGTCGCCGCGCCGCAGCTGTTCGGCTGGAGCTTCGGCATCGATGCAACCCCCTATTACTATGTGGGGGTCGCACTGGTCGCCTTCCTGATCCTGACCAGCACGCGGCTCAAATTTTCGCGGGTCGGGCGGGCTTGGATGGCGATCCGCGAGGACGAGATCGCCGCCGCGGCGATGGGGGTCAACCGCGTCCGCTTCAAGCTGCTCGCCTTTGCCATCGGCGCCGCCTTCGCCGGCGCCACCGGCACGCTCTACGTCGCCAAATTGCAAACCGCGACGCCCGAGATGTTCATGTTCCCGGTGTCGGTGATGATCCTGGTCATGATCGTCTTCGGCGGCATCGGCAGCGTGTGGGGCGTCGTCGTCGGCGCGGTGATCCTGCAGATCCTGCAATCGTGGTTTCTCGAAGACCTGTCGCAATGGCTGCATGCGCTGGGCCGGCTGATCGATGTGGCCTGGCTGCAGCGGGTCGAGCTGGCACCGTCGATCGAACTGATCTTCGGCACCATCCTGGTGTTCATGATGCTGTATCGGCGACAGGGGCTGATCCCGGCGGTGCGGGCGATGCCGGCCCTGACCCTCGCCGAACAGACCGCCCATGTCACCCGCATCGGCACCGGCGAGATCGCCGCGCCGGCGGGTCTCGGCGACGGCGAGCGCCGCGAAGACCCGAAGCTGCTCGACATCGCCGGTCTGACCGTGCGCTTTGGCGGGCTCGTCGCGCTGCGCTCGGTGGCGTTGACCGTGCCGGCGCACGGCGTGGTCGCCGTGATCGGCCCCAACGGCTCGGGCAAATCGACGCTGTTCAACGCCATGACCGGGCTGGTGCCGGCCGATGCGGGCACGATCCGCTTTGCCGGCGCCGACATTACCCGGCTGCCGCCGCATCGGGTGCTCGAACGCGGCATCGCCCGCACCTTTCAGAATTTGCGTTTGTTCCCGAGCCTCAGCGTGCTCGAAAACGTAATGATCGGCATGCATGCGCGGCTCCAGACCGGGCCGGTCGGCGCGCTGCTGCGCCTGCCGGCGACACGGCGCGAAGAGGAGGAGGCGCGCGAGCGGGCGCGCGAAATCCTGCGCCTGTTCGGCAATCGCCTATTGCCGCGCCTCGACCACGTCGTCTCCAGCCTCAGCTACGCCAATCGCCGCCGGGTCGAGATCGCCCGCGCCCTCGCCGCGCGGCCGCGGCTGCTGTTGCTCGACGAGCCAACCGCCGGGATGAACCCGGCCGAAACCCTCGAACTGGCCGAGCAGATCAAGAGCTTCAACCGGATCGGGCTGACCATCGTCCTGATCGAACACAAGCTCGACGTGGTCGTAAACCTGGCCGAGCGGGTCGTCGTGCTCGACCACGGCGAGAAGATCGCCGAGGGCACGCCCGACGCGGTGCGGCGGGACGACGAGGTGGTCCGCGCCTATCTCGGCCGGAGTGCGGCGGTTGCCTGAGCCGCGGGCGGGCGCGCCGCTGCTCGAATTTCGCGGCGTCGATACGCATTATGGCGACCTCCACGTCTTGAAATCGGTCGATTACCGCATCGACGACGGCGAAATCGTCTGCCTGCTCGGCGGCAACGCCTCGGGCAAATCGACGACGATGAAGGCGATCATGGGAGTGGTCGTGCCGAGCGCCGGCGAGGTGCTGTATGAAGGGCGCTCATTGCGCGGGGTCAGCGTCGCCGAACGGGTGCGGCGCGGCATCGCCCCGGTGCTGGAGGCGCGCCGGCTGTTCCCGCGCATGACCGTATTCGAGAACCTTGAAATGGGCGCCTATACGCGCACCCGCGGCGCCGATTTCGACGCCGATCTCGACCGCGTGTTCGACCTGTTTCCGCGCGTCAAGGAGCGGCTCAAGCAGCTCGCCGGCACCTTGTCGGGCGGCGAACAGCAGATGGTCGCGATCGGCCGCGCGCTGATGGCGCGCCCGCGCCTGTTGTGCATGGACGAGCCGTCGATGGGGTTGGCGCCGGTCTTTGTCGAGCAGGTGTTCGACATCGTGCAGACGATCAACCGCCAGGGCACGACGATTTTCATGGTCGAGCAGAACGCCAACATGGCGCTGTCGATTGCCCACCGCGCCTATGTCTTGCAGACCGGCCAGGTGGTGCTCAGCGGCGCTGCCGACGAACTGCGCCGGAACGAGATGATCCGCAGCGCCTATCTCGGCGAGATGCAGGTCGAATGACCGGGTTTCGCCGCGCCGACACGCGATCGAGCAGGAGGGCGGCGCGTCTTGCGCCGGAGCGACGGTTCCGCTCGGTCGGGCCGCAGGCGAAGACCATCCGATCCGCACGATAGGGCGCTAAAAGGGTTTTTTCACGCTATCCTGCGCGCGACGGCGCCAAGCCTGGGCCGGAGCGCGGCGAAGGATGCCGTCGTGGGCGATTTTCTCCACAAGGTCCCGGTGGACGACTGGGCACACCGGCTCGGCGCCTATCTCGGATCGCGACAAACCCTCGAATCGGTGGCGATCCAGCTCGCGGTGATTGTCGCGATGATCGCGCTGTGCCTCGGCCTCCGCCTGCTGACCCGGCCGTGGACCCGCCGCCTGGTCAGGACGATCCAGCAACGCTTTCCGAACTGGTACTTCGCGGTCCTGTTCGACCGCGACGCCCCGCTGTTCTACGCCTGGCTGCTGCTCGCGGTCGCGGCGCGGGCCGGCGCCGGGTTCGGCGGGGATTGGCGGCTGGTCGCGGCTGCCGCCGATGTCGCGGCGCTGTGGCTGGTATTGCGGATATCGACGCTGGTCCTGCGCGACGCGCTGGTCGGGCGCGCCGTCGCCACCATCGCCTGGGCGATTTTTGCGCTCGACCTGCTCGGCTTGCTGCAGCCGACCGAAAAGGCGCTCGACGCGCTGGCATTGACCGTCGGCAACTTGCGCCTGTCGGTTCTGCTGATCGCCAAGGCGGCGATCGTGATCGCCGTCCTGCTGTGGGCCGCAACGGCGCTGGCACGGGTGATCAGTAGCCGGCTTCAGCGCGTCGCCGGGCTCAGCCCGTCGGTCCGGGTGTTGACCGCCAACCTGATCCGGATCGCCCTGGTCCTTGTTGCGCTGGCGATCGGGCTCAACACGGTCGGCATCGACCTGACCGCCTTTACCGTGTTCAGCGGTGCGATCGGCGTCGGCATCGGTTTCGGGTTGCAGAAGATCGTGTCGAATTTCGTCAGCGGGATCATTCTGCTGATGGAGCGCTCGATAAAGCCGGGCGACGTGATCGAGGTCGGCAACACCTTCGGTCATGTCGTCTCGCTGGCCGCGCGCTACACCTCCGTGCTCGGCCGCGACGGCAAGGAGTATCTGATCCCCAACGAGAACCTGATTACGAACCAGGTGATCAACTGGTCGTATTCGAACCCGCTGGTGCGTATCGACGCCGAGTTCGGCGTCGCCTATGCCAGCGATCTGCGGCAGGTGCGCAGGCTGGCGGTCGAGGCGGCCGAGCAGGCGACCCGCGTGCTCGCCACGCCGAAGCCGGTGTGCCACATCACCGGGTTCGGGGACAGCGCCGTCAACCTCGTGGTGCGCTTCTGGATCGGCGACCCGGTGGAGGGCGTCACCAATATCAAGGGCGAGGTCTATCTCGCCCTGTGGGAGGCGTTTCGCGAGCACGGCGTCGAATTGCCGTTTCCGCAGCGCGAGCTTCATCTCCGCTCGGTGCCGCCCGCGCTCGCCGACAACGCGCGCCCCCCGCCCCCTTCCCGCAAGCGAGGCAAAAGCCTGCCCCGGACCTGATCCGCCCGCGCCCACGGGGTTGGGCCGACAAGGTGATTTCTTTGGCGATCCGGCAGAAACCGCCGCCGCGGTTTGCGTGCGGCGGCTCGGGATCGGCGGTTATTTCACCCGCGCAGCCGATGGTGGGCGCGGCTGGGATTGAACCAGCGACCCCACCCGTGTGAAGGGTGTGCTCTCCCGCTGAGCTACGCGCCCGGCCCGTCGTCGATCGCCGGCGGCGGCATTTAGGAAGCGCCCGGAAACCCTGTCAAGAGCCGCTGCTACGGCCCGAGCCCCAGCGATTGGAGCGCCGCAGGCAGTTCGTCGAAACGTGCGAGCACCCGCGCGGCGCCAAGGCTCGCCGGGTCGGTGCGGGCATAGCCATAGCCCATCAACACCAGCACGAGGCCGGCGGCATGCGCGGCGGCGGCGTCATTCTCGCTGTCGCCGATCATCGCGGCCCGGCCCGGTTCGCCGCCGAGCGTATCGATCAAGCCCAGCAGATGGCCGGGATCGGGCTTTCTGACCGGAAAACGGTCACCGCCGGCAATCCCGTCGAACAGCGGCGCCAGACCGAGGTCGCGCACCATGACCTCGCTCGCGCGCTGCAATTTGTTGGTGCAGATCGCCGTGCGGTAGCCGCGCCGGCGCAGCAGGGCGAGGGTTTCAGCGACGGCGGGGTAGGGCCGGGTCGCACGGGTCGCGTTGGCCTCGTAATGGGCGATGTAGTGCGGCATCGCCGCCGCCGCTTCCGCTTGCGTTCCGCCGCGGGCGGCAAAGCCGCGCGCGACCAGTGTCGGTACGCCATCGCCGATCATCGGCCGCACCTCGTCTGGCGATAACGGCGGATATCCGTGCGCGCGCAAGACTTCGTTAAGCGAGGCGCATAAATCTGGCACGCTGTCGACCAGCGTGCCGTCGAGATCGAAGAGCAATAGAAAGCTGGACATGATGACCTACTGTGCAATGAGGCCGTCACATTCGGCAACAATCTGTGCTTTGGCACGCGGACGGGGCTGTGCGATTCTGCCGCCCGTCTGCATTTCGTGCGCAGCGAGAAGCCGATGAACGAGCCCCGTTTCGCCGCGATCGTCCTTGCCGCCGGCGAGGGCACGAGAATGCGCTCCTCGACCCCGAAGGTGCTGCACGAGGTTGCCGGGCGGGCGATGATCGCGCATGTGCTCGCCGCCTTGCGCCCGCTCGAGCCGGCCGAAACCGTGGTCGTGCTCGGGCGCGGGATGGAGCCGGTGGCACGCGCCATCGCCGGCGAGAACCCGGCGGCCCAGATCGCCACGCAGGACCCGCCGCGCGGCACCGGCGACGCGGTTCGCGCCGCCGGCGCCCTGCTCGCCCCGCTGCTCGCCGCCGACCCGGAAATCGGCGACATCGTCGTTCTGTTCGGCGACACGCCGCTGTTGCAGCCTGAGACGATATCCGCGCTGATTGCGGCGCGCCGGCGCCGCCCGGCGGCGACGCTCGCGGTGGCCGGCATGCGGCCGGCCGATCCCGGCCCTTACGGGCGGCTCATCGGCGACGGCGCGGGCGGCGTCGCCCGCATCGTCGAGGCCAGGGATGCGACTCCCGAGGAACTGGCGATCCCGCTGTGCAACGGCGGCATCATGGCGATCGACGCGCGGCACGCGTTCGATCTCGTCGCCCGGCTCGGCAACGGCAACGCCAAGGGCGAATTCTACCTGACCGACATCGTCGGCATCGCCCGCAGCCTGGGCATGTCATGCCGGCTTGCCGAACTGCCGGCCGAGGAACTGGTCGGGGTCAACACCCGCGCCGAGCTTGCCGCCGCCGAAGCGGTCATGCAGACCCGGCTGCGGCGCCGGGCGATGGCGGCGGGGGCGACGCTGATCGCACCCGAGACCGTGTTCCTGTCGGCCGACACGGTGCTGGGGCGCGATGTCGTGGTCGAGCCCAACGTGATCTTTGGCCGCGACGTGACCGTCGCGGACGGCGCCCGCATCTGCGGGTTCACGCACATGCACGGGGCGCGGATCGGCCCGGACGCGATCGTCGGGCCGTTTGCCCGGCTGCGGCCCGGCGCGGTGCTCGAAGAACGGGTGCATGTCGGCAATTTCGTCGAGATCAAGGCGGCGCGGCTCGGCGTCGGGGCCAAGGCCAACCACCTTTCCTATCTCGGCGACAGCGATGTCGGCGCCGGCACCAATATCGGCGCCGGCACGATCACCTGCAATTACGACGGTTTCGGCAAGTATCGAACCAGCATCGGCGAAGGCGCCTTTATCGGATCGAACACGGCGCTGGTCGCGCCGGTATCGGTTGGCGACGGCGCGATCGTCGCCGCCGGCAGCGTCATCACCCGCGACGTTGCCGCCGATGCCTTTGCGATCGCACGCGGCAATCAGGCGGACAAGCCGGGCCGGGCCGCCGAGATGCGGGAAAAGCTGCGGCGGAACAGCAAGCGGTAGCGGGATCGCGAACCCGCGTTTCGTCGTTCCCGCCAGGGCGGGCCACTCAAGCAACGGCAAAGGAAGCACGCTGATGTGCGGAATTGTCGGCATCATCTCGAAAACCGGGGCCGCCGGCGAACTGGTCGCCGGATTGCGCCGGCTCGAATATCGCGGCTACGATTCAGCCGGGATCGCGACCCTGGTCGACGGCCGCATCGAGCGGCGCCGCGCCGAAGGCAAGCTCGACAACCTCGTCGCCCGGCTCGAACGCGAGCCGGCGCCGGGCACGATCGGCATCGGCCACACGCGCTGGGCGACGCACGGCAACCCGACCGAGCTCAATGCGCATCCGATCGCCACCGACCGGGTCGCGGTCGTGCATAACGGCATCATCGAGAATTTCCAGGAATTGCGCCGCGAGCTGACCGCGCTCGGCTACCGGTTCCACACCCAGACCGACACTGAGGCGGCGGCGGTGCTGGCGACCCATCATCTGGCGCAGGGCCTCACCCCGGTGCAGGCGGTGGCAAAGACGCTCGAACGGCTCGAAGGCGTCTTCGCCCTCGTCTTCCTGTTCGCCGGCGAGCACGATCTGCTGATCTGCGCCCGCCGCTGCGCGCCGCTGGCGATCGGCTATGGCGACGGCGAGATGTTCGTCGGCTCCGACGCGCTGGCGCTCGCACCCCTGACCCGCCGCATCACCTATCTCGAAGAAGGCGACTGGGCGGTCGTTACCTCGCGCGCGGTCGAGATTTTCGACGCCACCGGCGCGCCGGTCGAGCGCCGCATCTACGAAACCGCGCATTCGGGGGCGCTGATCGGCAAGGGCAATTACCGCCATTTCATGCAGAAGGAGATTTTCGAGCAGCCCGCGGTCATCGGCGACACGCTGCACGCGCTGATCAACCCGGCGACGCGCAGCGTGCACCTGCCCGACCTGCCGTGGGCGCTCGGCGATCTCGGGCGGCTGACGATCATCGCCTGCGGCACCTCATGGCATGCCGGGCTCGTCGCCAAGTACTGGCTCGAACGCATCGCCCGCATCCCGGTCGAAGTCGATATCGCCTCCGAATTCCGCTATCGCGCCCCGGCGATGGCGCGCGACGGTGCCGCGATCTTCATTTCGCAATCCGGCGAAACTGCCGACACGCTGGCGGCGTTGCGCTATTGCCGCACCCAGGGGCAGAAGATCATCGCCGTCGTCAACCAGCCGGAAAGCTCGATCGCCCGCGAGGCCGATTTCGTCCTGCCGACCTTGGCCGGGCCCGAGATCGGCGTCGCCTCGACCAAGGCCTTCACGACCCAGCTTGCGGTGCTGGCGGCGTTGACCGTGTCGTTGGCGCGGGCGCGCGGCACGATCGACGCCGCTGCCGAGGCGGTGCTGGCCGGGCAGCTCGCCGAGATCCCGTCGCGCGCCAGCGAGGTATTGAACCACGACCAGCGCCTGCAGGAGATCGCGGCCGAAATCGCGCTCGCCCGCGACGTGCTCTATCTCGGCCGCGGCGGCTCCTTTCCGCTCGCCCTCGAAGGCGCACTGAAGCTCAAGGAGATTTCGTACATTCACGCCGAGGGCTATGCCGCCGGCGAGATGAAGCATGGGCCGATCGCCCTGATCGACGACAACGTGCCGGTCATCGTGTTGGCGCCGCCCGACGATCTGTTCGAGAAGACGTTGTCGAATGTCGAAGAGGTCATGGCCCGCGGTGGCCGCGTCGTGATGATCTCCGACGCTGCCGGGGTCGCCCGCCTCGACGGCCGCCTGTCCTACGGCATCGCCATCCCCAATTGCGCGCCGTTCGTCGCGCCGCTGCTCTACGCGATCCCGGTGCAGCTCCTCGCTTACCACACCGCGGTCCTCAAAGGCACCGATGTCGACCAGCCCCGCAATTTGGCCAAGAGCGTGACGGTGGAGTAGATCAAAACCGTCGCCTACTGCCGGGGGCAGGGCCGGAAGCCATCAACACGGTCGGCGAAAAGCGAAGGCTCAGCCGTGCCGCGCGGCGATGCCGCGCCCGGGAATGACACCCCGATCAGCGGTCTGAGCTCGAATTTTCAAAATGGATACTGCTCGATGCCGCACGGGCGACGGCGACCAGAGCAGCAGCTCACCCAAACGCTGGTGGCCGCGGCTTCTGCGCGAAATCGAGCCCGTCGAGCAGGTTGTAGGCGCGGGCGTCGCGCTGTTGCAGCGGCTTGAGCGCGAACCGCGCCTCGATCAGGGCCAGTACCGAGGTGGTGTCGGCGATCTTGTGGTCGATATAGCCGCGCCGCGCCCACGGGCCGATCAGCAGCGCCGGGATGCGGGTGCCGCAGCCATAGGCGTCGGGCTGCGGCGGCGCGACGTGGTCCCAGAACCCGCCGCCCTCGTCATAGGTGACGACGACGAGGCTCCGGCCCCACAGGCGGCTGTTGCCGAGCGCTTTCAGCAGGAACATGACCCAGTCCTCGCCCCAGCGCGGCGCCGAATTGGCCGGGTGCTCGTCGCGGCCGCCCGTCGCCTTGATGAACGACACGCGCGGCAGCCGGCCGGTCTTGAGGTCGTCAAAGAAATCGGCGGCGTCGCGGATGTGGCCGGCCTTAACGTTGGCAAACCAGCTCGGGTAGTACTGGAACGGGTTGTGGTGCGACAGGTAATGCTCGGGATTGTCGACGACGACCGAGCCGTCGCCCGGGCCGAACGCCGTCTTCATCGCCCAGGGCTTTACCGTGTTCCAGCCCTCATTATACCACGCCCAGGGCAGCGTCGCCGCGTTGAGCCGGTCGCCGATATTCGGATAGGTCTGTTCCTCCGGCGGCGGGGACAGATCGAGCGAGCCCATGAACGTCTCGGTGGGCCCATTCACCGGCGCCAGGTCGTTGATCATGATGCCGTATTTGTCGTAGGGCCGGTCGAACACCGGCGGGTCGAGGCTGCCGACCTTGGCCGGCGCCACCTTCGCCGATTGCGCCGAGCGCGCCGCCGCCAAATACAGCGCGTTGCCGGTCGAGCCGCCCGACATGGCCTGAAAGAAATGGTCGAACAACACGTATTCGTCGGCCAGGTGGTGATAGAAGGGCAGGTCGGCGCGCGTATAGAAGCCGAGCACGGCGCCGGACGGGGTCGATTCGGCCATCATCATCTCGGCCGGGTCCCGGCCCGGACCCTGGTCGAAAAACACATGCTTGCCGGGCAAGGCCAGCGCGACGAAGCGGTCCATCTTGCCGCCATGCACCTGGGCGTACATGCGGAAGAAATGGTGCATCGGGTCCCATTTCACGTTGTCGCCGGGCGGGATGTACGGCGCCAGCGGGAACGGCCGGTTCTGCAACAGCGCGCCGGCAAACCCGGGGATGTCATACGGCACCGGCAGGTACGGGTAGGGCACGCCGGCCGGGTTCCTCTGCAAGCCGGTGAACCGGGCAGCGACCTTTCCATCGCGGTCCAAAAGCCCGGCAACCTCGCCGCCGTGCGCCGGCCGGTATGCACCGAAATAATGGTCGAAGCTGCGATTCTCCTGAAAAATCACGATCACGTGGTCGATCCTGTCGCGCAGACCCTGGAGATCGGGCGCGGCCGGCGCCGCCTGCGATTGCGCGGCAAGGCACGGGGCAAGCAGGGCCGCGCCCCCGGCCAGCGCGACGGATTTGAGAAAGCGCCGGCGGCTCTGCCTGAGAATCGTCATCGTCGTGTCCTTTCCCCCGTCCCCTCGCCGGTTTCCCGCGCGATCTATCGCGACAATATTGCAACGCGATGACAATTCTACGGGACCGCGAGCGGATGCGCAGGCGGCGCCTCACGACCGCCGCGGCGGCACCAGCCAGAACAATCCCAGCGTGTAGCCGAACACGGCGACATAAAACAGCGCAAATACCCAGAGCGGCAGTTTCCAGTAGACCAACCAGTTGACCCACCCCACGATCAGCGGTAGCGGCCGGGTTGCGGCGCCGGCCAATTCGCTTTGCCACAGCGTCAGGATGCAGGCGCGGCCCGCCACGGCCTGCACCGCGACCGCCGCTAGCGATAAGAGATGCAGCACCCGCCACCACCGGATGCGCACGAAACGCCAGCCGCAAGCCGCGCCAACCGGGACCGCGACGAGGCCGAACACATTGAACAGAATGACCACGAGATGCGCCGCGAGGACGAGTTCGGCCATCGTCACGTCGGGCAATCCGGTCAAAGGCTTATTGACTTAGCAGCTACCTTAGCTAGAATAACGCGCTCCCTCGAGGTCGCTATGAGCGAAATGATATCGATCCATGCCGCCAAGACTCATCTGTCGCGGCTCATCGCGCGGGTCGAGGCGGGAGAGGAGATCGTCATCGCCCGCGGCCACACGCCGGTCGCACGGCTGGTGCCGATGGCGCCGGTGCCGCGCCGCGTGTTCGGCGCCTTGCGCGACCGGATCGCACTCGGGCCGCAATTCTTTGAGCCCCTGCCGGCCGACGAATTGACGCTCTGGGGCCAATAGGCGATGCGGCTATTGATCGACACTCACCCGCTCGTCTGGTGGCTGGTCGGGGACGAGGCGCTGTCGCCGAAAGCGCGCGAGGCGATCGCAGACCCCGCCAACCAGGTTTTCGTCAGCGCCGTATCAGCGCTGGAGATCGCCACCAAGCATCGCATCGGGCGGCTGCCGGAAGCCGCGTTCCTGACCGGCGACGCCGCCGCGATCATCGCCGGGCAGGGCTTTACCGAATTGCCGCTCTCGTTGCGCGACGCGCAGGTTGCCGGCGCCCTGCCGGCGCTGCATCGCGACCCGTTTGACCGCGTGCTCGTCGCCCAGGCGCTGGTATCCGACCTGTCGATCGTGTCGGACGACGCGATCTTCGACACTTACGGCGTCACCCGCCTGTGGTGACCGCGGCGGCCGGTTCAGCCGAACCGACCGGCGATATGGCCATAGAGAGCGCGCAGGGTCTGCGCCTCGGCGCCTTCGGGGCGGCCCGGCCGGGCGCGCGTGTTCCACGCCATCACGTCGAGATGCGCCCAGGGAATGCCCGGCGCGACGAATTCCTGCAGGTACAGCGCGGCGGTGATCGCCCCGCCATGCGGCCCCTCGGAGACGTTGTTGATGTCGGCAATCTTGCTGTCGAGGTTTCGCCGGTAGGGCCGCCATAGCGGCATCCGCCACAGCGGGTCGTCCGCGGCGGCCCCGGCGGCGACAAGCACGGCGGCCAGGGCGTCATCGTTGCAGAACAGCGCCGGAAGCTCGGGGCCGAGCGCGACCCGCGCGGCGCCCGTCAGGGTGGCGATGTCGACGAGCAATGCCGGGGTTTCGCTCGCCGCCTCGGCCAGCCCGTCGCACAGGATCAGCCGCCCCTCCGCGTCGGTATTGCCGATTTCGACGCTGATCCCCTTGCGCGTGCGCACGATGTCGCGCGGGCGCATCGCATTGCCGGCGACCGAATTCTCGACGCAGGGCAGCAGCACGCGCAGGCGGACGTTCAGCCTGGCCGCCATGATCGCCTGGCCGAGCGCGAGCACGATCGCCGCGCCCGCCATGTCCTTTTTCATGTTGAGCATGCCCGAGGCCGGCTTCAGGTCGAGTCCGCCCGAATCGAAGCAGACGCCCTTGCCGACCAGCGTCACCTTGGGCGCCCGTTCGTCGCCCCAGGCGATGTCGACGAGGCGCGGCGGCCGGTCGCTGGCGCGCCCCACCAGGTGGATCGTCGGATAGTTCTCGCGCAACAGCTCGTCGCCGACGACGACGCGATAGCGCGCGCCGGCGGCCTCGGCGACCCGCGCCGCCGCGGCGGCCAGCTCTTCCGGCCCCATGTCGGAAGCCGGCGTGGAAATCAGGTCGCGGGCGAGAAACACCGCCGCAGCGAGCCGCTCGACGAGGCCGCGATCGGCACCGTCGGGCCAGACCAGCCGTGCGGCGCCCGGCTTCTTTTTTTCCTGATAGCGGGTGAAGGCGTAGGTGCCGAGCGCCCAGCCGAGCGCGATCTGGCCGGCATCGCCGCCTTCGGGCACGGCGGAGAGCCGGTAATTGCCGGCCGGCAGAGACTCCGACAGGCCGGCGAGCACCCACATCGCCGCCTCGTCGCCGCCGCTGCCGACGAGAACCCCGGCAAGCCCGCCTTCTTTGCCCGGCAACAGCGCGAATTTTCCCGGCTCGGCGGCAAAGCCGATCGCCGCCGCCCAGTCGCGCTGCCATGCCGGCGCCTGCTCGCGCCATTGGGCCAAGCCGTCCTTGGTCAGGGCGACGATCGGCACCGCGCCGTCGCCGCCATCGATCAGTGAGAAGCCCATCGCCTGCCTCGCCTCGCGCCGTCACCGGCGACATTGCGCCGCCCCGTCGGTGCCGTCACAGTAGCGGGTCACCGGTAGGGGCAAAAGATTCATGGCCGATCTGACGATCATTCTCGGCAACAAGAATTATTCGTCGTGGTCGTTGCGGGCGTGGCTGGCGGCGCGGCAGGCCGGGATCGCCTTCGACGAGATCGTGATCCCGCTGTACCGGCCGGAAAGCCGGGAGAAGATCCTCGCGCATTCGCCGTCGGGAAAGGTGCCGGCCCTGCGCCATGGCGCCGCCCAGGTGTGGGAAAGCCTGGCGATCTGCGAGTACCTCGCCGAGACCTTTCCCGAGGCAGCGCTGTGGCCGCGGGACGCGGCGGCGCGGGCGGCGGCGCGCGCGGTCAGCACCGAGATGCATGCCGGGTTTCTGCCGTTGCGCCGGCACCTGCCGATGAATTTGCGCCGGGCAATCGCCGCGCGCCAGATTCCCGGCGAGGTCGAGGCCGATATCAACCGGATCTGTGCGATCTGGCGCGATTGCCGCGCCCGGTTCGGCGCCAAGGGACCATTCCTGTTCGGCGGCTTCACGATCGCCGACGCGATGTATGCGCCGGTCGCGACCCGGTTTCACACCTATGCGGTCGCGCTCGACCGCGTGTGCGAGGCCTATGGCCAGGCGATCATGACCTTGCCGGCGATGCAGGAATGGATCGAAGCCGCCCACGCCGAACCCTGGGTGGTGGAGAATTTCGAGGTCTGAACCCGAAATTCGTTTTAAGCCTTATCCCGACATACGGCGAATTTCGGATTCGGCACACGAGGCGCCGATCAGCGCATCCAGCGTCTGTGCCAGAAGCGCCAGGTCCCGATCGCGCGACAGGCGATGGTCGCCGTCCTTGACCAGGGTCACGGTGACATCGCCGCCGGCCAGCCGCTCGGCGATCGCAAGGCTCCGCTGCCACGGTACCGAGGCGTCGCCCATCCCGTGCAATAGCCGCACCGGCCGCATGACCGGGATCGGTGCGCGCAACACCAGGTGGCGGCGCCCGTCTTCGATCAGCGCGGCGGTGTAGAGATAACCTGCGGGGTCGTATTGCGAAGCCAATACCACCCGGCCGGTTTGCGACAATTCCTGTCGCTGCGCCGCGTCTAGCCGGGGCCACAGCAGGTCCTCGGTGAAATCGGGGGCGGCAGCGATGCCAATGAGAGCGTGGATGCGAGCCGGGCGCGCCAGCGCCGCCAGCAGCATGATCCATCCGCCCATGCTGGAGCCGACGAGGATCTGCGGCCCGGCGGTCAGCGAATCGATCACGGCGACCGCGTCGTCGGTCCAGCGCCCGATCGTGCCGGCAGCGAAATCGCCGCTCGATGCGCCATGCCCGAAATAGTCGAAGCGCACATAGGCGTGCCCGCGCCGGCGGCAATAATCTTCGAGAAACAGGGCCTTGGTGCCGGTCATGTCGGAGCGGAAGCCGGCGAGGAAAACCACGCCGGGCGCCGCGCCGGCAACCGCCCGGTAGGCGATTGTCGCGCCGTCCGGGCATGCTAGAATCGGCGTGGCCGCTCGCGCCGGAGGTGGAGACGCCGGTTCGGTGTCGGGCGCGGGCATCGGGAATCTTGCGGCAGCGGAATGGCGAACGACGATATCATTGGCGCGCCGCCGGCAAAAGGCCGGCCGCCCGCCGTGCTGCAGGTGATCCCGAGCCTGATTACCGGCGGGGTCGAGCGCGGCACCATCGATCTTGCCCGGGCACTGGTCGCGGCCGGCTGGTCTGCCGTCGTCGCCTCCGCCGGCGGCCCGTTGGAGCGCGAATTGGCCCGAACCGGCGCCACCCACGTGCAATTGCCGCTGGCCTCGAAGAACCCGTTGACGATTCGACGCAATGTCCGCGCCCTCGCCGAAATCGTGCGCCACCACCGCATCGACATCATCCACGCGCGCAGCCGGGCTCCGGCCTGGAGCGCGTGGCCGGCGGCCCAGGTGACGCGGCGCCGCTTCGTCACGACGTTCCACAACGCCTATCCGAACGACCTGCCGTTCAAGCAGCGCTACAACGCGGTAATGGCGCGCGGCGAACGGGTTATCGCGATCTCGGAATTCGTCGCCGAACACGTCGCGCAAACGTACGGCGTCGGCGCCGACCGGCTGCGCGTGATCCCGCGCGGCGTCGACCTCGCCGTGTTCGATCCGGCCAAGGTTACCGGCGACCGCGTCGTCGCCCTGGCAACGTATTGGCGCATCCCCGACGGCGCCGCGGTGGTGATGCTGCCGGGCCGCCTGACGCGCTGGAAGGGCGGGCTCGACCTGATCGAGGCGATTGCGCGCCTCGCACGGCGCGACCTGTGCTGCGTCTTTGTCGGTGCCGAGCAGCGCGGCGGCTTTCGCAGCGAGCTGGAAGCCGCGATCGAACGGCACGGGCTGACCGGCCTGTTTCGCATCGTCGAGGATTGCCGCGACATGCCGGCCGCGTATGCGCTGGCCGATGTGGTCGTCTCGGCCTCGACCGATCCCGAAGGGTTCGGCCGCATCATCGTCGAGGCGCAGGCGATGGGGCGCCCGGTCGTCGCCACCGACCATGGCGGCGCCCGCGAGACCATCGTGGCCGGCTCGACCGGCTGGCTGGTGCCGCCGCGCGACCCCGATGCGCTGGCCGCGGCAATCGCCGAGGCGCTGGCGCTGACCCCGGGGCAGCGTGGCGCGCTCGGCCGGCGCGGGCGCGCACATGTCGCCGCGCATTTCACCCGCGAGGCGATGTGCGCCCGCACGATCGACGTCTACGAAGAGCTGCTGTTTCCCGCCGCACCTGCAGCGACCGCCTGGCACGGCGAGAGGATGGCGATCTCGGCCTAACCGAAATTGACATGACGGTTGCGCGGGGCCAAATCTACCCTCAATTCCTGTCAGGGTAGATCGCCGGTTATTTCGTAACGGCAGACGTGGCGGCACCCCAAAAGATCCTCGTCATCAAGCTCAGCGCGCTCGGCGATTTCGTGCAGGCCATGGGGGCGGCGGCGGCGATCCGCGCGTTTCACGGCAGCGCGGCGATCACGCTGCTGACCACCGCGCCCTACCTCGAACTGGCCCGCCGGGCGCCCTATTTCGACGAGGTATGGGTCGACGAGCGGCCGCGCTGGTACGAGCCGGGCGCCATCCTGCGGCTGCGCCGCCGATTGCGCGCCGGCGGGTTCGACCGCGTCTACGATCTGCAGACCAGATTGCGCAGCGGCCTCTATTTCCGGCTGATGCGCGATGGCGACCGCCCCGAGTGGTCGGGCATCGCCGCCGGCGCCTCGCACCCCCACCGCAACCCCGCGCGCAACCGCATGCACACGCTCGACCGCCAGGACGAGCAGCTGCGCCTGGCCGGCATTCCCGGCCCGGTACCGCTGCCCGACTTGTCGTGGGCCGCGACCGACATCGCCCGATTCGCTCTGCCGCCCGGCTACGTGCTGCTGATCCCCGGCGGCGCCGCCCACCGGCTGAAGAAGCGCTGGCCGGCCGAGCGTTACGCCGGGCTGGCCGCCCGCATCGCTGCCGCCGGCCTGACCCCGGTCGTCATCGGCGGCGGCGGCGAGGGCCCGCTCGGGCGGATCATCGCCGCCGCGGCCCCGGCGGTGCGCGACCTGACCGGCGCCACCGGGTTCGGCGACATCGTCGCGCTGGGCCGTGGCGCGCGGCGCGCAATCGGCAACGATACCGGGCCGATGCACCTCGCGGTGGCGGGCGGCGCCCCGGCGACCGTGCTCTATTCCGCAGCCTCCGATCCGCGTCTCACCGCACCGCGCGGAGCCGACGTGGCGATATTGCAGCGGCCCGACCTCGCCGAACTCGACATCGACGCAGTTGCCGCCACGCTGGGGTTAAGCTAAGCCGTTCGGATGGAGCGCACCATGCCGGTTACGATCACCCTGCCCGACGGCTCGCGCCGCGAATTCGCCGCGCCGGTGTCGGGCGCCGACATCGCCGCCGCGATCGGGCCCGGCCTTGCCAAGGCCGTGGTGGCGATCCGGCTCGACGGCACGCTGCGCGACCTCGCGACCCGCATCGACCGCGACGCCGCGGTCGCGATCGTCACCCGCGACACGCCGGAGGCGCTGCAGATATTGCGCCATGACGCCGCCCATGTGATGGCCGAGGCGGTCAAGGAATTGTACCCGGAGACCGAGGTCACCTTCGGCCCGGCGACCGAGACCGGCTTCTATTACGATTTCGCCCGCGATACGCCGTTTACGCCCGAGGATTTGGCGGCGATCGAGGCGCGCATGCGCGAGATCGTCAGGCGCGACGAGACGATCACCCGCGAGGTGTGGGAGCGCGACAAGGCGGTCGCCTTCTTCGCCGGCATCGGCGAGCGCTACAAGGCCGAATATATCGGCGAGATCCCGGCGGACGAGGAGATCAGCCTCTACCGCCAGGGCAGTTTCGTCGATCTGTGCGCCGGGCCGCATTTGCCTTCGACCGGGCATCTCGGCCAGGCCTTCAAATTGATGAACGTGGCCGGCGCCTATTGGCGCGGCGACGCGCGCAACGCGCAATTGCAGCGCATCTACGGCACCGCCTGGGCCAGCCAGAAGGACCTCGACCAGTACTTGTTCCGGCTCGAAGAGGCCGAGCGCCGCGACCACCGCAAGCTCGGCCGCGAGCTCGAACTCTTCCATCTCGGCGAGGAAGCGGTCGGCAGCGTGTTCTGGCACCCGAAGGGCTGGACCCTGTTCCGCATCATCGAGGATTACATGCGCCGCCGGCTCGACGCTGCCGGCTACCTCGAGGTCAAGGGCCCGCAGCTCCTCGATCGCAGCCTGTGGGAGGCTTCGGGCCACTGGGAGAATTTCCGCGAGAACATGTTCATCGCCGAAAGCCGCGACGAGCGCGTGCTGGCGGTCAAGCCGATGAACTGCCCCGGGCACGTCTTGATCTTCGGCAATCGTCTGCGGAGCTATCGCGAATTGCCGATGCGGCTCGCCGAATTCGGCAGCTGCACCCGCAACGAGCCGTCGGGCGCATTGCACGGCATCATGCGGGTGCGCGCCTTCACCCAGGACGACGCGCACATCTTCTGCACCGAGGACCAGATCACGGCCGAATCGATCGCGTTCTGCCGGCTTTTGCTGTCGGTCTACCGCGATTTCGGCTTTGCCGACGTGGCGATCAAGTTTGCCGACCGGCCGACCCCGCGCACCGGCAGCGACGCCACCTGGGACCGCGCCGAGCAGAGCCTCAAGGACGCGGTCGCCGCCGCCGGCCTCGCCTATGCGCTGGCCCCGGGGGAAGGCGCCTTCTATGGGCCGAAGCTCGAATTTCACCTGCGCGATGCCCTCGGCCGCGACTGGCAATGCGGCACGTTGCAGCTCGACTTCAACATGCCGGAGCGGCTCGGCGTCTCCTATGTCGGCGAGGATGGCGGGCGCCACGTTCCGGTGATGCTGCATCGCGCCATCCTCGGCTCGATGGAGCGCTTCATCGGCATATTGATCGAGCATTATGCCGGCCGCTTTCCGCTGTGGCTGGCGCCGATGCAGGCGGTCGTCGCCTCGATCACCGAGGATGCCGCCGCATACGCCGAGGCGGTGGCGCAGCAATGCCGCGCGGCGGGGTTGCGCGCCGTCGCCGATATCGGCAACAACAAGATCGGCTACAAGGTTCGCGAGCACAGCCTGGCAAAGATACCGCTGATGCTGGTGGTCGGCCGCCGCGAGGCCGAAAACCGCACAGTGTCGCTGCGCCGGATCGGCAGCAACGAGCAACATTCACTTGCGCTTGACGACGCGCTTGCTAGATTGAAAGTAGAGGCGGCTGCGCCAATTCCCCAGTAACTGTGGGTATGCGGGCAGTCCCCAGACGAGCGCATCAACGAGAGGAGAGCTTACATACCCAGGCCACCGATAAACTTCACCCCCGCCCGCGACGGCCCGCGCGTCAACGAGGAGATCGGCGTAATCCGCGTCCGCCTCGTCGACGAGAACGGCCAGATGGTGGGGATTGTCGGGCGCAACGAGGCGATCGCGATGGCTGCCGATGCCGGCCTCGACCTCGTGGAGATCGCGCCCAACGCCGACCCTCCCGTATGCAAAATCCTCGATTTCGGCAAGTATAAATACGAAGCACAGAAGAAGAAGAACGAGGCGCGCAAAAAGCAAAAGGTCATCGAGGTTAAGGAAATCAAATTGCGCCCGAGCATCGACGACCATGATTATGACGTCAAGATGCGCAGCATGGCCAAGTTCATCGAAGAGGGTGACAAGGTCAAGGTGACGATGCGATTTCGCGGGCGCGAACTGGCGCATCAGGAACTCGGCATGAACGTGCTGATCCGGGTGCGCGACGACCTCGATGCCGTCGCCAAGGTCGAGCAGATGCCGCGCATGGAGGGGCGGCAGATGACGATGGTGATCTCGCCGAAATAGCGCCCGGGCTGCCGCGGCCGTTCTTCACGGTCATTGCAAGGAGCGCGGCGACCCGGCAACCTCGACGGGCGAAGCACCAGGATCGCTTCGCCCGCAACAACATCCCGCACCGGAGGGTCTCATGGCCAAGATCGAGCGCTACGCGGCGAAGGGCGTGTTCGACCCGCCGAACTACAGCCAGGCGGTCAAGGTTTCGGGCGGCCAGACGATCCTCTATATCGCCGGCCAGGTCGCCTATACCGCCGAGGGCGGCGTCGCCCATCCCGGCGATTTCAAGGCTCAGGCGCGCGCCGCGCTCGCCGCGCTGAAGGCCCAGGTCGAGGCCGGCGGCGGCACGCTCGCCGACATCGTCAAGGTCAACACCTACCTGACGGACATGCGCTACCGGGCCGATTATGGCGCGGTGCGCGAAGAGTTTTTCGGCAGGCAGATGCCGCCGCACACGCTCGTCGCCGTTGCCGCGCTGGCGGCGCCCGAATTCCTGATCGAGATCGAGGCGGTCGCAGTGCTTTAGCGGCGCGGCGCTTCTTCGCATGCTATCGCCGGCGCCGCGTTCGCGCCTTGCCTTCGCGCGGGCGCATCGCTATAACCCGCGCCTTCAAGCGGCGGCGGGCCGCGCCCCGATCCGGTTTGCGGGGCGCCGGGCATGCCTTGCCGCCGCAACGCTTCTGCCAAGGACCCCGAAATGCCCAAGCTCAAGACCAAGAGCGGCGCAAAAAAGCGCTTCGGCCGCACCGCGAGCGGCAAGGTGCAGCGCAATTACGGCTACAAGCGCCACTTGCTGACCAACAAGTCGAAGCAGGGCAAGCGGCTGCGGCGCGGCACGACGACGCTCGAAAAAGGCGACGCCAAGCTGGTGCTGACCTACATGCCGTATCTGAGGGGCTAGGCCGATGGCTAGAGTGAAGCGCGGGGTCACCGCCCATGCCCGCCACAAAAAGGTGCTGGACCTGGCCAAGGGCTATCGCGGCCGTGGCAGCACCGCCTATCGCGTCGCCATCGAGAAGGTCGAAAAGGCGCTGCGCTACGCCTATCGCGACCGCCGCAACAAGAAGCGCGACTTCCGCGGGCTGTGGATCCAGCGCATCAACGCCGGCGCCCGCGAACACGGGCTGACCTATTCGCAGTTCATGTATGGGCTCAAATGCGCCGGCCTGGAACTCGACCGCAAGGTTCTGTCGGACCTCGCGATCCGCGAGCCGGAGGCGTTCGCAGCGATCGTCGCTACCGCCAAATCGGCGCTGCCCGCGCCGGCCGCCGCGGCGTAGCGCGATGATCGCCGGTGCACTACGGCGATTTACCGGCGGGCGCCATCGTTAGGCCCCGACCGGACTAGATGCGAGTTGTCGAGGGGCCGCTTCAGGCCCCTTTTGTTTTGCCGTTCGAGGTGCAGGATTTGGGCATGGACGATCCGCAACAACTGAGCGCCGCCGGGCTCGGCGAGGTCATGGCGGCCGCTTCGCCTGAGGCGCTCGAACAGGTGCGCATCAAGTATCTCGGGCGCCAGGGGCTGGTGACCGGGCTGATGCGCGGGCTTGGCGCGCTGCCGGCCGATGCGCGCCGCGACGCTGGCGCCAGGCTCAACGCGCTGAAGGATGCGCTGGCCGACGCCGTCGCCGCCCGCGGCGCCGAACTCGCCCGCGCCGCCCGCGCCGCCCGCCTCGCCGGCGAGCGCGCAGACGTGACCCTGCCGGTGTCGAGCGACCGCGTCGGCCGCATCCACCCGATCAGCCAGACCATCGACGAGATCATCGCGATTTTCGGCGAGATGGGCTTTGCCGTCGCCGAAGGCCCGCATATCGAGGACGATTTCTACAATTTCACGGCGCTCAACATCCCGCCCGAGCACCCGGCGCGGCAGGAGCACGATACGTTCTACCTGCCGGAACGGGCCGACGGCAGCCGGCTGGTGTTGCGCACCCACACCTCGCCGGTGCAGATCCGCACGATGCGGGCGCAGCCCCCGCCGTTGCGCATCATCGTGCCGGGCCGCACCTTCCGCTGCGATCACGACGCCACGCATTCGCCAATGTTCCATCAGGTCGAAGGGTTGGTCATCGACCGGACCACCCATATGGGCCATCTGAAGGGCTGCCTGATCGAGTTCTGCCGCGCGTTTTTTGGCATCGAGGACCTGCCGGTACGGTTTCGCCCGAGCTACTTCCCGTTTACCGAGCCGTCGGCCGAGGTCGATATCGGGTGCTCGCGCAGCGGCGGCGAACTGCGGATCGGTGCGGGGGCGGATTGGCTGGAAATCCTGGGCTCCGGCATGGTCCACCCGCAGGTTCTGCGCAATTGCGGCATCGACCCCGACGAGTACCAAGGCTTCGCGTTCGGCATGGGGATTGAGCGGGTGGCGATGCTGAAATACGGCATCCCGGACCTGCGCACCTTTTACGAATCCGATCTGCGCTGGCTGCGGCATTACGGGTTTCTGCCGCTCGACATCCCGTCGCCGGTGCGCGGGCCGCTGCGATGAAAACCACCCTGTCCTGGCTGAAAAGCCACCTCGACACCGAGGCGCCGCTGGCGGAATTGGTCGAGCGCCTGGTCATGCTCGGTCACGATGTCGATTCGGTCGCCGATCGCGGCGCCGCATTGGCGCCGTTCATCACCGCCCGGGTCGTGTCTGCCGAACCGCATCCCAACGCCGACCGGCTGCGGGTGTGCGTTGTCGATACCGGCAGCGGCGAGGTCCAGGTCGTCTGCGGCGCCCCCAATGCGCGCGCCGGCATGATCGGCGTGTTCGGCCCGGCCGGGGTGACCATTCCGAAGACCGGCGCGGTGCTGAACGAAAGCACGATCCGCGGCGTCGTCTCGCGCGGCATGCTGATGTCGGGATACGAACTGGCGCTCAGCGACGACCACGACGGCATCATCGAATTGCCGCCGGACACCCCGGTCGGCGTGCGCTACGCCAGGATTGCCGGGCTCGACGACCCGGTCATCGATATCAAGGTGACGCCGAACCGCGCCGATTGCCTCGGCGTGCGCGGCCTCGCCCGCGACCTCGCGGCATCCGGGCTCGGTGCCTTGAAGCCGCTCGACACCTCGCCGGTCGGCGGACGGTTTCGTTCGCCGATCGCCCTTCACATCGAGGAACCGGCCGCCTGCCCGCTGTTTCTCGGCCGCCACATCCGCGGACTAAGGAACGGACCAAGCCCGGATTGGCTCAAGAACCGGCTCGAATCGATCGGTTTGCGGCCGATTTCGGCGCTCGTCGACATCACCAATTTCCTGACCTACGATCTGAACCGGCCCTTGCACGTGTTCGATGCCGCCAAGCTAAAGGGCGGGCTTACCGTGCGCTTCGCCCGCGCCGGCGAGCGCCTGGCGGCGCTGAACGGGCGCGACTATACGCTCGACCCGGAGATCACCGCGATCGCCGACGGCAACGGGGTGCAGAGCCTTGGCGGGGTCATCGGCGGCGAGCCGACCGGCTGTACCGAGGCGACGACCGAGGTATTCGTCGAGGCGGCCCTGTTCGACCCGGTGCGCACCGCTGCGACCGGCCGGCGGCTGGAGATCGCCAGCGACGCGCGCTATCGCTTCGAGCGCGGAGTCGACCCGGATTTTGTCGGACCCGGCCTCGAAATCGCCACCTGGCTAATCCTTGAACTATGCGGCGGCGAGCCGTCGGAGATTGTCGCCGCCGGCGCCGCACCGGAATGGCGGCGCCATTACGTCCTGCGCGCCGGCCGGATCGCCAGCCTCGGCGGGGCGGACGTGCCGCTCGACGAGGCCGGCACCGTACTGGACGCGCTCGGCTTCGCAGTCGAGCGGCGCGGCGGCGATGTGGCGGTGACGCCGCCCTCGTGGCGCGGCGATATCGTCGGCGAAGCCGATCTCGTCGAGGAGGTATTGCGCGTCAAGGGGTACGACGCGATCCCGGCGGTGCCGCTCGGGCGCGACACGGTGGTATCGCGCCCGGCGATCGACGCCAGGCGCCGCCGCCTCGAACTGGTGCGGCGCAGCCTCGCGGCGCGCGGGCTTGTGGAGGCGGTCGCGTTCTCATTCGTCTCGGCAAAGGCGGCCGAGGCGTTCGGCGGCGGCGATGCGCGCCTGCGCCTGGTCAACCCGATCAGCGCCGACCTGGCGGTGATGCGGCCGTCGTTGTTGCCGACGCTGGTCGAGGCGGCGCAGCGCAACGCCGATCGCGGCGTTGCCGACATCGCCTTGTTCGAGCTGGGGCCGCTCTATCGCGACGATACGCCGGAAGGGCAGGCGACCGCTGCGGCGGGGTTGCGCGCCGGGCACACCGGGCCCCGCGACTGGCGGGCGAGACCGGGCGCGGTCGACCTGTTCCTGGCCAAGGAGGATGCGCTCGCCGCACTCGCCGCCGCCGGCGCCCCGGTCGAGGGTGTGCAGACCGCCGCCGACCCGCCGGCCTGGTATCACCCTGGCCGCGCCGGGAGCCTGCGGCTCGGCCCCGCCGTGCTCGGCCATTTCGGCGAGTTGCATCCCGACCTGCTCGATGCGTTCGGCGTCAACGGCCCGGTGGCCGCGTTCGAGGTGTTCCTCGATGCCGTGCCGGCGCCGCGTTCCGGGCGGGCGCGGCCGCCGCTGCAGCTCAGCGTGTTCCAGCCGGTCGAGCGCGATTTCGCCTTTATCGTGGATCGCGCCGTTCCGGCCGAGAATTTGCTGCGCGCGGCCCGCGGGGTCGAGCGCAGGCTCGTCACCGAAATCCGGCTGTTCGACGTCTATGAGGGCGCCGGATTGCCGGACGGGAAAAAATCGCTGGCGATCGCGGTGACGCTGCAGCCGCAGGACGCGACCCTGACCGACGCCGAGATCGAGGCGTTTTCGCAGCGCCTCGTCGCCGCGGTCGAGAAGGCTACGGGCGGGGTGTTGAGAGGGTAGATCGACAAGGTAGCTACCAGGGGCCACCTTTACGCGATGCGTAGCGCTGTAGGACCCTATCGCGCGCCGACCACGTTGAAGGCGGCGACTGCCTGGCTCAACCCCTTGAGCGCCGGAGTGCCGATCTCTTCGAGACTTACGGCGTCCTCGACGGCCGCGGCGACCCGCTGGCTGACCAGGATCTGCCCCGGCTGCGCCGCGGCGCAAAGCCGGGCGGCGAGGTTGCACACGGTGCCGATCGCCGTGTAGGCCACGCGCTCGGCAAAGCCGATCTGGCCCAGCGTCGCATAGCCTTGGGCGATGCCGACCCCGAAGCCGAGCGCGTGACCGCGCCGGCGCCATTGTGCCGCCAGCGCGGCCGCGGCATCGCGCATTGCCAGCGCCATCCCGACCGCGCGCTCGGCCGGGTTGGGGCACGGGACGGGGTCGTTGAAGAACACCATGATGCCGTCGCCGGAAAACTGGTCGAGCGTGCCTTCGAACTGCGCGACCAGCGGCCCGAGCGCCGCGTGATACTCGCGCAATACCTCGATCACCTCCTCCGGCTCGGCGGTCTCGGAAAACGCGGTGTACCCGCGGAGGTCGCAAAACACGACGACGATCTCGCGGCGATGGCTTTCCAGCATTGTGTCGTCACCTTGCGAGACGACCAATTCGGCGAGCTGCGGCGCGAGGAACTGCTTGAGCCGCCCGACCCGCCCCAGTTCCTCGACCTGGGCGGCGACCCGCGCTTCAAGACCGCGATTCAGCTCCGCGACCTCGTCGGTGCGCTGGTGCAACTCACCGAGCAGCCGCGCGTTTTCCATCGCGATCACCGCCTGCGCGGCGAAGTTTTGCAGCAGCGCGACCTGCCGGTCGGTGAACGGCCGGACTTCCTGCCGATAGATGTGAATGACGCCGAGCAAGGTGTCGTCTTTGCGCAGCGCCACGGTGAGCACGGTGCGGAACCCGCCGATTTCGACAACGGCGCGGCGCATCGCACTGTCGCCCTGATAGAATGGGTCATTGATGACGTCGGCGACTTGCACCACAGCCTCGCCGCCGATGATCCGCGCGTTGATGGTGCCGGGCTCGGGAACGATCTTGCCCTGTTTGCGAACCCATGCCGAGAAGGCGGGATGACCGCGATCGGCGACGGGAACCAGGCCTTCCCCGTCATGGATCAAGAGATAACCGAAACTGGCCTCGCACAGGTGCAAGGCCTTGTCGAGCATCGCGTCGAACACCGGCGCGAGATCGCCGGGCGACGAATTAATGACCTGGAGGAGTTCGGCGGTTGCGGTCTGCTGGGCGAGCGCCTCGCGCGTCTCGGTCAGCAGCCGCGCGTTTTCCATTGCGATCACCGCCTGCGCCGCGAAGTTTTCCAGAAGCGCAATATCTTTGTCCGAAAAGGGCCGGACTTCCTGGCGATTGCACGAAATCACGCCGAGGAGCCCGCCGTTCTTGCGGAGGGGCAGCAGCAGGTTCGTGCGCACGCCGCCGCGCTCTGCGACCGCACGGGCGATCGGATCGTCGATTTTCGTCAGATCGGGGACATGAATGAGGCGTTCGCCGGCGAGAAGTGCTGCTAGACGAGGGTCTTCGGATACGTTGATGGCCCGCGGCGGCGTTCCTTCTGCCGGCGGCGGATAGCCGAGCATTGCGACGGCGCGAAAGGTCTGGCCGTCGAATAGAAACAATGTGCCGCGTGTCGCGTCGCACAGCCGATGCGCCTTGTCCAAAATCGCATCGAACACCGGCGCCAGGTCGCCGGGCGACGAATTGATGACCTGCAGTACCTCGGCAGAGGCAGCCTGCTGGGCGAGCGATTCCGCCAGCGCCGCGTCGCGCTCGGCAAGTTGCCGGCGGAGTGCGGCGATCTCCGCTTCGAGTCGGTCGGCCCTCTCTTTGGCGAGCCCGCTCATCGGCGCCGGCCCCCTGTCCTTGCCTCGCCAGCCTAGTCGCTGCGAAGCGGTTTGAACACGCGTTGTGCCAATGCCCCGCCTTTCGTTGATCCGGCGACCCCGCGCCCCTATGTTCCGGGCGAACTCACCGGGATCGCATGACCACCCCGCTCAGCCATATCCGCAATTTCGCGATCATCGCCCATATCGACCACGGCAAGTCGACACTCGCCGACCGGCTGATCCAGATGTGCGGCGGACTCGAAGCGCGCGAGATGCGCGAGCAGGTGCTCGACACGATGGCGATCGAGCGCGAACGCGGCATCACGATCAAGGCGCAGACCGTGCGCCTCAACTACCGCGCCCGCGACGGTGAGGATTACGTCCTCAACCTGATGGACACGCCCGGCCACGTCGATTTCGCCTATGAGGTCAGCCGCTCATTGGCGGCGTGCGAAGGCTCGCTCTTGGTCGTCGATGCGAGCCAGGGAGTCGAGGCGCAAACGCTTGCCAATGTCTACCAGGCGATCGCCGCCGGGCACGAGGTTGTGCCGGTGCTGAACAAGATCGATCTGCCCGCGGCCGAGCCCGATCGCGTCAAACAGCAGATCGAGGACGTGATTGGGCTCGACGCCGGGGATGCATTGCTGGTTTCGGCCAAGACCGGCGAGGGCGTCGAGGACGTGCTGGAAGCGCTCGTGACCCGCCTGCCGCCGCCGCAGGGCGACGCAGCAGCGCCGCTCAAGGCGCTGCTCGTCGATAGCTGGTACGATGCCTATCTCGGCGTCGTGATCCTGGTGCGGGTCAAGGACGGCACGCTCGTCTCCGGCCAGAAAATCCGGCTGATGGCGACCGGTGCCAGCCACGCGGTCGAGCGGGTCGGCGTGTTCACGCCCAAGGGCGTCGCCGCGCCTTCGCTGGGGCCGGGCGAGATCGGTTTCATCACCGCCGGCATCAAGACCGTCGCCGATTGCCGGGTCGGCGACACGATCACCGACGACCGCCGCCCGGCCGATGCGCCCCTGCCGGGGTTTCAGCCGGTGCAGCCGGTCGTATTTTGCGGGCTGTTCCCGACCGATTCGGCCGATTACGAGCGATTGCGCGACAGCCTCGCCAAATTGCGCCTCAACGACGCCAGCTTCGAATACGAGCCGGAAACCTCGGTCGCGCTGGGCTTCGGCTTTCGCTGCGGGTTTCTCGGCCTGTTGCACCTCGAAATCATCCAGGAGCGGCTGGAACGCGAATTCGACCTCGACCTCATTACCACCGCGCCGTCGGTCGTCTACCGCGTGCACCTGACCAACGGGCGCACGCAAATCCTGCACAACCCGACCGACATGCCCGATCCCGTGCGCATCGACCATATCGAGGAGCCGTGGATCAAGGCGACGATCCTGGTGCCCGACGCCTATCTCGGCCCGATCCTCGCGTTGTGCGAGGAGCGGCGCGGCGTGCAGCAGGACCTGACCTATGCCGGCAGCCGGGCAATACTGGTTTATCGTCTGCCCTTGAACGAGGTCGTGTTCGATTTCTACGACCGCCTCAAATCGGTCAGCCGCGGCTATGCCAGCCTCGACTACCAGCTCGACGGCTACGCCGAGGGCGACCTCGTCTTGATGAACATCCTGGTCAACGGCGAGCCGGTCGATGCGCTGTCGATCATCGTGCACCGCAGCCAAGCCGAGCGCCGCGGCCGCGCACTGTGCGAGCGGTTGAAGGAGCTGATCCCGCGGCAATTGTTTCAGATCGCGATCCAGGCCGCGCTCGGCGGCCGCATCATCGCGCGCGAGACGGTCAAGGCGCTGCGCAAGGACGTGCTCGCCAAATGCTACGGCGGCGACGTGACCCGCAAAAGAAAGCTCCTCGAAAAGCAGAAGGAGGGGAAAAAGCGGATGCGCCAGTTCGGCCAGGTCGACATCCCCCAATCCGCCTTCATCGCCGCGCTCAGGATGGGGGATAATTGAGGCTGTCGGTTTGGTGGCCGAGGGTCTGGATTCCCGCTGGCGCAGGAATGACGACAGGGCAGAGCGGCAACCGTTGGGATAACTCGGGGGACGGAATCGGCGGAACCGGCGGCCGGGTGTGGGTAAGGTGCGAATCCGGGGGATAAGGCTGTGAATAGTGAACTGCGCGGTTTCCTCGGCGGTTTCGGCTGGTAAGGTAGGCTCGTCGCACGGTCGACACGGTGAATCTCCCGGCCGTGGCCCGCATCGCTCCACTGAGCGGGAGATATGTGAGGGGTAGGGGAGTCCTCACACCGTGCGCGAGCGGGTAGGCCGCCGTGGCAGCGTACCCGCTCATTTTTGTTTTTGGCCCGCATCGTCGCGGGCAACGGGTGCCCACAATCGGTCGGCTTTCTCCTACGATGACTCTTCACGTTTGGAAAAAAACCGTACCAAGGGCGTCAGGTCGCCCGTGTTGCTCGTCGCTGCAAGGCGCGAAAATTCCGTACAAAACTCAGCATCTTTATGCAATAGCTCGCCCAAGGCAAAGGCTGATAAAATATTGTTATCTTCGATTAATTTAATCAGTACGGGGCGACATGATGATGGATCAAGCTCAAATCCAAACGCTGCAGCATTAAGTCTCACATTCGGATTTTCATCTGTGATCAAATCAAGAATTTTCTGCGCTGAAGACCGGCCGCGGGCCGCTAGCGTCATGTAACAGGGAGTGATGATCGCGTCGTTGAGCCTATTTGATCCACGCGGATCGTGCAGAAGTTTTCCCTGCTGTATCGCGGCGTCGCGGAAACGGTCAACCAACTGCTCGTCGCTGAGGAGCTTGAGCTTCTCGTTCATCAGTAGATCACCCTGCAAAATCGTAATAAACCCAGACCCACGAGGCGCTGATCCTCCGGCAAGTGGATTTTCACAACGTCTCTTAGGCGAATAGTTCGGCCGCTGCTCATGATCCCGGAAATGCAAAAGTGCTTGAGCACCGGCACCTGGACCATGTTGTCCGTATTCTGGATCCAGGTACGAATGCCCTCGGGGCTGGTCAGATCGGGGCGGAACTGGCCATTCTGTTCGATGATGTGGTGCCATTCGTAGCCGGGCAACGGTCGCCCGAGGTAATTCAGCAGGGCACTATCGCTGTCGAAGCCTTGTGGCGGGTTCGATGTCTGCAGGTCGCTCAGCGGTCTAGGGCCGTCAAACAGGCTGCGCAGAACGTCGGGAAGATCGTCGACCGTCAATCCGCGATTTTCCAGATACGCCAAAAGCGGCGTCAGATCGCCTTTGTTGTCCATGAACAGCCGGTAGAGGTTGCGGGCGACGACCCGCATCCCCGGCGAAAGGGTGTAGCCCGCATCTCGAAGAAGCCCGCCGATATCCGAATTGGCCGCGGGCGGGCGGTAAACGGCGTCGGACGTTGCGGCGCCTACGGGGGTTGATGCCGCGCCGGAGCCGCCATCCGACGTCCACTCGCCGCCTGCCGGCTCGCCCTTCGGCACGCGCGGCTCCGCGGGATTGAAGCCGGTTTTGACAAAACTCAGCCCTTCAAGCTGCGTTTCATCAAGTTCGTCGAGCGGAATGTGCAGGCCGTAAATCTGCGCTAGCGCAGTTTGCCCTCGCTCCAGCGCATCCGCGATACGCCGACATTGTCCGAACAGCCAGTCGGGATCGCCAAGATCATCAAACAGCAACTGCTGCAAGGCGGCAGCTTCGTAGCGGCCGAGGCTGCGATAGCCTTCCGCTTCGCGCTGCACGAGGACGCAGCCGGGGCCGAGCGCCGCGCCCTCGGCATCGACGGCGACGCCGCGGTTTGCCGGCCCTCTTGGGTACAATCTTCGCGTGATGTCGATCATCGGGGGAGGCACGGTTTTGGATGAGATTGCCTAGAACATAACAGGAACTTTGTCAACAGAAATAGAGGCACCACCCGGCCGGCCCGATCTTTGGTTGCAGGCGCCTGCCCTTTTCGCCGCCTCTTTCTGATCTGCCGGGCATTGGCTATCGTTTTCGCCAACGGCAAGGAGGAAACGGGCGTGGCCGAGAGCAGCGAGACCTACGATTTCATCGTCACCGGCGCCGGCTCGGCCGGCTGCGCGGTGGCCGGGCGGCTCAGCGAAAGCGGGCAGTATCGCGTGCTGCTGCTGGAGGCCGGGACGAAGGACACCAACCCGTGGATTCACGTCCCGCTCGGCTACACCAAGACCTACACCGACCCGCGGGTCAACTGGATGTTCGACAGCGAGCCGGAAAAGGAGTTGAACGGCCGCACGCTTTACCAGCCGCGCGGCAAGGTGCTCGGCGGCACCAGCTCGATCAACGGCATGGTCTATATGCGCGGCACCCCGCGCGATTATGACGGCTGGCGCCAACGCGGCTGCGAAGGCTGGGATTACGAGTCGGTCCTGCCGTTTTTCAAGAAGGCCGAAGACCAGGAGCGCGGCGCCGACGAGTTTCACGGCACCGGCGGCCCGCTGCACGTATCTAACCCGGTGCGCTGCGCCCTCGGCGACGCGATGGTGCGGGCGGCGATCGAGGCCGGCGTACCGGCCAACAACGATTTCAACGGCGCCCGCCAGGAAGGCGCCGGCTATTACCAGACCACGACCAGCAACCGCCGGCGCTGGTCGTCGGCCCGCGCCTATCTCGGCGCCGCCAAGGGCCGGCGCAACCTCGTGGTCGAAACTGAGGCGCACGCGACCCGCGTATTATTCGAGGAGGGCCGCGCCGTCGGGGTCGAATACCGCACCCCGGCGGGACCGAAGACCGCGCGGGCGCGGCGCGAGATCGTCGTATCGGGCGGGGTCTACGGCTCGCCGCAACTCTTGCAATTATCCGGCGTCGGGCCGGGCGATCTGTTGCAGCAGCACGGCATCCCGGTGGTCGCCGATTTGGAAGGGGTCGGCAAGCACCTGCACGACCATTTCAACACGTATCTGGTGTGGCGCTGCTCGCAGAAGGTGACGCTCAACGACCTCGCCGCCAGCCCGTGGATGAAACTGACCTCGGGCGTGCAATACGTCTTGACCCGCTCGGGTCATCTGTCGAATGCCGGGATTTATGCCGGCGCCTTCGTCAAAAGCGACCCGCGGCTCGAAGAACCCGATTTGCAGATCAACATGTTCGGCTGGAGCGCCTTCGAGCGCTTGCGCACCGGCATCAAGCCGCACCCGTTTTCGGCGTTCACCTTGTCGCCGGTGCATCTGCGCCCCGAAGGCCGCGGCACGGTGCGGATCAAAAGCCCCGACCCGATGGCGCCGCCTTCGATCCGCTTCAACTTTCTCGCCAGCGAATACGATTTCCAGGCGCTGATCTACGGCACCAGATTGAGCCGCAAGATCGCCGCGCAGCCGGCCTTGCAATCCTATGTCGTCGAGGAGGTGATCCCCGGCCCGGCCTGCGAGACCGACGAGCAGATCCGCGAGGAAATCCGCCTGCGTGGCGTGTCCAACCTGCACCCGGTCGGCACCTGCCGCATGGGGCGCGAGCCGGATTCGGTGGTCGACCCGCGCCTCAGGGTGCACGGGCTCAAAGGGCTGCGCGTCGCCGACGCCTCGATCATGCCGCAGGTCCCCGGCGGCAACACCAACGCGCCGTCGATCATGATCGGCGAGAAATGCGCCGCGATGATTTTGGCGGACGCGCGGGCGGCAGCCTAAGCAATAACCCCGTCATCCCGGCTTTCGCCGGGATGACGGCCTCGGGGCAACATGCCGCGCCTGCGCATAGCTCATCCCCCGTCCATGCGCCGGTAGCGGGTGTCGCGCCAGGATAAAGGGCGTAGAGTGGCTGGTGAACCATTGCGGGAGGGCGCCATGCAGTACCGCCGGATTTCGGCTGATTGCCACCTCGATCTGCCGTGGCTGCCGCCGGATTTGTTCACCTCGCAGGCGACGCGCGAATTGAAAGAGCGCATGCCCTATGTCGAGGACGGCCCGCAGGGACCGCGCTGGACGACGAAGGCCGGCGTCAACATGGGAACGCCCTGCGCGGTCGGGTCGGTCGGCGCGCCTTATGTGCCCGGGCAGAACTACCGCGTCGACAAGATGGCGGAGACCGGGCTGTACGAAGCCGGCAAGCGCGGCGAGCGCCGCCCCGGTGACCCGCATTTGCGCATCAAGGAGATGGAGAAGGACGGCGTCGATGCCGAGATCATCTTCGGCATTCTCGGCGTCGCCTCGCGCGTCGAGGACCATGTCGCGGCCAACGAGATGCTGCGCATCTACAATGACTGGCTGAAGGATTTCTGCAGCCATTACCCCGATCGCCAGATCGGCCTCGCCTGCCTGCCCTATGGCGATATCGAGGCGGCGGCGAAGGAGGTCTACCGGGTCGCCAAGCTCGGCCTCAAGGGCCTCGAACTGTCGTGCTCGTGGGACATGGACCCGATGTGGCACCCGTGTTGGGAGCCGCTGTGGAAGGCGGTCAACGACGTGCAGTTGCCGCTGCATTTCCACACTTTCCCGCAGATGCCGCAGCGGGTGCGCAACCAGCTTCCGCCGAACATGCGGCGCCAGGCGCAGTTCACCACGGTCGCCGGGTTCCAGATGAACCTCATTCAGATCATCGCCGCGGTGATCGGCGCCGGAGTCTTGGAGCGCTACCCGAACCTCAAGATCGGCTTCGGCGAAAGCGGCATCGGCTGGCTGCCTTACGCGCTCGACCGCATGGATTTCGAGTTCGAAGACCGCTTTCGCGACCTGATGAAATTGAAGCCGAGCGAATACTGGCGGCGGCAGTGCCGTGCGACGTTCCAGTTCGACCGCATCGGCCCCAAATTGATCGACGAGATCGGCGTCGAGACGTTGATGTGGGGCTCGGACTATCCGCATCCGGACGGGGTGTGGCCGGAAAGCTCCAAATACATCGAGGAGCAGTTCGCCGGCCTGCCGGCCGAAACCGTGCACAAGATCACCTGCGAAAACGCCGCCAAGTTTTACGGGCTGGTGAATTGACGAGGCCGCCAGGCCTCGTCACCCCGGCGAAGGCCGGGGTCCATGCGTGTCGATGCTCGAACGACTGAACCATGGATCCCGGCTTTCGCCGGGATGACAGGAAGGAACGGATACGATGCCTTACGACATCCTGATCAAGAACGGCCGCATCGTCGATGGGTCGGGCGGGCCCAGCTATCGCGGCGATGTCGCGGTCAAGGACGGCAAGATCGTCGAGATCGGCAAACTGTCCGGCCCGGCGGCGCGCACGGTTGATGCCGGCGGGCGGGTCGTGGCGCCCGGCTTTATCGACAACCATTGCCATTACGACGCCCAGGTCACCTGGGACCCGCTATGCTCGTATTCGTGCGACCACGGCGCCACCAGCGTCATCTTCGGCAATTGCTCGCTCAGCCTCGCGCCGGTGCGCAAGGGCAAAAAGGCGCAGCGCCGCCTCAGCGAATTCCTCTCCTATGTCGAGGCGATCCCGATGGACGTGCTCGACACGCTCGAGATCACCTGGGAGACGGTGCCCGAATACCTCGACCAGATGGACCGCAACCTCGGCGTCAATGTCGGCAATCTGATCGGCCACACTGCCGTGCGCTATTACGTGATGGGCGACGATTGCCAGAAGCGCACCGCCAGCGACGATGAGATCAAGGCGATGCAGGACCTGGTCCGCGACGGCATGAAGGCCGGCGCGCTGGGCCTCAGCGTGTCGCGCAACCAGGGCCATTTCGACCCGCAAGGCGTGCACATCCCGGCGATCTGGGCCGACGAAAAGGAGATGTTCGCGCTCGGCGACGTGTTGCGCGAACTCGGCACCGGCCTCATCCAGTCAGGCGGCGGCAACGGCGCCGAGATGAAGGATGCGCTGATGAGCCGCCTTTCCGAGGCGACCGGCCGCGTCGTCGTCTACAACAATCTCGGCCAGACGATGCGCCGGCCCGGCCAGTGGCAGAAGCAGATGGAGCAGGTCAACGCCACGACGGCGCGCGGCATCCGCGCCTTCCCGATGTGCACGCCGAACCGCATCACCGACTATTTCCAGATGCGCAACACCCAGGCCTTCCGCGGCTTGCCGGTGTGGCACCCGATCTGCCTGTCGAGCCCGGAGGAGCAGCTGAAGGCCTATGCCGACCCCGAGGTGCGCCGGAAATTGCACGAGGAGGCGGTCGAGTTCAAAAACGGGCCGGCGATCGGCATCTGCAGCACCTGGTGGGACTATATGGTCGTGCAGACCGCGGTTCTCGAAAAGAACAAGTGGATGGAAGGGAAGACCCTCGGTCAAATCGCCAAGGCGCAGAACAAGGGCATCATCGACTGCTTCCTCGACCTGGCGATCGAGGAAAACCTGAATACCGAATGGCTGCACGGCGAAAACAACGTCGATGACGATGCGGTTGCGCAGATCCTGACCTACCCGAACGCCGTGATCGGATTGTCGGATGGCGGCGCCCATGTGCAGTTCCAGAGCGGCTTTGGCTTTTCGACCCGGCTGCTGTCGGAATGGGTGCGCGACAAGGGGATCATGAGCCTTGAAACCGCGGTGCGGCGGCTCACCTTCGAATCGGCCTCGATCTTCGGGCTTTACGACCGCGGATTGCTGCGCCCGGGCATGGTCGCCGACATCGTGATCTTCGACCCCGACACGGTGAAGCCGCTGCCGCTCGAAGTCGTTCACGACTTCCCGGCCGGCGCCAAGCGGATCAAGGAGCCGGCACAGGGCATCCACATGACCATCGTCAACGGCCAGGTCCTGCTCGAAGACGGCAAGCACACCGGGGCGTTGCCCGGCCGCGTCTTGCGCAACACCTACTACCACGCTCATCACGGCTGACCGGCACATCCGGGACGGCATCGGACGGGCGGCCTTCGCGCCGCCCGTCTTTTGCGCCGGGGCGCAACCTGCGCGCGCAGACCCGGCGATATGGTTAACCGCTCGTCAAGGTTTGTGAACAACCCTGATCGCGGGCGACCGGGCTTGCGATCCGGGGTGAGACATGGCGAGCGAAGTGTTCGTTGACGAGAAGTTCGCGGAGTTGGCCGAACGCCGCGGGCCGCCGCCGGAGTTTTCGGCGATGGCCGGACATGACGGAGCCGGCCGACAAGCCCCGTTTCTGTCGACGGTGATCGCCAGCCGCGGCGACCGTCGGCTTGCGCTGATCGTGGTTGCGCTGTCGGCGTTCGGTTTCCTGGCCGCGATCCCCTACGCGAAGGTTCCGCTGCTGCCGGTGGCGGCGTTCATCCCCGCCTACGAGGCGGCGCTGTTCCTGTGCGACGCCATCACCGCGGCGATGCTGTTCGGCCAGTTTCGCTGGTCGCGTTCGCCTGCTGTGCTGGTGCTGGCCGCGGGTTATGTCTACGACGGGTTTCTGACCGCGACCCACGCCTTGACCTTTCCCGGCAGTTTTTCGCCGACCGGGCTGCTCGGCGCCGGAATGCAGACCACCGCCTGGCTTTACATGCTGTGGCACGGCGGCTTTCCGCTGTTCATCATCGGCTATGCCATGCTGAATTCGCGCGAGGCGGCGGGTGCCGCGCCAATTCCGGAGAACAGGTGCGCCGCCGCCATCGGCATCGCCGTTGCCGCGGTCGCCATACTCTCCGCCGGGCTCGCCGTCCTCGCCGTCAATGCCGATGCCTTGCTGCCGGCAATCATGAGCGGAAACACCGACAAGACGGTATTGCACTACGTGGTGGCGTGCGTGTGGGTCGCGGGCATGGCGGCGATCGTGGTGTTGTGGCGGCAGAAGCGGCGCACGGTGCTCGATTTGTGGCTGATCGTCGTCGCCTGCGTCTGGGTGTTCGATGTCGCGCTCAGCAGCGTCTTCGACACGGCACGCTTCGACCTCGGCTTTTATGTCGGCCGGGGCTTCGGGCTGATGGCGGCGAGCTTTGTGCTCGGGGTGCTGCTGATCGAGACCGGCGGCCTGAACAGCCGCCTCGCCGCCGCCAAAGCCTTGCTCGACGAATATGCGCGCACGCTCGAAACCCGGGTGCGCGAGCGCACCGCCGAGCTTGCCCATTCGAACGAGACGCTGGTCGCCGAAACCGCCGAGCGGCGCAAGGCCGAAGCGCAATTGCACCAGGCTCAGAAGATGGAAGCGCTGGGCCAGCTCACCGGCGGCCTCGCCCACGATTTCAACAACCATCTCGGCATCATCATCGGCAACCTCGACCTGCTCGGCGGCGAGCTGGATGCGAGCCAGAAGGAGCTGGTCGACGAGGCGCTCGCCGCCGCGCTCAGCGGCGCCGAACTGACCCGCCGGCTGCTCGCCTTCGCCCGCCGCCAGCCACTGCGCCCCGAACCGTTCGACGCCAACGACCTGATCACCGAAATCACCAAATTGCTGCGCCGCACGCTCGGCGAGCGGATCGTGGTCAAGCTGACCCTCGACCCGTCCATCCCGCGCGTCGTCGCCGATGCGGCGCAGCTCGAAGCCGCGATCGCCAACCTTGCCAACAACGCCCGCGACGCGATGCCCGACGGCGGCGCGCTGACGATCACGACCGGGCGGCGCCATCTCGACGAAGACTACGCCGCCGAGCATGCCGAGGTTTCGCCGGGCGCGTATGTGATGATCGAGGTCAGCGATACCGGCTGCGGCATGGGGCCGGAAACCCTCGCCCACATGTTTGAGCCGTTCTTTACGACCAAGGAGCCCGGCAAGGGCACCGGGCTCGGGCTCGCGATGGTGTTCGGTTTTTTGAAGCAGTCGGGCGGTCACATCAACGCCTACAGCGAGCTTGGCAAGGGCACCACGTTCCGCCTGTATCTGCGCCCGGACGAGACTCCCGCCGACAAGGCCGACCGGCATGCGGCGACGGCCGAACCGCTCGCCGGCAGTGGCGAGCACATCCTCGTGGTCGAGGACAATGCCCGCCTGCGCCGGGTCTTGGTGCGCCAGCTCGGCGAATTGGGCTACCGGGTGACCGAAACCGGGAACGCCGCCGAGGCGGTCGCGGCGTTCGCCCGGCACGCCGATATCGACCTGCTGTTGACTGACATCGTGATGCCCGGCGAACTCGACGGCTGCGGGCTGGCACGTGCCTTTATCGAGGCGCGGCCGAACGGCAAGGTCATCCTGACCTCGGGCTTCCCCGGCGCCCGGCTCAACGATGCCGAAGTAGTCGGCACCAGCCTGCGCCTGCTGATCAAGCCTTATCGCCGCAAGGATCTCGCACAGGCATTGCGCGAGACCTTTGCCGACCCGTCACTGCCCGCTATCGCTCCCGAACTGCCGCAGCCGAACGGAAGCTGAGCGCGTGCCGACTATTGCGGGGGAGCGCTCGGCGCCTCCGGGTAATGGCGGCGCTCGGCCATGAACTGGTCGAACTCGGCCTTGTCCTTGGCATGGCGCAACCGTTCGAGAAACGCCATGAATTCGCGCTGCTCGTCTTCGAGGCGACGCAGCGTTTCGGCGCGGTATTCGTCGAAAGCATGGTTGCCGCTCGGCCCCGCACGGTAACCGCCTGCCGGAGGCTGCCGATACGCCCCGCGCCAGCGGTCGGCGGCTTCATCCATTCGATCCGCGCCGTAACGCATGCGCTCCGCGCCGCGCTGGAGACGCTCGATGCCGCGCTGCATGCGGCGCTGCCAGGGGTCGCCGCCGCTATGTGTCCAGCATCCCATTCGTCCGCTCCCTACCAGGAATCCCAACATGATCAGGCCGATTGGCCAGAACATGACGAAGCTCAGCACCATCAGGGCGATCCAGGCCGGCCGTCCAAGGCCGTCGACGTGATCAACCAAGGTCATCGTCACGCCTCATGTAAATGTTTCTTACATTCACATAGAGCGCCTCCGAGCGCCTGTCAATCGGGATCGGCTAACCCTCAGCGATTGCCGATCAAACCGAGGCCGCGCAGGTAGATCAGCACGGCCGCTTCGAGCAATTCCTCGGCCGGCATCGGCAAAGCGCGCCGCCCGGCATCGCCGCGGCCGAACAACGAGGCGATGCCGTGCGACAATGCCCAGATATGGAGGCTCATCATCAACGCCGGCGGCCGCTGCTCGGCCGGCGCGCGCGCGGCGAGCGCCTCTGCGGCGCGGCGCAATACGGCAAAAGCGCGATCGGAGGCCTGGCGCAATCCGGGATCGCTGTCGAGCGCGAGCCCGGCCTCGAACATCGCCGAGTAATAGGCCGGCTCATCGCGGGCAAAGCTGAGATAGGCGCGGCCGAGATTTTCAAAGGCGGCAAAGGGTTCCGGCCGGCCGTCGTTCCAGGCCCGCTCCAGATGCGCCTCGAACAATTCGAAACCCCGCCGCGCGACATCGGCAATCAATGCGTCGCGGTCGCGGAAATGCCGATACGGCGCCGCAGAACTGACCCCCGCCCAGCGCGCAGCATCGGCAAAGGTGAACCCTGCCGGCCCCTTTTGCGCAATCAGATCGAGCGCAGCATCAATCAGCGCCTCACGCAGATTGCCGTGATGATAGCCGCGCCGCCCGCCCGGCGGCTGTCGCGTCCAGCTCATGTAAAACCATCTTACATGAGCGGCGCGGCAATCGCCGAGCGCAAACCGCCGGTTGGACGCGCGCGATCGATAAAGTGATTGCTTAACTATCGACATCATGATAGTTAGGCATATGCTTAATCAAATGCCTGCTCTCGACCGTCTGTTTCACGCGCTGGGCGACCCGGCCCGTCGCGCGATGATCGAGCGGCTGAGCCGCGGCCCGGCGCCAGTGACCGAATTGGCGCGGCCCTTGCCGATGTCGCTGCCGGCAGCCTTGCAGCATCTCGGCGTGCTGGAGACGGCGGGGCTGGTGCGCTCGGAAAAAATCGGCCGGGTGCGGGTGTGCACGATCGAGCCGCATGCGCTCAGCCTCGCCGAGCAATGGATCAGCGCGCGGCGCAGCGAGTGGGAGCAGCGGCTCGACCGCCTCGGCGACTATCTCAACACCCTCGACGACAAAGGAGACGACGATGGCGCAAACAGGTGAACCGGGAGGCGACGCCGGTCCTCAGCGGCTGGAGCCGCTCCGGCTGTCGCGCGTCTTCCCGGCACGACGCGAAACCGTGTTCGCGGCATGGAGCAGCGCGGATCACGTGAAGCGCTGGTTTTGCCCCGAGACCTTTTCGATCCCGCACGCCACGGTGGAGATGCGCGCCGGCGGCGCTTTCGACATCTGCATGCGCTCGCCTGCCGGCGAAGAACACTGGATCCGCGGCCGGTTTACCGAGGTTTCGCCGCAGCGCCGGCTGGCGATCGACATGCGGATCAGCGACAGCGCCGGTACGCCGCTATTCGACGCCCTGACCGAGGTCGAGTTCGCGGAGGCGGACGGCGGGACGCGAATGGACGTGGTGCAAACCTACACGCTGATCGACCCGTCGAAGGCATGGATGGTCACGGGCGCACTGGAGGGCTGGCGGTCGACGCTCGACAAGCTGGAACGCGAGGTCGCCCGCATGGAGAGTACGCCCGGCGCCGCTGTCCGCTCGGTGGTGCACGCAACCTTCCATCTCGAACGCCGCTACGACGCCCCCGTCGCGCGCGTCTGGCGGGCGCTTACCGACCCGGCCGCCAAGGCGAAATGGTTTGCCGGCCCACCCGGCAAGTGGACCTTGCTCGAGCGGCACATGGATGTGCGCGCCGGCGGAAGCGAGCGGCTGAAAGGACGCTGGGACAGCGGCATGGTGACGACCTTCGACGCCGTCTACCACGACGTCGTGCCCGACGAGCGGCTGGTCTACAGCTACGCGATGCACCTCGACGACCGGAAGATATCGGTCTCTCTCGCCACGCTTGAGTTGAAGCCCGGCGACGGCGCGACCACTCTCTCGGTCACCGAGCAGGGCGCCTTTCTCGACGGCTATGACGATGCCGGCGCGCGCGAGCAAGGCACGAGGCAACTGCTTGAGGCGCTTGCGGCCACGATCGAGGCGTAAGCCGCGCATCCCGGCGGGATCGATCCGGCTCCGCCGGGAAGTCCGCTTGACGATCGTGTGACAACATGCCGATAATCCGGGCATCCAAGGGGTGCCCCGGCAAGGGGCTGAGAGACGCTGGCCCGGTTTCACACCGGGGCGCGGAAACCCTTCGAACCTGATCCGGGTCGTGCCGGCGTAGGGACAGGAACATCTCGGCGAGCGCCGAACCCCCATCCCGCCATGCGACCGCCCCGGATCGTCGTGCCAACCGGCGCAACGGAGACCGCTCATGCCCGATTCCGCCCCGCTTTCCGGCACCGCCCGCACCGCCAAGAACGCGGAACCGAGCGTCACCACCGGCCCGTTCCCGTCGTCACGCAAAGTGTTCGTGCCCGGCACGCGCCACGGCGAGATCAGGGTGGCGATGCGCGAGATCGACCTGGAGGCCGGCGCAGGCGAGCCGCCGGTGCGGGTCTACGATACCTCGGGGGCCTATTCAGACCCGAGCGAGTCGCCCGACATCCACAAGGGGCTGGCCGAACTGCGCCGCACCTGGATCGTCGCGCGCGGCGATGTCGCGGAGATTTCCGGCCGCGAAATCCGCCCCGAAGACAACGGGCTGAAGCGCGGCGAAGATTCCAACGTGCCGGTGTTCGACCGCGGTCAGCGCCGGGTCTTGCGGGCCAAGCCGGGCCACGCGGTGACCCAGTTCGCCTATGCAAGGCGCGGCATCATCACCCCAGAGATGGAATATGTCGCGATCCGCGAAAACCTCGGCCGCGAGGCGGCGCGCGAGCGGATCGATGCGGGCAATTCGTTCGGCGCGGCGATCCCCGACCACGTCACGCCCGAATTCGTGCGCGACGAGATCGCCCGCGGCCGCGCGATCATTCCCAACAACATCAACCACCCGGAAACCGAGCCGATGATCATCGGCCGCAATTTCCTGGTGAAGGTCAACGCCAATATCGGCAACTCGATCGTCACCTCATCGGTCGCCGAGGAGGTCGACAAGCTGGTCTGGGCGACGCGCTGGGGCGCCGACACGGTCATGGATTTATCGACCGGGCGCAATATCCACACGATCCGCGAGTGGATCGTGCGCAACTCGCCGGTGCCGATCGGCACGGTGCCGATCTACCAGGCGCTGGAAAAGGTCGACGGCAAGGCCGAGGAGCTGACCTGGGAGCTGTTCCGCGACACGCTCATCGAGCAAGCCGAGCAGGGGGTCGACTATTTCACGATCCACGCCGGCGTGCGGCTCGCCTATATCCCGATGACCGCCAAGCGCGTCACCGGCATCGTGTCGCGCGGCGGCTCAATCATGGCGAAATGGTGCCTCGCGCACCACAAAGAGAGCTTCCTCTACGAACGCTTCGACGAAATCACCGAGATCATGAAGGCGTATGACATCGCCTACAGCCTCGGCGACGGCCTGCGCCCCGGCTCGATCGCCGACGCCAATGACGAAGCGCAGTTCAGCGAGCTTTATACGCTCGGCGAACTCACCCACCGCGCGTGGAAGAGCGACGTGCAGGTGATGAT
>JASHNY010000001.1 GCA_030041385.1 Alphaproteobacteria bacterium
AAAGCCGTCGCCCGGAGCGGCCGCCTCGCCGCGCAGCGGCTCGCTGGGGCGGCGCGGCAATCCCGCCCCGCTTGCGGCCGCAGCGACCCGAACCGACGACATGCCGCCTCTCCTCCAGCGATCCTAGGAGACGACTTCGCCGGGGTCGGTGCGCAGGATGATCGTGCCCTCGCGTTCGAGCCGCTGCGCGGTGGCGACGATCTCGCGCTTGGCGGCCTCGACCTCGCTGACGCGCATCGGGCCGCGGGCGCCGATTTCGTCGCGCAGCATCTCGGCCGCGCGCTGCGACAGGTTGTTGAGCACCTTGTTCTGCAACGCCTGGTCCGCACCTTTCAGCGCCGACACCAGCAGCTTCTGGTCGATCGACCGCAGCAGCATCTGGAAGTTGCGGTCGTCGACGTGGATCAGGTCCTCGAACACGAACATGCTGTTTTCGAGGCGCTGGGCGAGCTCGGCATCGACGTTGCCGATCTCTTTCAGGATCGCTTGGACGCGGTCGTTTTCGATGCGGTTGAGGATTTTGGCGGCCATGCCCACGCCGCCGACCGACACCCGTGCCTGCTGCGCCTCGCCGGCGAGCAGGTCCTCGATCGATTCGTTCAGTTCGCGGATCGCGTTGGGCGGGATCGAATCGAGCGTCGCCAGCCGCGGGATCACCTGCTCGACCAGTTCCGTCGGCAGGTAGCGGATCATCGCATCGACCTGCTCGGGCTCCAGATAGGCGAAGATCATCGCCACGATCTGCGGGTGTTCGAGCTTGATCATCTCGGCGAGGACCCGCGGGTCCTGCCACTGGATCGCCTCGATGCCGGCGAAATAATCGCCCTGCCGCAGGCGACCGACCAGGCGCTCGGCCTTTTCCGCGCCCAGCGTCTTTTCGAGAACGCCGCGGATATAGGCGTCGGCGCCGATGCCGATCGAGGTTTCCTGCAGCATCAGGTCGATGAATTCCTGGTACACCGAGGTGACGGAACTCTTCGACACGCTGGAGATGCGGGCCATCGCCACCGAGAGCTGGTTGATCTCGAGCTGCGACAGGAACTTCATCACCTTTGCCGCGGCGTCCTCGCCGATCGACATCATCACCACGGCCGATTTCTCGATGTCGCTGAGGTCAGCTCGCTTGCTTGAGGCTATTTCTGTCACCGGCTATCCACCCTCTGATGACCTGCGCTGTCCGTGCCGGGTCGTTGTTGACCAGGGTCTGGACGGTTTCGGCCTCGATGCTGAACACGTCTTGCGAGGCGCCGGCGGGTCGTGCCGGCGGCTCGGGCAAATCGGCCTGCCTGGCCGCGGCTGCGGCCACCGCAGCAGCGCGCGCCCCGCCGCCGCTGCGGGCGGCGACCGGCGGGGCGGCGAGCGTCGTCACCCACCGCAGCATCGGCAACAATCCGCCGAACAAGGCGAGCATGCCGGCAAGCGCCAGCAGCGCGTTGTGTTCGACCGCGGCCATCCACGGCTCGGTCCACCACGGTGCGCCCGGCGCTGCGGAACTTGCCCCGACCCGTTCAAACGGCAGGTCGACGACGGTGACGTGCGGGTTTTGCTCGGCGCCGATTGCCGAGGCCACGAGCGTCTTGACCGCGGCGATCCGCGCGGCCGGGAGCGGCTTGCCGGAGCCGTTGTTGACCAGAACCGCGATGCTGATCGAGCGCATGCGCCACGGCGGCTGTTCGCGGTATTGGACGGTGCGGTCGATGTCGTAATTGGTGGTTTTGTGACTGTCGGAAGAGGTCGGCTGCGGCGGTGCCGCGGCGGCCGCCGCCGGCGAGGCGGCGGTCTGCCCGGTGGCGCCATTGGCGGCGGGTGCGGTTGCCGGCGCGGTGGGTGCGGCCGCCGGTGCCGGGGGAGCGCTGGTCACCGGGTTGTCCGGCCGCCGGTTCGACAGCGCCCCGGGAATGCCGATCGCCTGGTCGCCATCGCCGGTGCGCGTATGGGTCGTGATGTCCTGGCTCAGCACATGGCTGTCGCCGTATCTGACGAGGCTTTCCTTCGACTGCGAAAAGTCGATATCGGCGTCGGCCGACACGCGAAAATTGCCGCGCCCCAGCACCGGCGCCAACAGGTCGGTGACGCTCGCCTCGTAGCGGTGGGTGATCTCGCGCGCCAGCGCCAGCTGCTGCGGCACGCCCTGCAGCCCGTCCTTGCCGTCGCCGGTCAATTGCCGGCCGGTCTGGTCGACGATGGTCACGCGGTCGCGCGACAGGCCCGGCACGCTCGACGCCACCAGCCCGACGATGCCGTCCACCTGGGCGGCGCTGAGCTCGGTCCCGGGCCGCACCCGCACCAGTACGGATGCACTGGGTTTCGGTGCATTGCCGAGAAAGTCGGTATCCTTCGGCAGGGCCAGGCTGACCTTGGCGGAGATCACCCCGTCGACCTCGCCGACCGTGTGCGCCAGCGCGCTCTCGATGCCGCGCACATAGTGAACCTGCTCGACAAAGGGGCTGACCCCCAGGCTCTCGTTGTCGAGGATCGACCATTCGTCATCGCCGTGCTTGGGGATGCCGTGGGCGGCGAGCTGCAGCCGGGCGCGGCCGACATCGGCGCTCGGCACCAGGATGACCCGGCCGCCTTCGGTGATGCGGTAGGGAATGTTGAGCTTTTGCAGCTCGGCCAGGGTCAGCCCGCCTTGCTCTCCCGAAAGCCCGGCAAACAGCACCGAATAGCCCGATCCCCACGACCACAAGACGATGACGGCAAGAAGCGCGAGCCCGATGGCGGCGCCGGCGAGCCCCAGCGCCTTTTCCCGGCCGGCAAGCATCGGGCCGACCCGCGCCGCCGCGGCCGGCGGCAAGACCTGCCGCAAGATCCCTGCCAGCGAGCCCACCTTGCCCCCCTATGGCAGGCTAGATTTGCATGTTCATGACGGTGGAATACGCCGCGACCACCTTGTCGCGGACATTCGCCGCCATCTGCAGGGCGAGGTTCGCCTGCTCCAGCGAGACCATCACGTCGCTGAGCGGGATGTCAGGATTGCCGGAGGCAAACGATTTGGCCTCCGTATCGGCCGCGTTGATCGTGCCGTCGAGGCGGCCGAGCGCGCCGCGCAAGGCGTCGGAAAACGAGGCGCCTTGGGTCGAGGCGCCGCCCGCCGCCGTGTCCGGCGCCGCCGGGGCGGTGATCGAGCTGGCGACCGATTGCAGGTCGCCAAGCGCGGCGGCGATCGCAGAGAGGGCTTCGATCATGATGCAGGTTTCGCCGGATGGGGCGCCGGATGCTCCGCCAACTGGCGTCGCTGGGCGAGAAAGGCGAGCCGGATGAAGGCCTCGCCGGCAGCATCCGGCATCGCATCGAGCTCGGCCTGAACCGGGCATCCTGCGTCGCCATCGGCTTCGCCGCAAAATGCCACCTGGCCGTGCAACGCCACCGGCTCCAGGAAGGTCGGATGAAAATAGAGCCTCGTGCGCAGCCAAGCGCCCACCGGCAGCGGCGCCGGCGCGCGCCAGGCGATGCGGTCGAGGCTCAGTTCCAGCGAACGGCGCGGCGGCAAGGCGGTGTCGCGATAGGACAGCCGGCCCAGCATCTCGATGACCGTGTCGAGCTTGATGCGGATCGGCGTCAATGCCTCGACCAGCCGCTCGTCACCCGGGTGCGATGCCGCGCTCAGGTCGGTTTCATGCAGCAGAAAGCGCACCACGCCGGCATTCGCCGCCGCCGCCGCTTCGCGCGCCTCGGCGGATGGCGCCTGGTCCAGGCACTCCCATCCGAATGGGAGCACGAGGCGGCAACCGAGCATCACCCGGTTCCGTGCAACCGGCAGCCGGGACCGACGGGACGCCGCGACCGCACAACTGCCAGGTTTGGTTGTGTATCCTGCATCGGAACCGCTCCTGCAAAGCGGTATGACTTGACGAAAAATGTTAATACCGCAAGTCCCCCTATCATGTTCGCGCAGCTTTTGGCAAGCGCTTCAAATAGAAACCTTTATTCGCCCTAACTGACGCTTCCACATCGGCTTCGGCAGGTGGCGATTATCGATAAAATCCATGATCTTAGGTTGCAGGCCGAAAGGCCGGCGGCAACCTCGTGCCGCGGCAGCTCGCCCGTTCTCAAGAGGCGTCGAAATTTCGCTTTCCGCATGGCGATTTGCCGGTGTGGCGCCGCCCCGTGGCGCGGCGAAGCGGCGACGCATGGCGTGCATCCGGATGGTTGACTACACGTAAATAGTGTTTCATGTATTGGTAATCTCGTGTAGATAGCGGTCGGGAAATTATTCCGGGCGGCAATCATGGATTTGTCGGGGTCGGATGACGGCGATGATCGGCGCGCGGCGGCATGGCTGGTATGCCGCGCCGACGTTCGCCGCTTCGCGCTGCCGCTTGCCGCGGTGATCGAGACGATGCGGCCGTTGCCGGCCGAGCCGTTCGGCGCCATGCCGCCCGCGGTGACCGGGCTGGCGATCATTCGCGGCGCGCCCGTTCCGGTCGTCGATGCCGCGCGGCTGCTGGGCGAGGCGGGCGGACCCTGCCGGCGGCTGGTGACGGTCGCGGTCGCCGGCCGCACGGTCGCGCTCGCGGTCGGCGACGTGCTCGGCATCAGGCCGTTCGCCGCCGACCAGGCAGGGGCGTTGCCGCCGCTGTTGCGCGAGGCCGCGGGCGATGCGGTCGGCGCCATCGGGGTGCTCGACAGCGAGCTGCTTCTGGTATTGCGCGAGGCCAGGCTGGTGCCCGATACGCTGTTCGAGGCGGTCGCCCAGGCGGGGGCGGCGGGGTGAACCCGGCATTGGGGCCTATGGACCTCGCCCGGTTCGGCGCTGCGGTCGCGGCGCGGATCGGCCTCGATTTCGACGAAACCAGGTTCGGCTTTCTCGGCGAGGTGCTGGAGCGGCGGCTCGCCGCGCTCGGGCGAACGCCAGCGGCCTATCTGGCCCGGCTCGAAGCCGGCGACACCGCCGAGGAACTGGGCGCGCTGGCCCGCGAACTGACCGTGGGCGAGACCTATTTCTTTCGCAACCGCGAGCAGTTTCAGGCCCTCGCCGAGATCGTCCTGCCCGAACGCCGCATCGCCGCCGCCGGTGGCGACGGTGTGCGCCTGTTGTCGGCGGGCTGCGCCAGCGGCGAGGAGGCCTATTCGCTGGCGATCGTGGCCCGCGAGACCATTGTCGATCCGGCGTCGGTGACGATCCGTGCCGTGGACATCAACCCGGCGGCGCTGGAGCAGGCCGCGGCGGCGCACTACTCGCCGTGGGCGTTGCGCGAAACCCCGCCCGAGATGCGGCGGAAATGGTTCCGCGGCGATGGGCGCCATGTCGTGCTGGCCGAGGCGGTGCGGTCTGCGGTCGGCTTCGCTCAGCGCAACCTGCTCGCCCCCGACCCCGAATTGTGGCCGCCCGGTCATTACGACGTCGTCTTCTGCCGCAACGTGATCATGTATTTCACGCCGGCGCAGGCGCGGGCCCTGATCGCGCGGGTCGCCGCGTCGCTGCGGCCGGGCGGCTATCTGTTTCTCGGCCATGCCGAGACGTTGCGCGGCGTCGCCGAGGGCTTTTGCCTGTGCCACACCCACGGCACGTTCTACTACCGGCTCGACTGGCGGGACAGTTGCCGGACGATCGCCGCGCCGGTGCGGAAACCGGCCGAGCCGGTCTCGACCGCGCCGCAGCCCCGGCACCCGGCAACGGCGCCAACGCCGGACATGCCGGCGGTGCGCGCGGCGTTGCCCACCGGGCGCGTCGCCGAGGCCTTGGCGTCGGTTCGCACCCGACCCCCGGAGGCAGCGGGCGAAACCGAGGCATTGCTGGCGGAGGCGATGGTGCTGGCCGATGGCGACCGGCTCGCGGTGGCGGAGGCGGCATGCCGGCGGCTCCTGGCGGTCGACCCGCGCAACGCCGGCGCCCATTACGTGCTGGCGTTGTGCCGCGAGCGCGCCGGCGATTGCGCCGGCGCCGCCGAGCACGACCGGGAAGCGAGCGCGCTTGCACCGGAATTTGCGATGCCGCGGCTGCATCTCGGCCTGGTGGCGCGGCGCGCCGGGGATCGCGTCCTCGCGCGCGGCGAGCTGGGGCAGGCGCTGGTGCTGCTGCAGGGCGAGGACGGCACGCGGCTGTCGCTGTTCGGCGGCGGCTTTCCGCGCGACACGCTGGTCGCGCTGTGCCGCGCGGCGTTGCGCGAATGCGGCGGCGCACCATGAGCGAGCATGGCGCGGCGTTGTTCGACCGCGCCGCGGCATTGCGGCTCGCCTTCGACCGCGCCTTTGCCGAACCCTACCCGCCCGATCCGCCGGCGCGAACCGAACTGCTCGAAATCGCGCTCGGCAGCGCGCCCTATGCGCTTCGCCTCGACGAGCTCGCCCGGGTGGTGGCCGACCCGCCCGTCGTGACAATGCCCGAGCCGGTCGCGGCGCTGGCGGGCATCGTCGCGCTGAGCGGCGCGATCCTGCCGGTCTACGACCTCGCCGTTCTGCTCGGCCGCCCCCGGCAGGCCAAGCCGCGCTGGCTGGCCGTCGCCGCGGCAAGGCCCGCCGCCTTCGCCTTCACGAATTTGCAAGGGCGCCGGCGCCTTGCCGCCGCGGACATCGTGCCGCAGGCGGGCGAAGCGGCCGCGGGGCTGGTGCGCGAACTGGCAGGAGGGGCCGCCATCCCCCGCCCGATCGTGCATCTGCCCTCGGTGCTCGATGCGGTGGCCCGGCTGGCCGCCGCCGCGCCGCCGCCGCCCAAGGAGCGCTGACCGATGTGGAGAAACTGGACCTTCGCCAGAAAGCTCGGTGCCGGATACGGGCTCGCCGGGCTGGTATTGCTGGCGATCTCAGGCATGGCCTACCACACCACGTTCAACCTGATCGGCTACAACGTGCTGGTCGACCACACCCAGCAGGCGCGGGTTCGGCTGGCGCAGCTGGGGGCGGCGCTGACCGATGCCGAAACCGGCGAGCGCGGCTATGTGATTACCGGCAACGAGACCTACCTCGCCCCCTATCGCTCGGCGCTCGGCGAGGTCAAGACGATCGGCGACGAGTTGCGCGGGCTTGCCGCCAACGATCCGGAACAGCAACAGCGGCTGGCGGCGCTCGCCCCGCTGATCTCCCGCAAGCTCGACGAGTTGAAGCAGACGATCGATCTGCGTCGCGACCAGGGCTTGGATGCGGCCGCCAAAATCGTCGACACCAATATGGGCAAGGCCACGATGGACCGCATTCGCGCCGTCGTCGGCGCGGCCGACCGCGCGGCCGCCCAATCGCTGCACCGCCGCGCAGCCGAGGCCGGGGCCGCGGCGCGGATGACGATGGCGGTGATCCTGTGGGGCGGGCTCGTCGGCGCGTTGATCGTGGCGGCGATCGGCTGGCTGACGACACGCTCGGTCACCGCGCCGGTCGGCGACGCGGTCGGCCAGATGCAAAGCTCGTCGGCCGAGCTCCAGGCCGCCGCCAACCAGCAGGCGACCGGCTCGCGCGAGCAGGCCACCGCGATGAGCGAGATCACCACCACGATCAGCGAATTGCTGGCAACCTCGCGGCAGATCGCCGAAAGCGCGCAGCGCGTGGCCGCAATCGCCGAGCAGACCGCCGCTTCGGCGCGCACCGGCTCGGGCGCGGTCGATCTGGCACAGGAGGCGATTGCCGGCATCCGCCGCCAGGTCGATCAGATCGTCGCGCACATGCTGGAACTGGGCGGGAAATCGCAGCAGATCGGCGCCGTGCTCGACATCGTCGCCGAACTCGCCGAGCAGACCAACATTCTCGCGATCAACGCCACGATCGAGGCGGCCGGCGCCGGCGACAGCGGCCGCCGCTTCGCCGTCGTCGCCGACGAAATCCGCAAGCTCGCCGACCGCGTCTCGGGTTCGGCCAAGGAGATCCGCACCCTGATCGACGAGGTGCGCGCCGCGGTCAACACCACCGTGATGGCGACCGAGACCGGCTCGAAAGCGGTCGATGCCGGGGCGCGGCAGTTCGGCGAGGTCGCGTCCGGGTTTCGCCAGATCGCCGAACTCGTCGGCACCACCACCGATGCGGCGCGCGAGATCGAATTGTCGACCAAGCAGCAGAGCACGGCGGTCGAGCAGGTCAACGTCGCGATCGGCAGCGTGGCGCAGAACTCGAAGGAGACCGAGGCGAGCGCCGGGCAGACCCTGCAGACCGCCTCGCAACTCGCCGGCCTGTCGCGCAACCTGCTGCGCATCATCCGGCCGCAACTGGCGGCCTAGCCGGATGGAGCCCGACCCCTATCGCTATTTCCGCCTCGAGGCGCGGGAATTGCTCGACCAGTTCGCCGCGGCGGCGAATGCCTTGCAGGGGCGGGGGCAGGGCGGCCCTGCGATCGCCAGGGCGCTGCGCCTGGCGCACACGCTGAAAGGCGCCGCGCGCGTCGTCAAGGAAGCGGAGATCGCCGAGCGGGCGCACGCGATCGAGGAGGTATTGGCGCCCTACCGCGACGAGGGCGCCGCGATTCCGCGCGAGCGGGTTTCTGCCCTGCTCGGCCATCTCGACGAGATCGCCGCCCGGGTCGCCGCGCTGGCGCCGGACGAGGCGGCCGGCAGTGCCGCGGGCGAGACGGCGGCGCGTACGGTTCGCGCCGAAATCGCCGAGATGGATGCGCTGCTCGACCGCGTTGCGCAGGCGCAGGCGCAGCTCAACCGGTTGCGCGGAACCGCCGCGGCGGTCGATCCGGCCATCGGCGTCGGGATCGACCGGGTCGAGCGCGAGTTGCGCCAGCTTGGCGCCGCCGCCGAGCAGCTGCGGCTGATCCCGGCGCAGGCGCTGTTCGCCCCGCTGCAGCGTACCGCGCTGGATGCCGCCCATGCGCTCGGCAAGGAGGTCGCGTTTTACGGCACGGGCGGCGGCATCCGCCTCGATGCCGATGTTCTGGCCGCGGTGCAGCCGGCGCTGGTGCAGATCGTGCGCAACGCCGTCGCCCACGGCATCGAGCACGGCGCGGAGCGGCGTGCTGCCGGCAAGCCCGGCACCGGGCGGATCGATTTCGGCGTGGCGCGGCGCGGCGGCCGGATCGTGTTTGCCTGCCGCGACGATGGCGCCGGGATGGACCTCGACGCGGTGCGCCGCATCGCCGTGCGCCGGGGACTCGTGTCGGCGGCGGCGACGGAGCTCGGTGCCGCCGATCTTGTCGGCCTGATGCTGCGCGGCGGGATCAGCACGGCAGAGGCGGTCACCGAATTGTCCGGCCGGGGGGTCGGCCTCGATCTCGTGCGCGCAACGGTCGAGCGGCTGGGCGGCGCCGTCGATGTGCAGACCCGGCCGGGTGCCGGTACTGCGTTCGAACTGGCGGTGCCGCTCTCGCTGGCGGCGGTCGAGGCGCTCGCGGTCGAGGCCGACGGCGTCGCCGCGGCGATCCCGCTCGATGCGGTGCGCGGCGCCGTCCGCATTTCCGCCGCCGACATCGTGCCCGCCCCCGGCGGGGCGATGGTGCCGTTCGCCAGCGAGACGATCCCGTTTCTGCCGCTGGCGCGGGCGCTCGGCGGCCCGGCGCGTTCGCCGGGGTCATGGTCATGCGCGGTCGTCGCCGGCGCCGGCGGGATCGTGGCGCTTGGCGTCGATCGCCTGCTCGGCACGGCCACGGCGGTGATGCGGCCATTGCCGGAACTGGCGCCGCCGAGCGCGATCGTTGCCGGCGTCGCGCTCGACGCCGACGGCACGCCGCGGCTGGTGCTGAACGCCGACGGCCTGGTCGCGGCGGCGCTGCGGGCCGAGCCGCACTCGCCCGACCCTGGCTCGACACCAGTGCGCGACCCGGTCCTCGTCGTCGACGACTCATTGACGACGCGCATGCTCGAACAGGGCATTCTCGAAGCCGCCGGCTACGAGGTGGAGCTCGCGATCTCGGCCGAGGACGCGTTGCAGGCGGCGCGGCGCAGGCGCTATTCGCTGTTCCTCGTCGATGTCGAGATGCCGGGCATGGACGGGTTCGCCTTTGTCGAGCGCACCCGCGCCGACCCGGAATTGCGCGGCGTGCCGGCGGTATTGGTAACCTCGCGCGCCGCACCGGAAGACCGCCGCCGCGGCCTTGCCGCCGGCGCTGCCGGCTATATCGACAAGGGCGCGTTCAACCAGGCCGAATTGCTGGCCTTGATCGGCCCGCTGGTGGGGGCGCCGGCACCATGATCCGCGCCCTCGTGGTCGAGGATTCGCTGACCGTGCGCCGGCGCCTCGTCGAGATCCTCGAAGCCGACCCGGAGATCGAACTCGTCGGCGAGGCGGCGGACGGCCGCCGCGCCATCGAATTGTGCCGCGAGCGCGGCCCGCACGTGGTCACGATGGACATGATCCTGCCGGTGATGAGCGGGGTTGCCGCCACCGAATACATCATGGCGCATTGCCCGACGCCGATCCTCATCGTGTCGGCCTCGACCAATCGCGGCGAATTGTTCCAGACCTACGACGCGCTGGCCGCCGGCGCCGTCGACGTGCTGGAAAAGCCGGACGGGACCGAGCCCGGCGACGCCTGGGAGCGGCATTTCCTGGCCATGGTCAAGCTGGTATCGCGCATTCGCGTCATCACCCATCCGCGCGCACGGCTGGCGAATTCCACCGCGCGGCCCGCATCGCCGCTGCCGGCCGGGCCGGCGCCGGTGCGCGGCTGCAAGATCGTCGCGATCGGCGCCTCGACCGGCGGGCCCGGCGCCGTCGTCGAAATCCTGCGCGCCCTGCCGGCCGATCTGCGCATTCCGGTGCTGCTCGTCCTCCATATCAATGCGCCGTTCGGGGCAGCCTTTGCCGAATGGCTCGACCGCCAGACGGTGCACCGGGTCGCCTATGCCCGAGATGGCGAGCGGGTCGCCGCCGCCGCCGGCCGCATCGTGATGGCGCCGCCGGGCCGGCATCTTTCGGTCGCCGCGGGGCGGCTGCGGCTCAACGACGAGCCGGAGCGGCACTCATGCCGCCCGTCGGTCGATGTCTTGTTCGAGGCGGTCGCGCGCGAGTACGGCCCTGCAGCGGCGGCGGTGCTGCTGACCGGCATGGGCAGGGACGGCGCCGCCGGCCTTCTCGCCGTCCGCCGCGCCGGCGGGCTGACGATAGCCCAGAACGAAGCCAGTTCGGTCGTCTTCGGCATGCCGCGTGAGGCGATCCGCATCGGCGCCGCGTGCCGGGTGTTGCCGCTCGCCGAGATCGGGCCGGCGCTTGCCGCGCTCGCCGGCGCCGCGGCGGGAGCGGCGGCATGAGCGAGCGCATCCTCGTCGTCGACGACAGTCTGACGGTCAGGATGAATTTGCTGCAAACGCTCGACGCCGCCGGGCTCGACGCGACCGCCTGCGCCAGCCTCGCGGAGGCGAGAGCGGCCATCGCCGCCGGCGACTACGCACTGATCATCCTCGACGTCCTGCTGCCCGACGGCGACGGCATCGAGTTTCTGGCCGAATTGCGCGGCATGCCGGGAGTCGGTGAGGCGGCGGTGATCCTGCTGTCGACCGAGGCGGAGGTGCGCGACCGCATCCGCGGGCTCAAAACCGGCGCCGACGATTATGTCGGCAAGCCCTACGAGCCGGGCTACCTGGTGGCGCGGGCGCGGGAATTGCTGCGGCGCTTCCACGAGGCTGCGCCGCCGCAGCAGACGATCCTCGTCGTCGACGACAGCGTCACCTTCCGCGAGGCGCTGCGCGCGGCGCTGGAGCGGGCGGGATACCGGGTCGTCGTCGCCGGAAGCGGCGAGGACGGGTTGCGGCTCGCTGCGGAGGTGCGGCCGAGCGCGCTGATCGTCGATGGCGTTCTGCCCGGCATCGACGGCGCCGCGGTGATCCGGCGCATCCGCCTCGATGCGGCGCTGCGCGCCCTGCCCTGCCTGCTGCTGACCGGGTCGGAGGACGACGGCGCGGAAATCCGCGCGCTCGACTCCGGGGCCGACGCCTTCATCCGCAAGGAGGAAGGCAGCGACATCGTTCTCGCTCGCCTCCTCGCTCTGCTGCGCAGCGCCGGAGCCGTCTGCGACGGGCGGGAGACCGAAAGCCTCCACGCGCCGAAACGGGTGTTGGCGGTAGACGACAGCGAGACCTACCTGCAGGCGGTTGCCGAGGCGTTGCGCACCGCCGGCTACGAGGTGGTGCCGGCCCGCTCCGGCGAGGAGGCGCTCGACCTGCTGGCGATCCAGCCGGTCGACTGCATCCTGCTCGACCTGGCGATGCCCGGGATCGGCGGCGAGGAAGCGTGCCGCCGGATCAAGGCCGCGCCGGCGGTGCGCGACACCCCGGTCATCATCCTGACCGCGCTCGACGACCGCGAGGTGATGCTGTGCGGCCTCGGCGCCGGCGCCGACGACTATGTCGCCAAATCCAGCGATTTCGAGGTGTTGCGGGCACGGGTCCTGGCGCAGATGCGGCGCAGGCAGTTCGAAGACGAGAACCGGCAAATCCGCGAGCAGCTGCTGCGCAAGGAGGTCGAGGCGGCCGAAGCCCGCGCCGCCCGAGAGCTCGCCGAAACCCGCGCCGTGCTGGTCGCGGAACTGGAGCGCAAGAACCAGGAATTGGAGGCGTTCAGCTATTCGGTCTCGCACGATCTGCGGGCGCCGCTGCGCAGCATCGACGGGTTCAGCCAGGCCCTGCTCGAAGACTATGCCGCCGCGCTCGACGCGGAGGCGCAAGCCTATCTGCGCCGCGTCCGGGCAGCGGCGCAGCGGATGGGCGAATTGATCGACGATCTGCTGCAATTGTCGCAGGTCGGGCGGTCGCCGCTGCGGCGCGAGCGCGTCGACCTGTCGGCGCTGGCGCGCGCCGTCGCCGCCGAGTTGCGCCGCGCCGCGCCGGAGAGGGCGGCGCGGATTGCGATCGCCGACGGGCTCGTCGTCACCGGCGACCCCGGTTTGC
>JASHNY010000002.1 GCA_030041385.1 Alphaproteobacteria bacterium
AAGCGCGGCAGCACCTCTTTCGAAAACAGCGTGATGTTCTTGACCGCCTCGTCATGGGTGATAAAGCCGGTCTTGCCGACCATGATCAGGTGCCCGAACCCGCCGACCTTGTCGTAGAACTCCATGATCTGGCGGTAGACCGTGTCGGGGTTGCCGGCATACATGCGGCCGCCGGCCATCGCCATCTCGGCGGTGACCCCGGGGCGGTTCAACGCAGAGTTCCGCCCCGGCCGGCCGAGCCCGCCGCCCGCATTCGGGTCGCGGTAGAGCTGCGGCGCCAGTTCGGGCGGCGTCGTGCCGGGCAGGTATTTGTTGTATTGCGGCGCCGATTTCATGCTGGTGTTGACGAACCACAAAAGCTTCGAGCCGACCCGCACGCCTTCCTCGTCGGTGTCGCCGACATAGACGAAGGCGGAATAGCCGAACCGGTCGGTCGCCGGCGCCGGCAATCCCGCCTCCTTGCGCGCGTCGCGATAGCTGGCCCAGGCGCGCTTGGTCACATCGACGCCGCGCATGACCATGATGTTGACCATGCCGCGGCGGCCTAGTTCGGCGGTGTCGAGCGGGTCCGAGGTCGCCGCCCACATCGGCGGGTGCGGGCGCTGGTAGGGCGGCGGCCAGATGTTGACGTGGCGGTGGGTGAAGTGCTTGCCCTCCCATGAAAACGGGCCGTCATGGCTGGTCAGGGTCTTTTCGATCAGGTCGATCGCCTCCCAGAACCGCTCGCGGATGCCGATCGGGTTGGCGTTGCCCGAGGCCATCTCGGTGCCGCCCGATTTGACGAAGCCGATTTCGAGCCGCCCGCGCGAGATCACGTCGGCGGTGGCGTATTCCTCGGCGACGCGGACCGGGTCGTCGCGCACCGTGATCAACGTGCCCATCGACAACAGGCGGATGTTTCTGGTCTGGCGCGCGACGATGCCGAGAATGACCGGGCTCGCGCCGTAAAGGCAGTTGATGCCCGCATGGTGCTCGCTCGAGGTGATGTTGAGCCCCAATTCGTCGCACAGCAGGTACTCGTCGAGCGTCTCCTGGAACAGCCGGGCCGCGATCTGGGGATCGCAATATTTGTTGGGCAGGCTGGCGCGCACCGAATCGCTGGCGCCCAGCACCTCCTCGGGCACGAACGGGTAGGGGTTCTCGCAGTGAAACCAGGCGTCCATGCGTGTTTTCCTCCGAGCCGGCGCCCTGGTGTTGTATCACAGGGTCCGGCCGGGCACAGAGGAGCGCGCGCATGAACCCGATGAAGCCGCATCTCGAATTCCACCGGCTCGACATGGCGACGGGGTGGGAAACGCCGGAAGGCTATCCCGCCGGGATCGAGCAGAAAACCCTCGCCGGCACGCTCGACGAGCAGGGCAAGCAGGGCAGCCGCACCCGCCTCCTGCGCTTCCAGCCGGGCGTTTACACGACCGCACCCTTCGTCCACGACTATTGGGAAGAGGTGTACCTCGTCGCAGGTGATCTGACGGTCGGCAACGACGCCGAGGGCCGGGGCGGGGAAAACTTCACCGCCGGCACCTATGCCTGCCGCCCGCCCGGCGCCGCCCACGGCCCGTTCAAATCTAACGGCGGCTGCCTGTTATTGGAGAGCCATTACTACGCGGATTGAGGGCTGCATCCTGCTGTGCGTCCTTCGAGACGCGGGATGCGCCCGCTCCTCAGGATGAGGTTGGACGGAGAACGGCATCACCAACTCCCCTCATCCTGAGCGCGAGCGCAGCGAGCAGTCGAAGGACGCACCGCGGTTGGGCCCAAGCGTCCTTCGAGACGCGGGCTGCGCCCGCTCCTCAGGATGAGGTTGGGCGGAGAACGGCATCATCAACGCCCCTCATCCTGAGCGCGAGCGGAGCGAGCAGTCGAAGGACGCACGACTTCGATCCAGCCCTACCCCCAATGCTCGTCCGTCCACCCGTGCTCGTCGTATTCGCTCATGCATTGGTCGACGAGGGCGGTCATCCGGTCCAAATTGCCGTTGCGACGGGCGCCGGTCAGCGCCTGGATGCGGATATCCTCGTGATTTCCCGCGTAGTTGCGCTCATAGAGCTCGTGCCGGCCGCCGAACTCGCTGCCGATCGCGTCCCACAGAAGCTTCATGATCTTGATCCGCTCCTTGTAATCGATCCCGTTGGAGCCGCGCACATAGCGCTTGAGCAGCGGGTCGATCGCCGGGTTCTGGAAATCACGCGAGGATGACGGCAGGAAAATCAACGCCGAGGCGACGATCTTTTCGATGATCTCCTTGATCCGCGAATAGGCGTCCGGAGCGAAGACGCGATAGGCCATTGCCGGCTGCAAATTCGGCAGCAGCGCGTCGCCGACCCAGGGTTGCGGGTTGGACGCCATGCCGTCGGACAACGACCAGAACAGGTCGCGCCAGGCGACGATCTCGCCGAGCATCGCCTGGTTGCCGCGGAATTCGTCGCCGCCGGTGGCGCGCAAGGCCTTGGCGACGAGCCCGGCGATGAAGTCGAGCTTGACCGCATAGCGGGTGCAGCCCTGAAAGCAGAACCCGTTAAGGAAGCCCGAGCGCGGGTAGAAGCTCAGGATCTTTTCGGTGTCGCGGTGGACGAGCATGTTTTCCCACGGGATCAACACCTTGTCCAACACGAAGATGGCGTCGTTTTCGTCGAAGCGCGACGACAGCGGATAGTCGTAGGGGGTGCCGACCCGGCTCGCGATCTCCTCGTAGGAATTGCGGCAGATCAATTTCACCCCGGGCGCGTCCATCGGCAGGATGAACATGATCGCCATGTCGGGGTCGGCGGTCGCGGTCGCCGCGTTCTGGCCGAGGAAATTGTAATGGGTCAGCGCCGCGGCGGTGGCGACGACCTTGGCGCCGGAAACGACGACCCCGGCATCGGTCTCCTTCTCGATCGTGACGTAGACGTCCTTGACCTCATTGGTCGGGCGGCCGCGATCGACCGGCGGGTTGACGATCGCGTGGTTCATGAACAGGACGTTGTCTTGCACCCGCTTGTACCAGGCGCGGGCATTGCCGGCGAACTGGCCGTAATACTCGGCGTTGGCGCCGAGCGTGTTCATCAGCGAGGCCTTGTAATCGGGCGTGCGGCCCATCCAGCCATAGGTGAGCCGCGCCCATTCGGCGATCGCGACCTGCTGCGCCTTCAGCTCCCCGGGCGATCGGGCGACGCGGAAATAGCGGTGGGTGAACCCGCCCGAGCCGGTATCGGTGTCGGCGGTCAAAATGCCCTTGCCGTCGGCGCGGTCGGCGTGCAGCGCGTCGTAGAGCCGGGCCAGCGAGCGCACCGAATTGCGGAACGCCGGGTGCGTCGTCACGTCCCGGACCCGCTCGCCGTTGATGTAGACCTCGCGCCCGTCCTTGAGGCTGTCGATGTATTCCGTGCCGGTAAACGGGCGGGCGGCGCCCGCGATGTGTTGTTCGGGCGTCATGCGGTCTTCTCCGGGAAGCGTGCCGGCATAAGGTCGGGCCGGCTGATGGGCGATCGCGGCGAGCCGGGCGCGGATGTCGCCCGGCACCGGCGCTTCGCCGTTCAGGTAGCGGTAAAGCGTCGTGCGCCCGATCGCGAGCGCCTCGGCCGCGGCGGTCTTCCACCGCCGGCCATGCTCGGGCGCGAAAGCGCGGCGGCAGGTATCGGCGAAATCATCGCTTGGTTCCATTCGTTCCATAATTTATCGGAACACATGGAACAGTATTTGTCGAGATCGTTCGATCAGATCGGCGCGAGATTTCCGACGAACTGGTCGATGCTGGCCTGCCAGGAGAAGCGGCTCGCATGGGCGATGCAGCGTTCGCGCGGTATTTCGAGCGCCGCGCGGGCCGCGGCCGCGAGATCGTCGGCGAGGACGCCGGCGCCGCTGTCGCCGATCACATCGGTCGGGCCCGGCGCCGGGAACGCGGCGACCGGCACGCCGCAGGCGAGCGCTTCGAGCATGACGAGGCCGAACGTCTCGGTGCGGCTCGGCATCACCAGCACATCGGCGGCGGCGTAATGGGCGGCGAGCGCGCGTTCGGATTGCGCCCCGGCGAAATGCACGGCCGGATAGCGCCGCCGCAACGCCGGCAATAGCGGCCCGTCGCCGACCACCAGTTTCGCGCCGGGCAGGTCGAGGTCGAGAAAGGCCGGCAGGTTCTTTTCGACCGCGATCCGCCCGACATACAGAAATACCGGCCGCGGCAGGTCGAGCGCCGGCGCGCAGCCGGGCCGGAACAGCCCAGTGTCGACGCCACGGGTCCAGGCGACGAGCCGGGCGAAGCCGCGCGCCGCCAGTTCGCGCCGCACCGTGGCGGTCGCCACCATGGTCCGCTGCGCCGGTGCGTGAAACCGCCGCAAGGCGGCGTAGCCCCAGGCGAGCGGCAGGCGGCAGCGCGCGTTGAGATACTCGGGGAACCGCGTATGGAACGCGGTCGTGAACGGCCACCCGGAGGCGAGGCAATAGGCGCGTGCCGCAAGCCCGAGCGGCCCCTCGGTGGCGATGTGCACGGCCTCGGGGCGAAACTCGGCGAGAGCCCGGCCGAGCGCCGGCCCGGCGCCGACGGCAAGGCGGATCGTCGGGTAAAAGGGGCACGGGAGTGTGCGAAACCGGTGCGGCGCGAGCACGGCGACCTCGTGCCCGGCCGCTTCCATGCCGGCCTGCATCCGCGACAAGGTCCGGGCGACGCCGTTGATCTGGGGGTGCCAGGCGTCGGTGACGATGGCGACCCTCACGGGGCCGCGCCGGTCAGCGCCTCGGCCGGCTCCTCATCGGCGAGCGCCCGCTCGGGATGCAGCAGGTCGAACCGGCGCCGCTCGGCCCAGGTGACGATCTCCAGGCGGCCGTCGAAATGCTCGACCAGGGCGGTGCAGCTTTCCACCCAGTCGCCGTCGTTGCAGTAGAGAATGCCGTTGATCTCGCGGATTTCGGCGTGGTGGATATGGCCGCACACGACGCCGTCGAACCCGCGCCGCCGCGCCTCTTCCGACAAGGCATCGGTGAACGAGCCGATATATTGCACGGCGTTCTTGACCCGCAATTTCAGGTAGGCCGACAGCGACCAGTATTCATAGCCAAGGACGCGGCGCAGCAGGTTGAAATAGCGGTTGAGCCACAGCGCCAATTCGTAGGCGCTGTCGCCGAGCGTAGCGAGCCAGCGCGCGTGCTTGACCACGGTGTCGTAGGCGTCGCCGTGAATGATCAGCAGCCGCCGCCCGTCGGCGGTCACGTGCACTGCCTCGTCGAGCACCTCGACGCCGCCGAAATGCAGCATCGTATAGTCGCGCAGCCAGCCGTCGTGGTTGCCCGGCACATAGATCACGCGCGAACCCTTGCGCACTATGCGCAGCAATTTCTGCACCACGTCGTTGTGGGTTTGCGGCCAGTACCACGATTTTTTCAGGCGCCAGCCATCGACGATGTCGCCGACCAGATACAGCGTCGCCGCATCGTTGTGGCGCAGGAAGTCGATCAGGTACTCGGCCTTGCAGCCGCGCGTACCGAGGTGGATGTCGGACAGCCAGATGGTACGAAACCGGCGACCCAGCGTCCGGTATTGCATTTGGTCACCCCAATACAACCAACCGAACACTAGCAGCGGTGTGTTACCGTTTTTGTGCAGCTAATTGTGGTGGTGAAGCGCTACCTGGTCGCGATCGGGCGGGTTGCGCCTAGGAAACGACCTTCGGTCCGCGCTAGGATCGTCGCCCGCTCGCGACGAAAGAGACGCACCATGCAGCCCATCCGTATCGGCAGTTTCGAGGTCAATCGGGTTGCCGATTACGAAGGCCCGTCCTTTGCACCGGACGAGTTTTTTCCCGATTACGATCCGGCGGTGGTGCGCGAAAACGCCGAGCTGCTGGGGCCGTCGCTGATCGACCCGGCGAGCGGCAAACTGGTGTTCAGCTTCCACAGCTTCGTGATCAAGACCGGGCATCACACGATTCTCGTCGATGCCTGCATCGGCAACGACAAGGAGCGCCCGTCGCGGCCGCAATGGCACCACATGAAATCGTCGTATATCGACGATCTCGCGCGGCTCGGCGTATCGGTCGCCGATATCGACTACGTGATGTGCACGCATCTGCACTGGGACCATGTCGGCTGGAACACGCGGCTCGTGGATGGGACCTGGGTTCCGACCTTTCCGAAGGCGCGCTATGTAATGGCCGAGCGGGAGTTCGACCATTGGCGCCAGGTGCATGACAGCGGCGCCGACACCCCGCATGCGACGGCCTTTGCCGACAGCGTCCTGCCGGTGGTCAGGACCGGGCAGTCGCTGCTGGTCGGCAGTGATTTCGCGCTCGACGACGGGCTGTGGTTCGAGCCCTATCCGGGCCACACGCCCGGGAACGTGGTGATCCACGCGCGCTCGGGCGGGGAGCGGGGCATTTTCGTCGGCGACGTGCTGCACCATCCGCTGCAATGCCTGAAGCCGGAATGGTCGACCCGCGCCTGCACCGATCCCGACGGCTCGCGCCGCAGCCGCACCCGCCTCGTCGAGGAATATGCCGACAGCGGCACCCTGATCCTGCCGGCGCATTTCCCGGCGCCGACCGCCGGGCACATCAAGCGCCACGGCGCGGCCTACCGCTTCGATTTCCAGGAATAGAATCAGCCGCCGACGGTTACCGCGACGCGGTGGACGGCGTTGCGGGCATCGGCGGGCGGCTGCACCGCGCCGGAAGCGTCGCGGGCGCGGGCCATGATGATGGCCGGGCCGGGCCGCTCGGGCCGCCATTTCAGCGAGAACCGCTGCCACGAGAATGCGCGGCGCGGTTCGATCTCAGCCGCGCGCCAGGTGATGCCGCCATCGGTGCTGATCTCGACCGACGCGACCGGCAACGCCCCCCAGGCCCAGCCCCAAATCTCGGTCTCGCGAGCGTCCAGCACCGCATCGGGGGCGGGCGCGACGATCGCCGATTCCGGCATCACCGCCCACACCGGCAGAGGCGTACCGTCGGCAGCAGGGTCGTTGTAGAGCGCGGTGGTGAACGGGCTGTCGGCGCGGCGGTCGGCGAGCACGATGCGGTCGAGCCACTTGACCGAGTTGGTGCCGTAGAATCCGGGCACCAAGAGCCGTGCCGGAAAGCCATGCTCGGCCGGCAGCGGCGCGCCGTTCAATTCGGTCGCGATCATGACGCTCTCCGTCACCCGGTCGAGCGGCAGGTCCTTGGCGTAATTGTCGACCGTATGCCCTTCGTAGGTTCCGTGATCGAGGCCGTACGACCACACGAACCGCGCCTCGGGCAGCACCCCAGCACGCTCCAATACCTCCGACAGCAAAACGCCGCCCCACACCACGTTCATGACCCGCCGCATCGGCAGGTCGGGCCGTTTCGGCGCGCCGGCGCATTGGTGGAACGATTCGAGCCGGGTCTGCGGCAGCGCCTTCAACGCGGCGAGGTCGAGCCGCAGCTTCCGGCGCACCAGCCCTTCGACCGAGAGGGACCAGCCTGCGGCGGCGATCCGCGGCACGCCGAGATGGGCCAGCACGAAGCAGTTTTCGGTCGGGGTGATGCGCTCTGTCCGCTGATGCGGCGCGAGCGGGATGCGGCGATAGGTCGCCGCGGGCTGCATTGCGATCGCCATCATTTCCTCCCGGCTTTTCCCCGATCTGCACCGTCATTGCGAGAAGCGGGCCCGACCCGCGGCGCAGCAATCCCGGGCCGCGCGATTCTGGTTCATCGAGATTGCCGCGTCGCTGCGCGCCTCGCAATGACCCGTTCGCCGCAGCGCCCCGGAATGACGGTCGCGTTCGCCGCGCTTTTGTTTCGCCGGGTGCGGCGGATAGATTGCACCCGTGTCCACTGCCGCCGAACGAGCCGCGATCAATGAGCCTGCGCCAGCGATCCTTCGAACCCGACGCCGCCTGCCCGCTCGACGGCATCCGGGTCATCGACCTGTCGCGGCTTGTCGCTGGCAACGCGGTGTCGTCGCAGCTTGCCGATTTCGGCGCCGAGGTCATCAAGATCGAGGACCCGGCGAAGGGCGACCCGCTGCGCGCCTGGCAGACGCAGGGGGTCAGCGTTCACTGGAAGCTTTATGCCCGCAACAAGAAGTCGGTGGCGCTCAACCCGCGCGACCCGCGCGGCATGGAGCTATTGCGCGACCTGATCGCGGGCGCCGAGGTATTGATCGAGAATTTCCGGCCCGGCACGCTGGAAAAGATGGGCCTGGCGCCGGCGGAACTGCACAAGCGCAACCCGCGCCTCGTCATCGTGCGCGTCTCGGGCTGGGGTCAAACCGGGCCGTATCGCGACCGGCCGGGCTTCGGCACCCTCGTCGAAAGCATGTCGGGCTATGCCGCGCGCACCGGGTTTGCCGACCGCGAGCCGGTGCTGCCGCCGACGGCGCTCGCCGACATGGTCGCCGGGCTTTACGGCGCCTTCGCCGTGATGGTCGCATTGCGCCGGGTCGAGGTCGAAGGCGGCGCCGGCCAGGTCATCGATCTGCCGCTGATCGACCCGCTGTTCTCGTTCATCGCTACCGAGGCGCCGGTCTACGGGTTGACCGGCCAGGTCCGGCCGCGCACCGGCAGCCGCTCGGAGACGACCAGCCCGCGCAACGTGTTCCGCACCAAAGACGGCCGCTATATCGGCATTTCCGCCTCGATCCAGGCGATGGCGGAGCGGCTGTTCCGCGCGATCGGGCGCGACGACGTGATCGCCGACCCGCGCTTTCGCACCAACACCGATCGGGTCAGGAACGCCGAAGAATGCGAGGCGCCGATCGTCGAATTCATCGGCGCGCGCACCCTGGAAGAGAACATGGCGGCGTTCGCCGCGGCCGAGGTCACCGCCGCGCCGGTCTACGACATCGACCAGGTGCTCGCCGATCCGCACATCCAGGCGCGCGAGATCGTCGTCGATCTGCCCGACCGCCAGACCGGGCGGCTGGCGATGCACAACATCATCCCGCGCCTCGCCGACACGCCGGGAAAGCTGCGCACGCCCGCACCGGAGCTCGGCGAGCACACGGCGGAGATTCTCGAACAACTGGGGCTCGACCGCACCGGTCTCGAAGAACTGGCGCGGGACGGGGTGGTGAGGCTCTTCAGATGATTGCCGGCCGAGACGGCCCTCACCTGTCTCGCTGCGCGAGCCACCCTCTCCCGCATGCGGGAGAGGGAAGGGGCCCATCCCGCGAGGGATGGGAAGGGTGAGGGCCAGACCGAGGAGGGGCTGATGACGGCAAGGAATCTGCCGGTATGGCGCTCGCTGCTGTTCGTCCCGGTGACGCAGCAGCGCTTTGTCGATGGTGCGGCCAGGCGCGGCGCCGACGGCATCATCCTCGACCTCGAAGATGCGGTCGCCGCATCGGAAAAGGATCGCGCCCGCACATTGGTGCCCAAGGCGGCGGCGACCGTGTCGCGTGGCGGCGCCGACGTGATTGTGCGCATCAACCGGCCGCTCAGGATGACCGTGCGCGACCTCGAAGCGGTGGTCGGCCCCGGCGTGCAGGCGGTCGCCTTGCCCAAGGCCGACAGCGCCGACCACGTCAAGCTCGTCGCCGAAGTGATCGACGAGTTGGAGGCCGAGCGCGGCCTGCTGCACGGGCATACGAAGATGCTGGCGATGGTCGAAACCGCCGACGCACTCTTTCGCATCCACGAGATCGCCAAGGGATCGCCGCGGCTCGTCGCGCTCAACCTCGGGGCCGAGGATTTCGCGATGTCGGCCGGCATGCCGCCGACGGCCGAGGGTCTGTTCATGCCCAAGCAGATGTGCGTGTTCGCCGCGCGCGCCGCCGGGATCATGCCGATGGGGTTCGTCGGCACCGTCGCCGAGTTCCACGACCTCGACGCCTTTCGTGAAACCGTGCGCCGCTCGCGCCGGCTCGGCTTTGTCGGCGCTTCGGTGATCCACCCGAGCCAGATCCAAATCCTCAACGAGGAATTCCGCCCGGGCCGCGACGAGGTCGATCACGCCGCGCGCGTGGTCGCCGCCTACGACAAGGCGCTGGCCGACGGGGTCGGCGCCGTCACGGTCGACGGCAAGATGATCGATGTGCCGGTCGTCGAACGCGCCCGCGAACTCCTCGCCCGCGACGCCGCCATCGCCGCCCGCGAGGCGCAGATGCGCGAGGCGGCGGGCTGACACAAGGCGCCCGCGGATCGCCCTGGAGCCTCGGGTGCGTACCCGTCACGCCCCCGGCGGCTTGGTCACCTGGAAGCTCTGGCGTTCCTGCATGCGCCGGGCCCAGGCCTGCAATTTGGGGTGCTCGGCCAGGGGGCCGGCGCCTTCCGACGTCTTGCCGAGATAGTGGACGAGCGGGATCACCATCAGGTCGGCGAGGCTGACGCGGTCGCCGGCGAGAAACTCGTCGTCGCCGGCGATGCGGGCGAATTCCTTGAGGCATAATTCCGCCTGCGGGATGGCCTTGGCGATCGCCGCCTCGTCGGTCTTGAGGCCCAGGCTCGGCGCGATCAGCCGGTTGAACACGATGCCCGCCCCGATGGCGCGCCACGCATAGGCATCGACGATGCCGATGATCTGGTTCATCCGCGAGAACTGGTGCAGGTCGATCGGCTGCAACGGCGCCGCCGGGAATGCCTCGTCGACATAGCGCATGATCGCCTGCGTCTCGTAGAGCGCGAACCCGTCATGCTCGAAGGCCGGCACCCTGCCAAACGGGTGGCGTGCCAGATGCTCGGCCTCGCGGTGGGCGCCGAACGGCACCTCGACAAGGTCGTGCGCGACTCCCTTTTCGGCCAGCGCCAGTCGCGCGCTCCACACATAGCTGCTGCCCGCCGGGCCGTAGACGATCGGCCGCCCCATTTCCGTCCTCCCCCGCATTCCAAGGCGGGCGGAAGATGTCAATCCCCGGCGCCTCCGGTCAAGCGGCCCAGAGCGCCGGCGCGGTCAATTCTGCACGCGCCACTGGCCGCTGGCGTCGCGGCAGGCGGTGCCAAAGACCGGCCGCGTGCTGCCCGGCTGGGTCGTCTTGAACTGCCGGCAGGTCTCTCCGGCGGCGTTGGTGAAGGCCGGCCGGTTGGTATAGGTGATCGAGGCGCGCGCCGGAGCCGCGGGCGCGCCGTAGCTTGCTTGCGGCGGCGCATAGGCCGGCGGAGGATAGGCTGGCGGCGGGTAGTAGGCCGGCGGCGGCGGGTAGTACGGGTACGGGTAGGCGAAGGGATAGGGAAACGGCGCGTAATAGCCGGGGAACGGTACCCCGACGCCGATGCCGACAAAGACCCGCGCCTGCGCCGGTACGGTCCAGCCGGCAATGGCAAGAACGGCGCCGAGCGCGGCCGCGGCGCCGACCAGTGAACGCCAATCGATCCGGGTCATGACGTGCCCTCGCACCCACGGTTGCCGATGCCGCGACAGATATAGCCGGCGGCGGGCTGCGGCGCCAGGATGGCACGGCGGGCGCGGTGCCCGCGGCGTCCGCGGTGATGGCAGATCTCGCGCCTTGCGCAACCCTGCGGCTGCGGCGTTCTGTCCAGGTAGGTTGCGGCCCTCGCCCCAGAGGGTCTAAGACGCTGGGGAATTCAGCGACGGAGGCCAGCAGTGGCGCGCGGAGCCGACCAACACAAAAACCCCGAATCCGATATCGAGATCGCGCAAGCCGCAGCAATGCGGCCGATCGGCGCCATTGCCGACCGGCTCGGGATCCCCGACGAAGCCTTGTCGCCTTACGGCCGCTACAAGGCCAAGGTCGCACTCGATTACGTCAAATCGCTGAAGAGCCGGCCCAACGGCAAGCTCGTGCTGGTCACCGCGATCACCCCGACTCCGGCCGGCGAAGGCAAGACCACGACCACGGTCGGGCTCGGTGACGCGCTCAACTATATCGGCAAGAAGGCGATCATCTGCCTGCGCGAGCCGAGTCTTGGGCCGAGCTTTGGCATGAAGGGCGGTGCGGCCGGCGGCGGCTATGCCCAGGTCGTGCCGATGGAAGACATCAACCTCCATTTTACCGGCGATTTCCACGCGATCGGCGCCGCCAACAACCTGCTCGCGGCGATGGTCGACAACCACGTCTATTGGGGCAACGAACTCGGCATCGACCAGCGCCGCGTCACCTGGCGCCGCGGCCTTGACATGAACGACCGGGCACTGCGCTCGATCGTCTCCTCGCTCGGCGGCGTCGCCAACGGCTTCCCGCGCGAAGACGGGTTCGACATCACGGTGGCCTCGGAGGTCATGGCGATCTTCTGCCTGGCCACCGATCTGGAGGATCTGAAGCGCCGGTTCGGCAACATCATCGTCGCGCAAACGCGGGCGCGCGAGTCGGTGCGGGCGAGCGACCTCAAGGCGGCCGGGGCGATGGCCGTGCTGCTCAAGGACGCGCTGGCGCCCAACCTGGTGCAGACGCTCGAAAACAACCCGGCCTTCATTCACGGCGGCCCGTTTGCCAACATCGCCCATGGCTGCAACTCGGTGGTGGCGACGACGACGGCGCTGAAGCTGGCCGACTACGTGGTCACCGAGGCCGGGTTCGGGGCCGATCTCGGTGCCGAGAAATTCATGGACATCAAATGCCGCAAGGCGGGCCTTGCGCCCGACGCGGCGGTTGTCGTCGCGACTGTGCGCGCGCTCAAGATGCATGGCGGCGTCGCCCGCGACCAGTTGCGCGCCGAGAATGTGCCGGCGCTCGAGGCCGGGTTCGCCAACCTCGCGCGGCATCTCGAAAACCTGCGCGGGTTCGGCATTCCGGCGGTCGTCTCGGTCAACCGGTTCAGCGCCGACACCGAGGCCGAGCACGCGAAACTCAAGGAATTGTGCGCCAGGATCGGGGTCGAGGCGGTGATCGCCGACCATTGGGCCAATGGCGGCGAAGGGGCGGCCGACCTCGCCCGCGCCGTCGTCAAGACCGTCGAAAAGGGCGAGGCGAAGTTCAAGTTTCTCTATCCCGACGAGATGCCGCTGCGCGACAAGCTCAAGACCATCGCGCAAAAGATCTACCGCGCGAAGGACATCGCCTGCGAGCCGGCCGCCGAGAGCCGGCTTGCCGAATTGCAGAAAGGCGGCTTCGGGAATTTTCCGATCTGCGTCGCCAAGACCCAATACAGCTTCTCGACCGACGCCAACCTGAAGGGTGCACCGACCGACCACGTGATCGCGGTGCGCGAGGTCCGGCTGTCGGCCGGGGCCGAGTTCGTCGTGGTGATCTGCGGCGACTTGATGACGATGCCCGGGCTGCCGCGAGTGCCATCGGCGAACAGCATCGATCTGACCCCGGACGGCCGGATCACCGGGCTGTTCTGAGTGGAGCTGTCATTGCGAGCGGGGCGAAGCAATCTTGTGCCTGATGTGTATTTCTACGGGGATTGCTTGGTCGTGCAAGCGCTCCTCCCAATGACCGGCCGTCGATGACGCCCGCCGAGGTCAAGGCGTGGCGCCGCGCGGAGCGTGAGCGGCTGCTGGCGCTGCGCCAGGATCTGCCGCCGGCAGAGCGGCGCCGGCGCGGCGAGCGGATCGCGACGGGGCTGCGCGAAGCGCTCGACGGGATGGCGGGGGCGCTCGGGGTTTATTGGCCGTTCCGCGCCGAGTTCGACCCGCGCGGCATCGTCGACTGGGCGGTCGCGAGCGGGCGTACCGTGGCCCTGCCGGTCGTCGTCGACAAAAAGGGGCCGCTCGAATACCGCGTCTGGAAGCCCGGCGATCCGCTTGTCGACGGGGTGTGGAACATCCCGGTGCCGGAACGGCGCCAAATCGTGGTTCCGGCCGCGGTATTGGCGCCGCTCGTCGGGTTCGATCGGCAATGCTATCGGCTCGGCTATGGCGGCGGCTACTTCGATCGCACCTTGGCGGCGCTGGTGCCGCGTCCGCTGGCGATCGGCGTCGGGTTCGCGTTCCAGCAGATAGAGACGATCCACCCGCAGCCTTTCGACATCCCGATGGATCTGATCGTTACCGAGGCCGGCACGCTCCGCCGCTGACCGCCGCGGCGCGTCACCCGGACCGGTTGTTGCGGCCGAGCCCGAGTTCCTTGGCCAGGGCCGAACGCTGTCGCGAATAGACCGGCGCGGTCAGCGGGTGGTCGGGCGGCAGCCCCCAGCGCTGCAGATATTGCTCGCCCGTGAGCTGGTGCCGGGTACTGAGGTGGCGGCGGAGCATCTTGCCCTTCCAGCCGCAATCGAGGCAGATCACGGCGTCGCGCTGCACCGAACGACGCACCGGCACCGCGGGGCTGGGCAACGCCGCCACCGCCGGTTCGCCGAGGCTTTGAAGCGCGGCATGAACCGAACCAATGAGATCGGCAATCTGGCCAGGAGCAATGCTGTGATGCGCCAGATAGCTGGCGACGATTTTGGTGACGAGCTGCGAATAAATGCCCTGACGGTTAGTTTCTTCAGCCATCACTCCCCCTTCCAACCATTTGTGGCGAGTTATAGGCCCGGATCGGGAGCGTGTATAGGCACTCACGTTAACATAAATTCTAAACGCGAAAATCGCGCCGCACGTGCGCGCCGCGTCGCATGCCGCCCGATGGGTGCGGTGGCGGGCGACCCCGCCCTATGCCGCAAGGCGGCTGTTGCGGATAAGGGAGAGGATTTCGCCGGCGGCGTGCGGAATGTTGGTGCCGGGGCCGTAAATCGCGCTGACCCCCGCCGCTTTCAGGAAATCGTAGTCGGCAGGCGGGATCACGCCGCCGCAAACGACCAGGATGTCGCCGGCACCCTCGCGCTTCAGCGCCTCGATCAGCGCCGGCACCAACGTCTTGTGCGCGGCCGCCTGGCTCGATACGCCGACGATGTGCACGTCGTTTTCGACCGCCTGCCGCGCCGCTTCTTCCGGGGTCTGAAACAACGGGCCGATATCAACGTCGAAGCCGATATCGGCAAAGGCGGTGGCGATGACCTTGGCGCCGCGGTCGTGCCCGTCCTGACCCAGTTTGACCACCAGCATGCGTGGTCGCCGTCCTTCGTCGCGGGCGAAATTCTCGATCTCCCGCTGGATGCGGCGAAACCCCTCGTCGCCGCGGTATTGCCCGCCATAGACGCCGGCGACCGAGCGGATGGCGGCGCGGTGACGGGTGAACACCGCCTCCAGCGCATCTGAAATCTCGCCTACCGTCGCCCGCGCCCGGCTCGCGGCGATCGACAGTTCGAGCAGGTTGCCTCCTGAGCCTGTCGAAGGGCCGCTCTTCGCCGCCGCGGTCAGGGCGTCGAGCGCGGCGCGGCAGGCGGCGGCGTCGCGGCTGCGTCGCACCCGATCGAGCCGTTCGGTTTGGGCCTGGCGCACCGCGGCGTTGTCGACATCGAGCAATTCGACCGGCGCGCCGTCGTTCGTCCGGTACTTGTTGACGCCGACGATGACCTCCTCGCCGCGGTCGATCCGCGCCTGGCGCCGCGCCGCCGACTCCTCGATGCGCAGTTTCGGCATCCCGCTGTCGACCGCCTTGGTCATGCCGCCGAGGCTCTCGACCTCGTCGATCAAGGTCATCGCCGCTGTGGCGATCGAATGAGTGAGGCTCTCGACATAATAGCTGCCGCCGAGCGGATCGACGACGTGCGGTACGCCGCTTTCCTCGGCGAGGATCAGCTGCGTGTTGCGCGCGATCCCCATCGAGAATGGGGTCGGCAAGGCCAGCGCCTCGTCGAACGAGTTGGTGTGCAGCGACTGGGTGCCGCCGAGCACCGCGGCCAGGGCCTCGATCGTGGTGCGGATGATGTTGTTGTGCGGGCTCTGCTCGGTCAGGCTGACGCCCGAGGTCTGGCAATGCGTGCGGAGCGCAAGGCTCGCCGGGTTGTTGGGGTGGAACCGGCCGATCAGCCGCGCCCACAACAGCCGCGCGGCGCGCAATTTGGCGATCTCCATGAAGAAATTCATGCCGATGCCAAAGAAAAACGACAGGCGCGGCGCAAATTCGTCGATGTCGAGCCCGCGCGACAAGGCCGCGCGCACGTATTCGAGCCCGTCCGCCAGCGTGAACGCGAGCTCCTGCACCGAGGTCGCCCCGGCCTCCTCCATGTGATAGCCGGAGATCGAGATCGAGTTGAATTTCGGCATGTGCCGGGCGGTGTACTCGATGATGTCGGCGACGATCCGCATCGAGGGGCCGGGCGGGTAGATATAGGTGTTGCGGACCATGAACTCCTTGAGGATGTCGTTCTGGATCGTCCCCTGGAGCTGGTCCTGGCTGACTCCCTGTTCCTCGGCGGCGACGATGAACCCGGCCAATACCGGCAATACCGCGCCGTTCATCGTCATCGACACGCTCATCTTGTCGAGCGGGATGCCGTCGAACAGGATCTTCATGTCCTCGACCGAGTCGATCGCGACCCCGGCCTTGCCCACGTCGCCGACAACGCGCGGGTGGTCGCTGTCGTAGCCGCGGTGGGTCGCTAGGTCGAAGGCGATCGACAGCCCCATCTGCCCGGCGGCGAGGTTGGCGCGGTAAAAGCGGTTCGACTCCTCCGCGGTCGAGAAACCCGAATACTGCCGGATCGTCCACGGCCGGTTGGCGTACATCGTCGCGCGCGGGCCGCGCAGATAGGGCGCAAGGCCCGGCACCGCCTCGCGCCACGGGAACCCCTCGGCCTCGATCGCTTCGAGGTCGGCTGCCGTATACAGCGGCTTGATGGCGATGCCCTCGGGCGTCTGCCAGTCGAGACCGGCGAGCGGCTTGCCGCGCAATTCCGCCTCGGCCAGCTTCTGCCATTGCTGTGCTGCTTCCAGCGCCTTGCCGCGCCTCGCCATTGCCTTCTCCCGAACCGGGCGGCGATTATACGGCCGGCGCCGCGGCGGCGTCCATTTCGCGCGCCGCGCGCAGCGTGTGGCGCCAGACGAGCGCCGCCGTCAGCAGGATCACGGCGCCGGCCTGGTGCGCCGAGGCGAGCGGGACCGGCACGACCAGCAGCAGGGTCGACAGACCGAGGCTGAACTGCAACGCCACCGCCGCCAGCAAGGCGTGGAGCGCCAGCCGGGCCGGTCGCGGCAGCGCGGCGCGGCGGGCGGCGAGCCACAGCGTCGCGATCGTCGCCGCCGTCGTCATCGCCAGGATACGGTGGTCGAACTGCACCGCGGCAACGTTCTCGAACAAATTGCGGATGAACGGATGGAGCTGCGCATAGTCGGCCGGCACGAATTGCCCGCCCATCAGCGGAAAGGTGTTGTATACGAGGCCCGCATTGGTGCCTGCAGTAAACCCGCCAGCGGCGATCGTTATCGCTACAAGGCACAGCACCGCCTCGGCGGCGCGGCGCCAGCGCGGCGCGATCGCGGCGCCCGGCCGGCCGCGCAGCAAGCCGAGCGCGGTCCACAATGTCGCCGCGTAGATCGCCAGCGCCAGCAGCAGATGCGCGACGAGGCGGTACTGGCTGACCTCGACCCGGTGCACAAGCCCGCTTTCGACCATATACCAGCCGAGCCCGCCCTGCGCCGCGCCGAGCGCAAAGATGCCGGCGAGCGGCCATACCAGCCGCCGCGGTATCTGCCGTCGCCACAGGAAATACAGAAATGGCGCCGCGTAAACGAAACCGATCAGCCGTCCCCACAGACGGTGAACGTATTCCCACAGAAAGATGACCTTGAACTGGGCAAGGCTCATCCCGTAATTGAGCAGCCGATATTGCGGGATGTGGCGATAGCGGGCGAATTCGTGCGCCCAGTCCGCAGCCGAAAGCGGCGGCACGATGCCGGTAACCGGGTCCCATTCGGTGATCGACAAGCCCGACAGCGTAAGGCGCGTGAGCCCGCCGATCACCACCATCAACAAGATCATCGCGCAGCAGACGAGGAGCCACACCGCCACCGGCCTGACCCCGCGCTCGCCGACGCGCCCGGCCGCGACCGCCCGCCGCCCTTCAGCCCTTTCGGCCGATACCGTCACCTCCTGCCTCGCTCCTCTGCCCGCGCGGCGAAACACCGCCCGCCGGCGCCGGGCCGGCGCGGCGCCTTGAAGGGCCGGTTCCAAGAGTTACATAGTAACGCCACGAAACCATGAGCGATCCGCGTCGTTTTGCTGCGGCGCGAAACTGTGTCTGCAAGGTCATCACCGCGATGAAACGGGTCTTGTCGGCGCTCGTTCTGATGAGCGGGGTGGCCGCACTTTCGATGCCGAGCCCTGGCCTTGCCGGCACGCTGATCCCGGCGGTCGGCGGCGGGGCCGTGGCGACGATCGCCCCGATGCTGAGCCGGATCACCCCGGGGGTCGTCAACATCGCCGTGCGCGGCCGGGTGCGCGAAGAAAATCCGCTGCTGAAAGACCCGTTCTTTCGCCGCTTCCTCGGCGGTCAGAACCAGAAATTGCCCGAGCGTGAGACCGAGGCGACCGGCTCGGGCGTCATCATCGACGCCGCCCGCGGCTACGTGATCACCAATGCCCATGTCGTCGCCAACGCCGCCCGCATCGAGGTCACCACCAAAGACAACCGGCGCTTTGTCGCGCGATTGGTCGGCAGCGACCCCGACACCGACATTGCCGTGCTGAAAATCCCGCCCGACAATCTGACCGCGGTGCCGATGGGCGATTCCGACCGGCTTCAGGTCGGCGATTTCGTCGTCGCCATCGGCAACCCGTTCGGGCTCGGCCAGACCGTCACCTCGGGCATCGTCAGCGCGCTCGGGCGCAGCGGCCTCGGCATCGAGGGCTATGAAGACTTCATTCAGACCGACGCCTCGATCAACCCCGGCAATTCCGGCGGGCCGCTCGTCGATTTCTATGGCGAGCTGATCGGCATCAACACCGCGATCCTGGCGCCCGAAGGCAGCAGCATCGGCATCGGCTTTGCCGTGCCCATCAACATGGCCCGCAAGGTGATGGAGCAGCTGATCGAATACGGCACAGTCAGGCGCGGCCGCATCGGGGTGACGATCCAGGATCTCACTCCCAGCCTCGCCGCAGCGATGGAAACCGCGCGCACCACCGGCGCGGTGATCGCCCGTGTCCAGCCGGGCTCGCCTGCTGCGCAGGGCGGATTGCGCGACGGCGATCTGGTCATCGCGGTCGACGGCACCCCGGTGCACAGCGGAACCCAGCTGCGCGATCTGATCGGCCTGTCGCAGGTCGGCGACGACGTACAGTTGACGATCGACCGGCGCGGCACGGAATACACGGCGACCGTGCGCATCGAGCAGGCGACGCCCGAGACCGCGAGCTCGCGGGCGCGCGAGCGCTGAGCCGGGCGATGGCAGAGCAGACCCCGTACGAGGTGCTGGGCGTCGGCAGGGGCGCCAGCGCCGACGAGATCCGCAAGGCCTACCGCAAGCTGGCCAAGCAGCTCCACCCCGACCTCAATCCCGGCAAGCCGGAGGCCGAGGCCCGCTTCAAGGCGGTGGCGGCGGCCTACGATTTGCTGTCCGACCCCGACAAAAAGGCGCGCTACGACCGCGGCGAAATCGATGAAACCGGGGCCGAGCGGCCGCGCTACTCGTATCGCCCGCATGCCGAGGGCGCGCAGGGGCGGAAATATGCGCCGCAGGGCGAGATGGATGCCGCCGACCTCGAAGACCTGTTCGCGATGTTCGGGGCGCGGGCGGCCGGCGGCGGGCGCCGGCGGCCGGGCGAAACCATGTCGATGCCCGGCGGCGACCGGCTCTATTCGCTGACGGTCGATTTCGTCGAGGCGGCGACCGGCGCAAGAAAGCGCCTGTCGCTGGCGCCCGACGCCGCACTCGACGTAACGATCCCGGCCGGCATCGCCGAGGGCCAGGTATTGCGGCTCAAGGGCAAGGGCGATCCCGGGTTCGGCGGCGGTCCGCCGGGGGATGCGCTGATCGAGGTTCACATCGCGCCGCACCCGTTCTTTCGCCGCGACGGCGACGACATCCGGATGGAGTTGCCGGTCAGCCTGGCGGAAGCGGTGCTCGGCGGCCGGGTCACGGTGCCGACCGTCGCCGGGCCGGTGACGATGACGATTCCGAAAGGCTCCGACGCGGGGGCGCAATTGCGTCTGCGCGGCAAGGGCGTGCAGCGGAAAGGCCGCGAAGGCGACCAGTACGTGACGCTGAAGATCGTGATCGGCGACGCCGGCGATGCCGAGCTGGCGAAATTTCTCGAAGGCTGGTCGGCGCGCCACCGCAGCGACCCGCGCCGCAGCATGGAAGGCGGGAGCGGCGCGCCATGATCGGGACCGACGAATTGTTGCGGCGCTTCGCCGGGCTCGAGCGCGGCGAACTGTTGCGCTGGGTCGAAAACCGCTGGGTCCTGCCCGAGGAAGCCGGCGGCCGCTGGGTGTTCGGCGAGGTCGATGTCGCCCGCGTCGAATTGATCCTGCATGTGCGCCGCGATTTCGCCGTCGGCGACGAAGCGATGGAGGTGGTGCTGGGACTGCTCGACCAGGTCTACAGCCTGCGCCGCCAGATGGCGCGGCTGTGCAATGCGCTCTCCGCCCTGCCGCCTGACACACAGGCCGCGATCAAGCGCGCCCTGGCGAAGCCGCGCGAATAGCAGCTCTCGATCGCCGCGGCCGGCACCCTGCCTCGCATCGCGATCGCCTTATCGCCAAGAGCGGAACTCGCTACAGCTTCTGGAACCGTGCCCGGGCGCCGCGCTCGATCGCGGCGGCGACCAGCCGGTCGATTTCGAGCCGGTGGCGGATCAGTTCGAGGATTTGCAATTCCTCCTGCGTCGCCGAGCCGTCGGAGGCGACCATGTCGCAGGCGATCGCATAGGCGGTTTCGCGCAGCCGCGGCGGCAGCGCGGCCCTGATCGCCTCGAGCGTCTGTTCGAGCCCGTCGTCGCGCCCCAATAATTCGGCGCAATCGTTCAGATGCGTCGGCAATGTCTGGTGGTCGAAATCGTGGAACACCGGCAGGTGCGCAACGATGTCGCCGATGATCGCCAGTTCGGTCTCGCCCATGCTGGATTCGGCGCCCGAGACGATGACCATCGTGTAGATCAGCGCGCCGTGGGGGGAGAGCATCGCCGCTCCTTTTGCCGTGTCGCGGTGCCGACAGACCAAAACCCGGCACGCCCTGTCAAGCCGTATCGGCCAGGAAGCGGGAGGTGAGCTCGACTGCCTCGACCAGCGGGATGCGGCTGACCGGCACGCCGGGCGGAAAAGCGGAGAGCAGCCGCGACGGCAATTGCCGGTCGAGGATGGCGAACACGCCGCGGTCGTCGGCGCGCCGCACCAGACGGCCATAGGCCTGGCGCAACCGGAGCCGGGCGATGCGGTCGTCGTAGGCGGCGCCGCCGAAGGCCGCTTTGCGGGCGCGGTGCAGGATGTCGGGGCGCGGCCACGGCACCCGGTCGAACACGATCAGCCGCAATGACCGCCCCGGCACATCGACCCCGTCGCGCACCGCATCGGTGCCGAACAGGCAGGAATCCTCCTCGGCGCGAAAGATGTCGACGAGCGTTGCCGTCGCCATCGCATCGACGTGCTGGGCGAGCAGCAGCAACCCGCTTCCCTCCAGCGCCGGGGCGACGCGCTCGTGCACCTCCTTGAGCCGGGCAATCGCGGTAAAAAGGCCGAGTGCGCCGCCTTTCGCGGCCTTGATCAGGGCAGCGAACCCGGCGGCGACCTGGCCGAGATCGCCGCGCGGAAGGTCGGTGACGATGACAATGCGGGTCTGCCCCGCATAGTCGAACGGCGAGGCGATGCGCGCGGCGCGCGGGCTTTCCGGCAGGTGCCGCAATCCGGTCGCGGCCTCGGCCGCGCGCCATGCCAGCGCCGGCTCGGCCTCGCCATCGGTCAGGGTGGCCGAGGTCACGACGATGCCATGCGCCGGCTGCACGACGTGCCCGGCAAACGGGATGCCGGGATCGACCCAGTTGCGGTTGAGCGCGACATCGGTTTCGCTGCCGTCATAGCGCTCGAGCGCCAGCCACTCGACCGTATGCGGCTGGGCCGGCTCGGCGAGGTCGCGCAGCAGTCGGCTCCAGGCGCCGAGCACGCTGTCGGCGCGGCGGTCGAGCCCGCGGATCGTCGCGTCGAGCCGCTGCCGCAACCCCGGCTCCGGCGGGTTGTCGGGGTCTTCGAGCTGATGCCGCAGGATGTCCGACAGCCGGCGCAACGCAGCGGCGAGGCGGTCGAGCCCTTCGGCGAGCCGCGCCGCGGCGGCGACCAGGCCGTCGATCGGCGGGCGCGCCTCGGCCTCGATGCCGTAGCCGCCGTCGGCGCCGGCGGCACGGGCGAGCACCTGGCGCCGCAGCAATGCAAGAAAGCTCTCGAAACCCGGCAGGCCGCGGTCTCCGGCGACCCGGTCATGCCAGCCGTCGGCCGGCAATATGCGGGCGGCGACGAGGATTTCGATCAGGGCCTGGCCGCCCGCCTCGTCGGCCTCGACCAGGTCGCCGATGCGTCGCCTGAGGCCGCGGGCGCGCGAGCGGCTGGCCTCGGCGCCGAGCAGCCAGCGCCGCAACTCGCGTCCTTCTTGTCCCGACAGGCGCACCGAAAATGCGGCGTCCGCGGCTTCCAGCAGGTGGTGCCCCTCGTCGAACACATAACGGGTCGGCACGGTCGCGTCGTCGAGCCCGCCGAGCGCGGCCTGCGCCATCACCAGCGCATGGTTGGCGACGACGAGCCGGGCATGGCGCGCCGCGCGCACGTTCTTTTCGACGAAGCATTTGCGAAAATGCGGGCAGGCCGAATGCACGCACTCGCCGCGCCGGTCGGCGAGGCTGTTGACCCGCCCGCGGCCGATCAGTTCGGCGAGCCAGCCCGGAAAGTCGCCGGCGACGAGGTCGCCGGCCTCGGTGGCGCGCAGCCAGCGTGCGATCAGGCCGAGCGGCGCGGCCGAGTTGCCGGGTCGGCCCAGCGTCGCGCGCACCGCGTCCTCGTAGTTCAAGAGGCACAGGAAATTCTCGCGGCCCTTGCGGATCACGACGCGGCGGCGCTTCTGCGCCGGGTCGGGATAGAGCCGGTCGAGCTCGGTCGCGATCTGGGCCTGCAGGTTGCGGGTATAGGTCGAGATCCACACCGCGCCCTCGTTGCGCTCGGCCCACAGGCTCGCCGGCGCGACATAGCCGAGCGTCTTGCCGACCCCGGTGCCGGCCTCGGCCAAAACCGCATGCGGGCGGTCGGGATGGTCGCGCGGGGCGAAGGCGGCGGCGACCGCCTCGGCGTAATCGGCCTGCTGCGGGCGCGGCTCGGCCGCGCTTCCGAGCAGATCGGCGAGGCGTCCGCGCGCCTCGGCGGCGGAGATGGCATGGTTGCCGGCCGCCGGCGGCGGCGCCCGCTCCTGCCACTCGTCGAGCGCGAGCCACGCGCGCAACCCGGCCGACCGCCGCG
>JASHNY010000003.1 GCA_030041385.1 Alphaproteobacteria bacterium
GGGTCCCGCCCGGCGGTGAACCCATGGCTGGTGGCGGCCGTGGTCGTCGTGCCGACGTTCATGGAGGTGCTCGACACCACGATCGCGGTGGTGGCGCTGCGCTATATCGCGGGCGGCTTGTCGGCGACGGTCGATGACGGCGAGTGGGTTCTCACCAGCTATCTCGCCGCCAACGCCATCATCCTGCCGATCACCGGCTGGTTGAGCGCTCATCTCGGCCGCCGCAACTATTTCCTCCTGTCGATCGCGATCTTCACCCTGAGTTCCGGGCTGTGCGGGATGGCCGGAAGCCTCGGTCAATTGATCCTGTTCCGGGTGATGCAGGGGCTCGCGGGCGGCGGGCTTCAGCCGAGCAGTCAGGCGGTTCTGCTGGATGCATTTCCGCCGGAAAAGCAAGGCATCGCGATGACGCTGTTCGGCTTCGCGGCGCTGATCGCGCCCGTCGTCGGGCCGACCCTGGGCGGCTGGATCACGGATTCGTATTCGTGGCGATGGGTCTTCCTGATCAATGTGCCGGTCGGCATCCTCGCACTCGCCGGGTGCTGGGCCACGCTGCGCGACCCGGACTATCTGGTGGCTCAGCGCCGGGAGCTAAGGCAACGGCCATTCCAATTCGACACGATCGGGTTGTCGCTGCTCGTCCTCGTCATGGTGTGCTGGGAAGTGATGCTCAGCAAGGGACAGGAATGGGACTGGCTGGGCGATCCGCTGTGGCGCGTGCAGACACTGGCCGCGCTCTTCGTGGTGGGCTTGGTCGCGCTGATCTTTTGGGAATTGCGGCATCGCAGCCCGGTGGTCAATTTCCGGCCGCTGCGCGAGCGCAATTTCGCCGGGTGCTGCATCATCATCTGCGGCGCCTATATCGCGCTCTACGCCGCCAGCACCTCGCTGCCGGGTTTGCTTCAGTCGCTGTTTGGTTACGACGCGCTGAGCGCCGGGCTCGTCATGTCGCCGGGCGGGCTGTTTGCGCTGCTGGCGATGCCCATCGTCGGCCGCCTGCTCGGCCGGGGGACGGATGCAAGGTGGCTGATCGCCGCCGGTCTGTTGGCGATGACGGCCGGGAATTACTGGATGTCCCAGCTGAATCTCTTGATCAGCCCTGGACAGGTGATCTGGCCCCGGATCGTCCTGGTCGCCGGGCTCGCGGTATGTTTCGTACCGGCCAACGTTGCGGCTTACCTCTATACGCCGCTTGAGCTGCGGGGCGCCGCCGTCGGCCTGTTGAGCCTTTTGCGCAACGAAGGCGGCAGTGTCGGAACCTCGCTGGCCCAGACCTTCCAGGAACGGCGCGATCAATTGCACACGCTGCGGCTCGGCGAATACCTCGATCCTTTCAATGCCGCCGCGGCTTCTTTTGTCGCGCGCGGGAAGGCGTTCTTCCTGCACTTAACCGGCGACCCGGTCGCCGCGCAGCAGTTTGCCTGGCAGGAGCTTGCCAATCTTCGGGAGCGGCAGGCGGCCGCGCTGGCCTATTTCGACTGCTTCTGGATTTTCGCCGTGCTGACGCTCGGGCTCGTGTTGGTGGTATTCTTGATGAAGCGGTCGGTACCGGAACAGGGCGCCCACATCGCTACGGAGTAAGCGAGCGCGCGAGAGAGCCGCGCACCTGTCGCAACGCAACGCCGCTTGAGGATGCCATGCCGGACGACAGCCCGAACCTGTTCGAGATCATCGCCACGACGCGGTCGATGCGCCGGCTGAAGCCGGACCCGGTGCCGTCCGAATTGATCCGGAAAATCCTCGAGGCCGGGGTTTGCGCACCGTCTGGCGGCAACATGCAGCGCTGGCGGTTTCTCGTTATCCGCGACGTCAAGGTCAAAGAGACCGTCGGGGCCTATTACAAACGCGCCTGGGACGAGGTGGTCAGCCCGCGTTACCGCGGCGGCGAGCCGTCGCCCGGGACCAGCCGCGAACGCTTCTCGCGGATGCTCGACGCGGCGCAACATCTCGCCGATCACATCCACGAGGCGCCGGTGTGGATCGTGCCCTGCCTCGAAGGGGCGAACCCCAGCCGCACCGCCGGCTCATCGATCTATCCCGCCGTGCAGAATATGCTCCTGGCGGCTCGTGCGCTGGGCCTCGGCGCCACGCTGACGACGCTCTACCTGAGTTTCGAAAAAGAGGTGGAGGCCGCATTCGGCTTGCCGCCCGACGTACATTCCTATGCGCTGCTGCCGATCGGCTATCCGCTGGGCCGGTTCGGCCCGGTTCGCCGGGTTCCGCTCGCCGAAATCGTCTACGAGGACCGTTGGGGCCGGCCATTCTCGGAGGCGAGCGAAGGCTGAGCGTCTGCGGCAAAAGGGGGCTGCCGATGGCCGATGTGATCTCCCGTCCTCTGGCCGAGATTGCCGACGCGCTGCGCGAACGGCGGTTGAGCGCGCGCGAACTGGTCGAGGCGGCGATCGCCCGGCACCAGCGCTTCGGCGAACGCCTGCATGCCTATTCCCTGTGGGCACCGGACCGCGCCCGCGAAAGCGCCGCGGCGGCGGATATGGCGTTTGCTGCCGGCGCAATCGCCGGCCCGCTCCAGGGTGTGCCGATCTCGATCAAGGACCTGTTCGCCGCCGAAGGCTTTCCGTGCTTTGCCGGTTCGAGCCGCCGCCTGCCGGCCGACCCGTGGGAAAAAGACGGGCCGGTCGTGGCCGGCCTGCGCCGGCAGCTCGGCGTCATCATGGGCAAGACCCACATGGTCGAGTTCGCCTTTGGCGGCACCGGACTCAACAGCCATTGGGGCGCGCCCCGCAATCCATGGGATGCCTCGGCGCATCGCTCGCCGGGCGGCTCGTCGAGCGGCGCCGGGGTCAGCCTGCTCGAAGGCTCGGCGCTGTTGGCGCTGGGCAGCGACACCGCCGGCTCGGTGCGCATTCCCGCCTCGATGACCGGGAATGTCGGCCTGAAAGTTACCCTGGGGCGCTGGTCGACGGACGGGGTGGTGCCGCTGTCGCGAAGCTTCGATACCCCGGGCTTGCTGGCGCGCAGCGTGGCCGATGCCGCCTACGGCTTTGCCGCGCTCGACCCGGCCGTGGGCGATGCCGGGCGCTTCCTGGCGAAAACCGGCGCGGCGACACTCGATGGCGTCCGCATCGCGGTAGACGATCCATTGCTGTGGCAGGACTGCGATCCGGGCATCGCCGAGGCCGCGAAGGGCGCGGTCGACACGCTGGCGCGGGAAGGCGCGGTGTTGCGCACGATGGCCTTGCCCGAGGCGGCGGGCGCCTATGCGGTGTTTCGTGAAGGCGGGGTGAGCGCGGTCGAGTTGCGCAGCTTCCTTGACCAGGAACTCCCGGAGTGGCTCGCGCAGCTCGACCCGATCATCGCGCCGGCGTTGCGCAATGCGGAAACCCTGAGCGCGCGGGAGTATCTGGCGCGGCTCGGCCGGCTGAACGCGCTGGCGCGAAGCGCGGCGCCGCGGTTCGACGGGATCGACGTGATCGCCTCGCCGACGCTGTGCATCACGCCGCCGCTCCTCTCGCAAATCGGCGATGCGCAATCCTATCTGGACGCCAATCGCCGCATCGTCCGCAACACGGTGGCGGTCAACTATCTGGGGCTGTGCGGCATCACCCTGCCGGTCGGCCTCGACCGCGCGGGAATGCCGGTCGGGCTGCAGCTGATTGCGCCCGCCTGGGCGGAGGAGCGGCTTCTCGCGATCGCGCTCGCAGCCGAGCGGGTGCTGGGGCGCGCCGCCGAACGGCTCGGCACTCCGCCGGCGCTTGCATCCTGAGCGCTAGCCGGCCGATCGCCCGGCCTTGCCGCGCAGGCCCGTCTGCCCGCAACAGGGATGATGATGCGCCGGTTCGGCGGCCGCGCCCGACGCCGCCGCGAATTCGGATTCGCCACGCACGCCCCGGTCGAGGCATGCTGCGCCGGATGAAGGAAGAACCCGCATGAACGAGCCCGTCGATGTGCTGATCGTTGGCGCCGGGGCGTCGGGTGCGGCCGCGGCTTGGAGCCTCGCCGACACCAGGATGCATATCCTCTGCCTCGAGCAGGGCGGCTGGATGAACCCCGCGACCTATCCCAGCACCGGCCGCGACTGGGAGGCGCGGTTTTTCGGCGACTTCTCGCCCAGCCCCAATATCCGTGCCCGGCGCGAGGACTACCCGGTCAACGACGACAACTCGCCGATCAAGGTTGTGAACTTCAACGGCGTCGGCGGCGGCACGGTGATGTATACGGCGCATTTCCCGCGGCTGCACCCGTCCGATTTCCGTGTGCAGAGCCTCGACGGCGTCGCCGACGACTGGCCGATCGATTACGCCACGCTGGCCCCGTTCTTTGAAGAGAACGACCGGATGATGGGCGTTTCCGGCCTTGCCGGCGATCCCGGCGTGCCGCCGCGGAACCCGCCGATGCCGCCGCTGCCGCTTGGCCGCTCCGGCGCGATCCTCGGCAAGGCGATGAACCGGCTCGGCTGGCACTGGTGGCCATCCGACACCACAGTGGCGACCGTCGATTACGAAGGGCGGGCGCGCTGCATCAATCTGGGCCATTGCACGCCCGGCTGCGCCCAGGGCGCAAAGGCCAGCACCGACATCACCTACTGGCCGGCGGCAATGCGCGCCGGCGTCGAGTTGCGGACCCATTGCCGGGTCCGCGAAATTACGACCGACGAGCACGGCATGGCTGCGGGTGTCGTGTATTACGACGCCGAAGGCAAGGAGCAGTTTCAGGCCGCCCATGTCGTGGTGCTCGCCTGCAACGGGGTCGGCACGCCGCGATTGCTGCTCAATTCGGCCTCCGGGCGGTTTCCGAACGGGCTGGCCAATTCCAGCGGCCTTGTCGGCAGGAACCTGATGTTCCATCCCTATGCCCAGGTCTATGGCTATGTCGCGGAGGCGACGGACAGCAACCGCGCGCCGCCGACCTGCCTGTGGAGCAAGGAATTCTACGAGACTGACCGCTCGCGCGGCTTTGTGCGCGGCTACACGTTCCAGTTCGGCCGCGGTGTCGGGCCCGTTGCCGAGGCCGTCGCCAGCGAAGCCAAGGGCCTCGTGCCCTGGGGCGCAGGCCACCACGCCGCGTTCCGCCGGCTCAACGGCCATCGGCTGAGCCTGTCGGCGATCTGCGAGGACCTGCCGGAGGACCGCAATCGCGTCACCCTCGATCCAGTGCTGAAGGACAGCGACGGCATCCCGGCGCCGCGGATCGACTATCGCATCGGCGAGAACACGGCGCGGATGATGGAGCACGGCATCGCGCGGGCGAAGGAAATCCTCGCCGCGGCCGGGGCAACCGACATCTGCGTCAACAGCCCCATCCTGTACGGCGGCTGGCACCTGCTGGGCACTGCGCGCATGGGCGCCGACCCGGCGCGGTCGGTGGTAAACGAATGGGGCCGGTCGCACGATGTGAAGAACCTGTTCATCGTCGACGGTAGCCTGTTCGTGACCTCCGGCGGGGTGAACCCGACCTCCACGATCCAGGCCCTGGCGCTCTACGTCGCCGACCAGATGAAGCAGCGCCTGGCCAACCTGTTCGATTGAGGCAGAGGATGTCGGCGGACAGTTTCCTTACTCCGGCCCAGCGCGACGATCTGTGCGCCATTGCCGGCGTGATGATCCCGGCCAGCGCGGAATTCGCGGTGCCCGGGGCGGACGATCCGGCGATCCAGGCCGACATGCTGGCGACGCTCGGCCGCGACGCCGGTGCCGTGCGCGAGGCGCTGGATGCGCTCGCGCGCTGCGCGGGACAGCCCTTTGCCGGTCTCGACCTGGCCCGGCGCGAGGCCGCGGCCGGCGAATGGCGGGCGCGGGGAGGAGCCGCGGTCGAGACGCTGACCCGAGTGGTCCTGCAATGCTATTACCGCGATGATCGCGTCGTCCGCTCGCTCGGGCTGGAGCCGCGCGCGCCCTATCCGCAAGGCCATGTGCTCGAGGATGGCGACTGGTCGCTGCTCGACCCCGTCCGCGCGCGCCCGCCGATGTGGCGGCCGACATAAACAGGAGGGATGGGCGCATGCGCGTCAGCACGATGATCCGGATCAATCCCGCCATGAGCGCCGGCGGCGCCTTGATCGATCGCATCACCGGTTTCGCGCGCCAGGTCGAGGCCCGCGGGTTTCCCGGCTTGTGGATCGGCGATTCGCTGGGCCGCGGCCGCCCGACCCTCGATTCGCTGCAGGTGCTGACGGCTGTCGCCGCGGTGACCTCCAAAATCGAGATCGGCATCAGCGTCCTGCAACTGCCGCTGCGCAACCCGATCGAGCTGGCCCACCGGGTGCAGTCGTTGCAGGCGATGTCGAACAACCGCCTGATCCTCGGCGTCGGCAGCGGCTCTACGCGCGACGATTTCGAACTGCTCGGCTACGATTACGATCACCGCTTCCGCACCTTCAAGAACGACCTCGAAATCATGGCCAAGGTGTGGAACGGTGAGCCGGTCAACGGCGGCACGCTGTCGACCTGGCCCGGATGCAAGGGCGGACCGCCGATCCTGATCGGCGCCTGGCGCAGCCCGCGCTGGATTACCTACGCGGCCAAGGACGCCCAGGGCTGGACCCCGTCCGGCCGATACAGCAGCCTCGAAGACCTCGAATTCGGCATGAAAACCTACCGCGAGGCCGGCGGCGCCAACGCCGTCCTCGCCAATTGCTCGATCGACCTCCAGGAGCGCCCGGAATCCGCCGAACTGGCGAGGCTCGCTTCGGTCAATTTCATCTGCCCGCCGGAAGAGGCGCGCCGGCGCATCAAGGATGTCGCGCGAAGGGGCTTCGACGAAATCCTGATCGGCTCGCAATTTGCCGCGATCGAGGAAATCGAGCGGGTGCGCGATTTCCTCGGATCGTAGCGCGCCGCGCCTGCGTCTGCCGGGCGGACCGCAGCTCAGCTCGCGGCGGCGGCGATCTTGTCGGCCGTCTTCGTGTCGAAGTCGCTGGCGTCGTGGCGCTCGTGCAGTTGCTCCGAGGGCTGGCCGGAGAGGCGGTTGACCATGCGCCCGCGCCGCACCGCCGGCCGTGCGAGCAGCGTATCGCACCAGCGCTGCACGTTCTTGTATTCGTGAACCGAGAGGAACTCGGCCGCCCCGTATTGGTTGAACCGCGCCAGCCCGCCATACCACGGGAAGCAGGCGATGTCGGCGATCGTGTAGTCGGGGCCGGCCACGTACTCGCTTTCGCCGAGCCGGCGGTCGAGCATGTCGAGCAGCCGCTTCGTTTCCATCGCGAAGCGGTCGATCGCGTATTCGATCTTGGTGGGCGCGTAGGCGTAAAAATGGCCGAACCCGCCGCCGAGATAGGGCGCGCTGCCCATCTGCCACATCAGCCATGAGAAGCACTCGGCGCGCGCCGCCGGCTCGGTCGGCAGGAACTCGCCGAACTTTTCGGCGAGATGGACGAGGATCGCGCCGGTCTCGAACACGCGGATCGGCTTGGGCCCGCTGCGGTCCATCAGCGCCGGGATCTTGGAGTTCGGATTGACGGCGACAAAGCCGCTGCCGAACTGGTCGCCCTCGCCGATGCGGATCAGCCAGGCATCGTACTCCGCGCCCTTGTGTCCCTTCGCCAGCAGCTCTTCGAGCATGATCGTGACCTTCACCCCGTTCGGCGTGCCGAGCGAGTAGAGCTGCAGCGGATGCTTGCCGATCGGCAGCACCTTTTCATGCGTCGGTCCTGCGATCGGCCGGTTGATGTTCGCGAACCTGCCGCCGCTCGGCTTGTTCCAAACCCAGACCTTGGGGGGCGTGTATTCGTTCGTATCCGTCATTCCAGAAGCTCCAGGCGTCTTGGGGGGATCGCCCGGACATGCCGGGCGATCGGCCGATCCTACACGATGCGCCGGCGCCCTGGCACGCGTCGCGCGTCACCCGCGTCGCGAACGCCGTTCGCGGGTCCGCTTCGAGGCACGGAAAGAGAGCGGGCCTTCAAATGGCATCGCGCTTGCTCGGCGCGTCGCGCCAACGAGCGAGGTAGCAGGTTTGCCGGGTTCCCTCAGAGTGCTGCTCGCCGACACTGGTTCGCCACGGGCGACGCTCCTCGAACGGCGTCTGCGCGACATCGCCGACGCGGTGGTTCTGGGCGTCGCCGGCGGAGACGGTCTGCGCGATGCCGTCGTCGCGCTGGCGCCCGATGTGATCCTGGTCGATATGCCGCTGCCGAACCGCGAGCGGCTCGACGAGCTGCGCCGCATCGGCGCCGACCGTCCGTGCCCGGTCGTCATGTTCGCGGCGTTCGATAGCCGCGCCTTCCTGGAGGAGGCGATCGCTGCGGGGGTCAATTCGTATCATGTCGTCGCCACCGCGCTTCCCGACATCGCGCCGATCCTGTTCGCGGCCGTCGCGGTCTTTCGCCGGCAACAGCAGACCGACGCGGCGTTGAGCGAGGCGAAGGCGATGTTGCAGGAGCGGGAAACCATCAACCGCGCCAAGTCGCTGCTGATGCGCCAGCACCGCATCGGCGAGCCCCAGGCCTACCGGTGGCTGCGCCGGCGGGCCATGAACGAAAGCAGGCGGCTCGGGGAAATCGCCGCCGACCTCCTCGCCGCCGCCGCCGACGGGCCGAAATGACCGGGTATGTCGCCGCGCCGGCGACGATCCGGCCGGCCCAGCCGGGCTTGTTTGGCCGAAATTTTTTGCACCGCACAAGATTCTGCCAATTGCCCGAAAAGCGGTCAGGCCGCCCGGCAAGTTCTGCTTCAGGGCCGGAAATTTCGCGCAGGATGTCTGGCACGAGACTTGCGACCGGAAGAGTTTGCGGCCGCATCTCTTGTGGTGCGCCGCGATAGGCGAAGCTGGACGGTCTCAACGGCGGGGCGGTCCATAGCGGGCGGTGTCTACGCCCCGGCACGGCTGTGGGTCAACGGCGGCCCATGCAGGCGAGCGGCCGATCGGAACGAAGGTTGCGACCGCGTTTCGGGCGGCCGATGCGCTGCGGTGCGAGAAGAAATCATGAGCAGGCACGGTACCACCTGGATTTCCGACTGGAACCCGGACGACGAGGCATTCTGGGAAGCAAAGGGCCGGGTCATCGCCCGGCGCAACCTGATCTTCTCGATCCTGGCCGAGCATCTTGGCTTCTCGATCTGGCTGGTATGGAGCGTCGTCGCCACCAGGCTGCCGGCGGCCGGCTTTCACTACACCACCGACCAGTTGTTTCAGCTGGTAGCATTGCCCGGGCTGGTCGGCGCGCTGATCCGGTTTCCCTACACCTTCGCGGTGACGATGTTCGGTGGGCGCAACTGGACGATGTTCAGCGCGGCGGTGCTGTTCATCCCGGGGATCGCGCTTGCCTATTTCTCGACGCAGCCGGATACGCCGTTCGGGCTGATGCTGCTGGTGGCCGCGACCGCCGGGCTCGGCGGCGGCAATTTCGCCTCCAGCATGGCGAACATCTCATTCTTCTATCCCGACCGCATGAAGGGCTGGGCGCTTGGCCTCAACGCGGCCGGCGGCAATATCGGGGTCAGCACAGTGCAGCTTCTGGTGCCGATCCTGATGGGGTTCGGGATCATCAACCTTTACCGGGCGGCGCCGGGAGCCGGCGGCGTCTACATCCAGAATGCCGGGCTGATGTGGCTGTTGCCGCTGGCCGTCGCGGTGTTCTGCGCCTATCGCTACATGAACAACCTCGGCCCGGCGCGCTCGTCGTTCAGGGATCAGCTCATCATCGTCGGGCGCAAGCACACCTGGCTGATGTCGTGGATTTATATCGGGACGTTCGGCTCGTTCATCGGCTATTCGGCCGCCTTCCCGCTGCTGATCAAGACGCAGTTCCCGACCGTCACGATCGCCGTTGCCTTCCTCGGCCCGCTGGTCGGATCGCTCGCGCGCCCGGCCGGCGGATTGCTGGCCGACAAAATCGGCGGTGCGCAGGTGACGTTCTGGAACTTCATCGCCATGGCCGCCGCCACGCTCGGTGTCATTCACTTCATCGACACCAAGGAATTTCAGGGGTTTTTAGTGATGTTCCTCGTCCTTTTCGTCACTACCGGCATCGGCAATGGCTCGACCTACCGGATGATCCCGTCGATCTTTCGAGCGGAGAAGCTGCGGCTGGCGGGTCCGGAAGGTGAGGCGAGGGCGGCCGCGCTGCAATCGGCCGGCATCGAAAGCGCCGCGGCGCTCGGGTTCATCGGCGCGATCGGCGCCTGCGGCGGCTACCTGATACCGCGCGGCTTCGGGGCCTCGATCGCCGCGACCGGCGGGCCGCACCTCGCGCTCGAGGTTTTTCTCTTGTTCTACGTCACCTGCATCGCGCTGACCTGGTGGTTCTATCTGCGCCGAAGCCGGTTCGCGCCGCGCGGCGCCGCTCCCGCTTCGGCCTATCCGGGGAGCTGATCGTGAGCGACGATCGGAAGCGGCTCGTCGTCGTCGGCAACGGGATGGCGGCGATGCGCGCGGTGGAGGCGCTGCTGTCCCGGGCGCCTTCGCGTTACGGCATCACCGTCATCGGCGCCGAGCCGCATGCCAACTACAACCGCATCATGCTGTCCTCGGTGCTGGCCGGCGAGAAGACGGTCGACGAGATCGTCATCAACCCGCGCGGCTGGTACGAGGACAACGCGATCGCCTTGCTGACCGGGCGGGCGGTCGCCGCGATCGACCGCGCGGCGAAAACCGTGGAGATCGCCGACGGCACTAAAATCCCCTATGACAAGCTGCTGCTGGGAACAGGGTCCAAGCCGCTGGCGCCGCCGATCCCGGGGCTCGGGCTTCCCGGCGTCCACGCCTTTCGCGACATCGCCGATGTGGAGGCGATGGTTGCCGCTTCCCGGTGTTACCGGCGGGCGGTGGTGATCGGCGGCGGGCTGCTGGGGTTGGAGGCCGCCTGGGGCCTGAAGCGGCGCGGCATGTCGGTGGCGGTCGTCCACCTGATGCCGACGCTGATGGAGCGCCAGCTCGACCCCACCGCCGGCGAATTGCTGCGCCGCGACCTCGACAATCGCGGCATCGCCTTTTTCACCGACGGCCAGACCGAGGAGATTCTCGGCAGCGAGCGGGCCGAAGGCGTGGTGCTGGCCGATGGACGGCGGATCGCGGCCGACCTCGTCGTGCTGGCGATCGGCATCCGGCCGAATATCGACCTGGCACGCGCGGCCGGGCTCGACGTCAACCGCGGGCTTCTGGTCGGTGACGACATGCGCACCAGCGATCCCGACATCTTCGCGGTCGGCGAGTGCATCGAGCATAATGGACAGGTGTTCGGGCTGGTTGCGCCGATCTGGGAGCAGGCGCGGGTGTGCGGCGCCCGGCTGGCCGGCGACGAGGCCGCGGTCTATGCCCCGCCGCCGGTCTTCACCAGCCTCAAGATCACCGGCATCGACGTGTTTTCCGCGGGCGCCCTCGCCGCCGCGGACGAAGCCGACGAGGAGATCACGCTGCACGATGCCCGCCGCGGCATCTATAAGAAGGTGATCCTGCGCGACGACAGGATCGTCGGCAGCGTCCTTTACGGGCATGTCGCCGACGGCCCGTGGTACGTGCAATTGATGCGCGAAAAGACCGACGTATCGGCGTTTCGCGACAAGCTGGTCTTCGGCCGGGCCTTTGCCGATCAGGCGGGCGCCGCCGCCGTGCCGCGCATCGATGTTGCGGCAATGGCCGACGACGAGCAGGTCTGCGACTGCAACGGCGTCTCCAAAGGGCGCATCTGCGAGACAATCCGCGCCAAGGGGCTGACGACGCTCGACGCGGTGCGGGCACACACCAAGGCCTCGGCATCGTGCGGTTCGTGCACCGGCAAGGTCGAGGCGATCCTCGCCCATCTCGGCGGCGCGGTCGCGCACCGGGACGACCCGGCGATGTGCAAATGCACCGACCATGGCCACGACGCGGTGCGCCGCGCGATCCGCGAGCAAGGCCTGCAGACGATCGCGGGAGTGCGCGAAGCGCTTGGCTGGAAAACCCCCGACGGCTGCCAGAAATGCCGTCCGGCGCTGAACTATTACCTGCTCTGCGCCTGGCCCGAGACCTATCGCGACGATGCGCAGTCGCGCTTCGTCAACGAGCGGGTCCACGCCAACATCCAGAAGGACGGCACGTTCTCGGTCGTGCCGCGCCTGTGGGGCGGGCTGACCAACGCACGCGAGCTGCGGGCGATCGCCGACGCCGCAGAGAAATACGCGATCCCGACGGTCAAGGTTACCGGCGGGCAGCGCATCGACCTGCTGGGGGTGCGCAAGGAGCAGCTGCCGAGCGTTTGGGCCGACCTCAACCAGGCGGGGCTGGTCTCCGGCCATGCCTACGGCAAGGCCTTGCGCACGGTGAAAACCTGCGTCGGCAGCGAATGGTGCCGCTTCGGCACCCAGGACTCGACCGGGCTCGGGGTCAAGATCGAAAAGATGTGCTGGGGCTCGTGGACGCCGCACAAGGTCAAGCTCGCCGTTTCCGGCTGCCCCCGCAACTGTGCCGAGGCGACGATCAAGGATATCGGCGTCATCTGCGTCGAATCCGGCTACGACGTCGTTGTCGGCGGCAATGGCGGCGTCGAAGTCCGCGTCACCGACCACCTCGTGCGCCTTGCGACCGAGGCCGAGGTGCTCGAACATGTCGGCGCCTTCATGCAGCTCTACCGGGAGGAGGCGCGCTACCTGGAGCGGACTGCGCCGTGGGTGGCGCGCGTCGGCATCGGCTACGTGCGGGCGCGGATTGTCGCCGACGGCACGGGGCGACGCGCCCTGCAGTCCCGCTTCCTCGCCGCGCAGCGCATGGTGCAAAGCGACCCGTGGGCGCAACGCGCCGCGGGCGCCGAGGGGCACGAATACCGCCCGATGGCGGAAATCGACTGAGATGTCCGCCGACACTTGGATCGAGGTGGGGCGCCTCGATGACGTCCCCCGGCGCGGTTCGCGCCGGGTGCACGGGACCGACCCGAACCTGCCGATCGCGGTGTTTCGCACCGCCGATGACCAGGTGTTCGCGCTCATCGACCGCTGTCCGCATCGCGCCGGGCCGCTGTCGGAAGGCATCGTGCAGGGCTGCGCGGTCGCCTGCCCGCTGCACGGCTGGGTCGTCCGTCTCGACAGCGGCGAGGCCGAAGCCCCTGACGAGGGAAGGGTGCCGGTCGTCCCGGTCAGGGTCGAGCGCGGCCGCATCTGGCTGGCCTGGTCGGCGCTGCGGATGATCGGGCCGAACCCGGAGGGGGCGTGAGGCTCCCGGTCAGAACCACCTGTCCGTATTGCGGCGTCGGCTGCGGCATTGTCGCAAACGCCGACGGCACGCTCGCGGGCGACCCCCAACATCCGGCCAATCGCGGCCGCCTCTGCTCGAAGGGCGCGGGGCTCGGCGAGACCCTCGACGACGCCGATCGCCTGTTGCAGCCGGAAATCCGGGGCCGGAAGGCGGGCTGGGACGAGGCGCTCGACCGGGTGGCCGAGACCGTTTCCCGGACGATCATCCGCCACGGCCCCGATGCCGTCGGGTTTTACGTCTCCGGCCAGTTGTTGACCGAGGACTACTACGTCGCCAACAAGCTGATGAAGGGCTTTATCGGCAGCGCCAACATCGACACCAATTCGCGGCTGTGCATGGCCTCGTCGGTCGCCGGCCATATCCGCGCGTTCGGCGAGGATATCGTGCCCGGCTGCTACGACGACATCGATGTCGCCGACCTCGTCGTCGTGGTCGGCAGCAACATGGCCTGGTGCCATCCGGTCCTGTATCAGCGCCTGGCCGCGGCCAAGGCGGCGCGCGGCAGCAGGATCGTCGTCATCGACCCGCGACGGACCGCGACCTGCGAGATCGCCGACCTGCATCTGGCGCCGCGCGCCGGCACCGATGTCGTCGTGTTCGCCGGGCTCTTGGCCCATCTCGCAGCCAGCGGCGCCTGCGACAAGGCACCGGCGCAGCCGCTTGCGGCCGGCTTTGACGAGGCCGTCGAGGCCGCGCGGGAGGCGGCGCCCTCGCTTGCCGAGACCGCCTCGGTCGCCGGCCTGGCGCCCGCAGATCTGGCACGATTTTATGCCTGGTTTGCGACGACCGAACGCACGGTGACGGTTTTTTCGCAGGGTGTGAACCAGTCCTCGGCCGGCACCGACAAGGTGAACGCGATCATCAACTGTCATCTCGCCACCGGCCGGATCGGCCGGCCGGGGATGGGGCCGCTGTCATTGACCGGGCAGCCCAACGCGATGGGCGGGCGCGAGGTCGGCGGGCTCGCCAGCCAGCTTGCCGCGCATATGGGCTTCGGTGCGGCCGACATCGACCGGGTGCAGCGCTTTTGGGACGCGCCGCGGCTGGCGACACGGCCTGGCCTCAAGGCAATCGATCTGTTCGACGCGGCGCTTACCGGCAATGTGAAGGCGCTGTGGATCATCGGCACCAACCCGGCGGACAGCATGCCGCGCGCCGCGCGCGTGCGTGCCGCGCTCCAGGCCTGCCCGTTCATCGTCGTCAGCGATTGCTGGCCGACCGATACCACCCGGCTCGCCGACATCGTTTTGCCGGCGGCGGCCTGGGGCGAAAAGGACGGCACGGTCACCAATTCCGAGCGCCGCATCTCGCGCCAGCGGCCGTTCCGGCCGCCGCCCGGAGCGGCGCGGCCGGATTGGTGGATGTTGACCGAAATCGCCCGCCGCATGGGGTGGGGGCAGGCGTTTCGCTACCGCGGGCCGGCCGACATCTTCCGTGAGCACGCCGCGCTGTCGGCGTTCGAGAACGCCGGCCGCCGCGTGTTCGATATCGGCGCACTGGCGCAGCTGAGCGATGCCGGCTACGACCAGCTTCAACCGGTGCAGTGGCCGGTGTGCATCGCCGACGGCCCGAAGGAGGCGCGGTTTCGCGGCCGGCAGCGAGTGCCGGTCGACACGGCGAAAGCGCGCTTTGTCGCCACCGCCTATCGCCCGCCGGCGCAAGCCGCTGATGAAGCTTGGCCGCTGACGCTCAATACGGGCCGGGTGCGCGATCAATGGCATACGATGACCCGGACCGGCGCGGTACCGCGGCTGATGGCCCATTGCAGCGAGCCATTCCTCGACATTCATCCCGCCGATGCCGGCCGCCTCGGCGTCGCCGACGGAGGCTTGGTGCGGGTGGAGAGCCGCTTCGGCACGGTCGTGCTGCGCGCCCGGCTTTCGCACGGCCAGCGCCTCGGCGAGGTGTTCGTGCCGATGCACTGGACGGATCGCTATTGTTCGGCAGGTCCGGTCGGCCGGATCGTCGGCGCGGCTGCCGACCCGGTTTCGGGGCAGCCGGAACTGAAGGCGACCCCGGTCAAGGTGACAGCGATAGCCACGCTGTGGCGCGGGGTTTTGGTGCGGCGGGCGGCGCCCGCGCCTCCGGGAATGCCGTGCTACTGGGTCCGCATTCCGGTTGCCGGCGGCCAGCTGTTCGAGCTGGCGGGATCGGAGCCGCTCCCGAGCGGCCGCAGCGGCGAGGCCTGGATCAGCGAAGTGCTGGGCGCTTCGCCGGCGGCAGAGCTCGTGATCTATGCCGATGCGCGGCGCGGCGCATTTCGTTATGCCAGCATCGTTGGGGACAGGCTGGAGGCCTGCCTGTTTATCGCTCGTGAGCCCGCCGGCCTGCCGGCGCGGGAGGTCTCGATCGCGGCCCTGGGGCGGCGGGTCGCGGCGGAGGCGCGGTTGGCCCTGCTTGCCGGGCACGATTCCGCCGGTTCGCCGGACGGCGAAGCCGGGCGAACCGTCTGCACCTGCTTCGGTGTCGGTTTGCGCACGCTGTACCGGGCGATCGTCGAACGCCGGCTCGCCAGCGTGGCGGATATCGGCAGCGCCTTGCAGGCCGGCACCAATTGCGGCTCGTGCGTTCCTGAGCTTGCCGGCGCATTGCGCCACGTCAAGGCAGGGACAGCGTTGTGAGAGATTGCCGTAAGACTTCGTTAACCATACCGTGCGCATGTGCGGAAAAGGGCGCGCAGCACGGGAGGGTTTTGAATGAAGTCGTCTCGTCGGGGTCTGGTCTCGACACGGAAGCCCCGCTTTGCCGACATTGCCTCAGACAAGGTCAGGCGGGTTGCCGAGCGTGGGCTGCACAATCCCGAGCTGCTGAAACCCGAGGAAATCCGCCAATTGTGTGGTTCCGTGATGGAGCACATAACGCGGTTGACCGCATCCGCGATTGCCGTGGCTATTCTGAACAGCGAGCAATCGCTCAGCATTCATTAGGCCAGGCCAACGATCGCTGTGGGTCGCCCCCGCATGATCCGGCGATGCAGCGAAAACCTGCGGTTCAGCCGCCGGCCGGTCGCCGGTTACGGCTTTGACAACGCGGGAAAGTAGAAGCCCTGGTAGGTCGGATTGTAATAGAAGCCTTTTACCGACGATCTGAGGACATTGGGGTTGAAGGTGGGCTGCCCGTACGCGATGGCTGCCCCGATCCAGATCCAGGCCAGATCGTCGTTGACCGCCTGCATGAGCTGGGAAATGAGGGCGGCGCGGCGTTTCGGGTCCCGCATCTGGAACTGCTGGGCGTAAAGCGCATCGGCCCGCGGATTGTCATATGAGCTGGTTCTGGCCCAATAGCCCGCACCGGTCCCGAAGGAGCCGAGCCAGCAATTGGGATCGGCGGTCGGCGAAAAGGTGCTGTGGATGCTGAACCCGGTAAGCTGGGCCCGCCACGAATCCACGTATGCGTCAAACGCCAGCGGCTTGACGTCGAGGTTGAGCCCGACATCGCAGCGGTTGATGTTGGCTGCCACGTGCCGCGCTGCATAGCCTTGCCACGGCGCCGCCGCGTTGTAGACGATCGTCATGTTGCGGGGCTTGCCGGGGCCGAAACCCGCTTCCCTCCCGGCCGCGGCGAGAAGCCGCCTCGCTTCGTTCAGGTCGAACGAATAAGCCGCCGTCACCTTGGGATCGTATCCGAACTGGGTCGGGGTCAGCCCCCAATTCGTCGGCACGACAAAGCCGTTAAGGGCGTTGCGGCAGATATCCGCGTTGTCCATCGCCGACGCGAAGGCCTTTCTGACCCGGATGTCCCGGAACGGCTGGAACTCGGCCGGCGAGCCGTCCGGGTTTTTGATGTGGAAGTTCATTTTTGCGAAATAGATCGTCCGCCACGGATAGGGTCCGAAGGCGTCGATCGACGGGATGAGCGGCTGGATCTTGGCCTCCTCCCGCCAGGTTTCCCGGTCGATGACTTCAAAGATGGAATTCACGGCGACGTCTGCGATGTCCGCGGCCCCCGACTTGAGGTCGTGCAATCGCGTCGCCTGATCGAGCCTGGTCCTCACGAAAATGCTCTGCAGCGCCGGCTTGATCTTGCCGATCGGACCGCCCCAGTAGTCGGGGTTGGTGTTCAGCGTGACATTCGCGGTGGCCTTGTCGAAGGCGGCCAGCACATACGGGCCGCTGCCGCTGGCGTGGTAGAGCATCCATTCGTTGCGCTCGCCTGCGGTGATGCCGGGGATGAAGCCCCGGGCAGGATCCGTCGGCTTTTGCCAATGCGCGACGACATAGGCGGGAGACAGGATCGACCCCATGAAGGTCGCCAAGTCCGACAGGAACGCGGCATAGGGCTGGGCCAGGTTGAACTCGACCGTGTGGCGGTCGATGATTTTCACGCCCTCGGCAGCGAGGTACCTGTCGACCGCTTCCTGGGAATAATCCTTGCCGACGCCGAAGGATTTGCTGAATTCCCATGCCCCCTTGAGGATGCCGGGCGCGGCGATGCCGGTCGGACAGAACGACCCGATCCCCTCAGGGTCGTCGAGCAGCACCGCCCGGTCGAAGCTGAATTTGACTGCGGCCGCGTCGAAGGGGGCGCCGTCGTGGAATTTGACCCCCTTTCTGAGCCGGAAGACATAGCGGCGGTCGTCGTCCTTTACCTCCCAGCCGGTCGCCAGCCAGGGAAGCGGCTCGGTATCCGCCCCGCTGTACCAGACGAGCCGCTCGTATACGTTCTGCAGCACCATGACGTTTGCCTGGGCGCTCGTGCCCAGGACCGGATCGACATATTGCGGCCCGGATGCGATGTCCCAGACAAGCGTATCGGAGGCGGCGGACGACCGGCGAGAAACGCCGATTGCCGTAGCGGCTGTAGCCATGCCGACGAAGCTCCGGCGGGACAGGCCCGCTCGCGCCTCCCCGGCGTTCGCCTGACCCTCGGCGCCCTTCCGTCGCACCTCATTCACACGGGCGCGCCCCGCCGGCAGCCGGCCGGACGCCGTGTTACCCGTTTGCTCATGCGCAAGGCAGAGCCTCCCCTGTTCCGCTCGGGCAAATGCCCCAGATCGGTTACTCCCCGCTGGCTGGTTAGGATCGTCGCGACAAAGGTGTCAATACCGGCATCTCCGGCAACCGGAAACGACCGCTGCACATCCGGTGTGACGGATGGCCGAACGGCCGAAACGGCGCCGTGCGCCATGCGATCGAGGGCAGCCGCAAGCCGTGTCGCCGCGCAGTGACACTGCAAACGGCCGAGCAATGGCTCGCGCGTACAGGAAGATCGCGCGATTCAGCAGGTGCCCTGATTGTGCTGGGTTTGCGAGCTACCGGTCATGGTTGTGTGGCGTATTGTCACACGCAAGGCCGCGGCTGACGATCGCCGATATGGTCACGTCCCGGACGGGGGCGGTTGGTATTCGGGTACCTTGTAATAGACCCAGGCAAGGTTGAGCATCATCACGCCGCCAGTCATCAGAAACACCCAGCGCAGGCCCAGCCCGGCGGCGAGCAATCCGCCGAAGAGCGGTCCCAGCGAGTTGCCCATGAACATCGCCGACGAGGTCATGCCGTAAACCGTGCCGCGGTCGGAACGCGGCACCAGGCGGCCGACCAGCGCGTTGGCGGTCGGCAACAAGCCGCCGACGAACAGGCCGACCGCGAAACGCTCTGCCGTGAACACCCAGTAATGGTCGGTGAAGGCCTGCGGCAATGTGGTCAACGCGCCGCCCGCCAGGCAGATCAACAGCACCCGGCGATAGCCGATCACGTCGCTGCGCTTGCCGAGAAACGGCGAGGCGATGACGTCGGCGAGCCCGGTGACCGAGAAGGCAAGGCCGCTCAATGTCGCCAGGTTGGGGTTGTCGCCGATCATCTCTTTGACGTAGAGGGTCACGATCGGCTGCACCGTGCGCACGCCGAACTGCGCCATCAGCAATACGAAAAACAGCGCCAACAGCGCGGGCGAGCTTGCCAATGCAATGAGGCCGCTGACCGTCGAGCGCGCGGCACGGCCCTTTTGCGGGCGGGTGAACTCTTCGCGCACGCCGAACCAGACGAGGCTCAGCGCGACGAGGATCGTCGTCGAGGTCAGGTAAAACGGTACCCGGTAGCTGCCGGTCATGTCGGCCAGCAATCCGCCGACGATCGGGCCGACGAGCGAGCCGACGAGCTGGCCGGTCGACAGCCAGCCGAGCGAAAAGCCGAGCCGTCCTTCCGGCACCTGGCTCGCCACCAGCGCAATCGCTGCGCTCGAAAACCCGGCGAAAATGCCCATCAATGCGCGGCAGCCGAAAAACTGCCAGACATTGGCGGAAATCCCCATCAGCGCGGTGAATACCGCGATCGCCAGGCTCGACCGCAACAGCATCAATTTGCGGCCGTGGCGATCGGCGACGCGGCCCCAGATCGGCGAGGTGAAGGCGGCGACGAACGAGGTGGTGCCGCTGAGAATGCCGGCCCAGGTGTCGATCGCAGCGGCGCTCTTGACCCCCAGCTCGGGCAGGAACAGCGGCATGATCGGGGTCAGCATCGAAAACGCCATGGTCATGATGAACTGGATGCCGACCATGGCCCACAGCGTCTGCTGCCAATAGGGCGCGGCGCCCGCCTCGAGGCCGGGCGTCGGCGCGGCGGGCGCTTCGGCCGCGACGGGGCGCTGCTCTGCCATAGCGCTCAGCCCCGCAACGCAAGCCGGCTCACGGCTTGAACACCATGACGTAGAGATTGGCCAACGGGATTAGGGTCGCCAGGATTCCCCAGATCATCCAGCGCCTGCCGCGGCGCCAATAGCTGTCCGGGATCGCGCCGCCATCGGCAAAGGCGCGGGCCTGGCGCGCCTGCGCGATCTGCGTCGGCACCAGCACAAGCGCCCAGATCAGGGCGGAAACCAGCAGCAGCGACTGGCCCCACACCAGCCAGCTCTGGCCGAGGTCGAGGCTGGCGACATAGGCCATGCCGTAGGCGCCGACGAGGATCAGCCCCACGCCGCCGACCGTGAACACGCAATCGGTCAGCGTCACCAGGCGCTGGGCATAGGCGATCACCCGCGAGTCGCGGGTCCGGTCGGCCAGGGTCTTCCACATCGCCGTCACGACGATGTTGCCGACAAACACGATCACGCCGAGCAGGTGGACGACCTTGAACGCGCTGTACCACACGATCGCGGCTCCGGATTCAGGCCTGGCACCCAGCGTCGCCATTGTAATGCGCGGACCGCGCCGGCATCATCGTCCGGCCGTCCCCGCCTTTGATCGCGACCTTCGCACTATGCACCAGATTGCAGGCCCACGCCCCGACGGCACCGAATAGCACGGGTGCGGTTGTTGGGGAGATGCGGCGACTCAATACAGCGTCAAATCGGTTCGACGCCTCAACAAGCCATGCCAAGTCGAGAGGGCGCAGGTATGATCATTCTGTTACAGTTATACCCTCTTCCCTGAGCCGTTTGCTGAAAATACCCGCCAGAGATTTATCAATATCTCCTAGATCGTTCGTAATAATGTCAGTGCCGTCGGGAAATGTGAACCGATATTTGCTGCCGCTCCCTTCGTAAAGATCAAGAAGTCTGCCTTTGCGTTCTCGCTTATAGTAAATGACAAACTTTCCTTGGTAATCATGATAATCCACTAAGTTAATTTCACCAAACGTGATTTCGCTTTTCGTTAAAAAGGCGAGCCGTCTCCTGACATAGTTGAATACCATCAACTCCGATTCGGTCGGCCCAGCTTTAGTATCCACTGAAAGGGAGGAATCTGGCGAGGTCACGTCGCTTGTGATGATCTGCTTCTCCGTTTTCTCACTATCTTTTAGAGGAATATCCAGTCGTTGCAAAATCCGAATGTTGATAAATTCGCGAAATGCATCACGGATCAGCTCCTGGTAATCGGAAAGCGCCTTGGCCCGAACGTGACTGAGTCCCGCATTTTGCAATAAAATTCTAGTAAATTGCTCACTGGGCGCTTCCGAAAGAGCATCTATTTGCTGAATGATGTTTTGGAAAAGTCGTTTGCGTTTGGCCTCAGCCCCGATATTTTCTGGATCAAATGAGGATTTTTGCAAACTTTGTAAACCATCTATTGCCGAATCTTCTATTTTACCCTTTGCTATTTCGGTGAGGTCCAAGACGAGAAAGGCACTGGTGTCCATCATGTTTTGTTCATCGGAGTCAGCGTAGAACTCGTAAGTTATCCCATCCGTCAGGATCCCCATTTTGACTGTTCTGGCAGCGTTGAAATATGCTCTGAGTTGACCGCGCTCGTCTTTTAGCGGTGTTCCGGAAGATTTACACTCAATCGCGATTACCGGCTCATCATCTTTCAGGATCGCAAAATCGACACGGTTTCTGTATTTTTCAGAAAAATCTGCTGCGTGCTCAGGGCACACTTCGTTCGGGTTTCGGTCGTCGTAACCTAGGAACGCGAGGAAAGGAAGGATCAGAAACAGCTTGGTGCTCTCCTCGTTCGTACAGCGGGGACTTACCCCGATCATCCGGTTCGCGAAGGTGATGAGGTCTTGTTTAAAATTTTCGCTCATTGGGCGGAGTTCCCGGCTTCTGGAGAAAATCTAGGCGGGTTTGGCACGTGTCCGTTAAATTTCAGAAAATGGTAATCCAAAGGCGCGCCGTTGGGCAATCAATGGTTGTCGTGGTGCGACATTCTAAACGTACTGTGTGATGCTAGGTGGAAAGGAGGAGATCGGGTTTCCAACATTGGAGAGTGAGGATACCCTTGACACCTTTTGGATCACAGGGCGAATAACCTTTGCCCTCCCTTTAGACGGATGAGGGGGCGACCAGTCCCGGCTCGCGTGAAGATGGCGGTCACGGCCTCGCGACCCGACTACCGCCTGCGGAAAGAGCAAACTCGAAAAAGGGAAAGAAAATGAAGTTCGGCATCTTCTACGAATTGCAATTGCCGCGCCCGTGGCAGCCGGGCGGCGAATTGCAGCTTTACCAGAATGCACTCGACCAGGTCGAGTTGGCCGACCGGCTCGGCTACGACTATGCCTGGGAGGTCGAGCACCATTTCCTCGAGGAATATTCGCACTCGCCGGCGCCCGAAGTGTTTCTCGGCGCGGC
>JASHNY010000004.1 GCA_030041385.1 Alphaproteobacteria bacterium
GCGCCGGCTTCGCCGCCTTGCTGCCCGCAAACGCGGTGCACCAGGGCTGGGCGCTCGACGCCGAGCCGCTGCCGCAGCCCGATCTCGACACCGTGCTCGACCGCACCGCGGGCGCGGCGAGAGCCGTGATCGTGCTGCTCGACCAGGTCACCGACCCGCACAATGTCGGCGCCATACTGCGGTCGGCCGCGTCGTTCGGCGCCGCCGCGGTGGTCGTCGCCGCGCACGGCGCGCCGCCGCCGACAGCCGCGCTCGCCAAGGCCGCGTCGGGGGCGCTGGAAATGGTGCCGCTGGTGCGCGTCGTCAACCTCGCCCGCGCGCTCGACCGGCTCAAGGAAGAGGGGTTCTGGTGCTGCGGCCTCGACGAGGCCGGCGCCGACGATTTCGCCGCGCTCGACCTCGGGCCGCGCGTTGGCCTCGTGCTCGGCGCCGAAGGCGGCGGCCTGCGCCGGCTGGTGCGCGAGCGGTGCGACCGTCTCGCCCGCCTGCCGACCCTGCCGGCGCTGCCCAGCCTCAACGTCTCCAACGCCGCCGCGATCGCGCTTTACGAGCTGGCGCGGCGCCGCTGATCCGCACCCGAGCAGAAAGTCGGGTCATTGCGAGCCGCAGGCGAAGCAATCCCGCGCCGGGATTGCCTCGTCGCTACGCTCCTCGCAATGACCGAGTATTGTGCTTCGCGGTTGCCGGTCTTAGGCGGTCTCGACCAGTTCGATCCCCTCGCGGCTCGGGCCTTCGATCATCATCGCGCGGGTCGGCCCGAGCCGATACGGCCCGGCGAGGAAGCGCACCCCCTCGCCGTGCAATTTCGCGACCCAGGCATCGAGATCGGCGACGCCGAGCCCGACATGGTCCTGCTGCTGGCCGAGCGATGGGGCAAGCGGCCCGCCGTCCTGGTTGGCGTACCAGGTCAGCACCACGTCGCCGAACTCGACGCCGGCGCGCGGATTGCGGAACATGCCCTCGCGGTTCAGCGCCGGCCAGCTGCGGTCGTCGCCGCGCGGCACCCGGCAGTTCGCCTCGGTCAGCGTGGTCGGCTCGAACCCGGCGCGCACCGGCGCGTTGAGGTGCTTCTGGTACCACAAGAGCGCGCAAAACGGGTCTTCCTGCCACATATGCACATGGTTGAAGCGCTCGGCCGGGTAATCGCCGGCGATCTCGACGAGCATCCGCTCCGGCCCTTCGAAATAGGCGAACCCGCCGCCGCCTTTGGGCTTGATGCCGGCGGCCTGGGCCTCGGCGATCTGGGCGCGGGTGAGCCCCAGCGTGTTGCCGATGCTGGGCCAGGTGTCGCTGCTGACAAATACCGAGCCGCCGGCTTCGCTGGTATAGAGCGGCAATACGTTGACCTCGGGACGGGCAATGAAGTCGGCGAGGGTCTTGCGCGTGTCGGTGACATGCCAGCCGAAATGCCAGATCGCGCTTTGCGGCCGGGTCGGCGGCGGCACCTCGGCCTTGGTAAACAACACCATCACCTCGTTCGGCGAAAACAGCGCCGCGTGGCCGCCCCATTCGCCCTTCGCGGTGCTGGGAAACTGCCGGGTGTAGAAGTCGATCGAGCCCTCGGGATCGATCGCGTTCAGGTGGAGATGGTGAAAGCTGGGGGTCGGAAGCATGGCGGGCCCTCCGCAGCCGGAAACGCCATCACGATGCGCCGATCGGCGCAGAAATCAACCGGATCGCGAGCATGCGCCTCCCGGCGCGGCGGTTATCATGAAGACCGCGGGCGAGGCGGCTGGGCGATCAGGTTGACCCGCCCGGCGACCGCCCTGACCTTGCCGGGCGCGGCGCGCCAGATGGCGATCGCCGACATCGCGCTGCAGCCGATCGAGATCCAGAAGGCCGGGGCGTAGCTGCCGGTCACATCGTGGACGAACCCGGCGACCCACGGCCCTGCGGCGCCGCCGAGGATGGCCGACAGCATCACTGTTCCGAAGATCGCACCGAAATGCCGGCCGGCGAAGATTTCCGCCGGGATCGGCCCCATCACCGAGGTCAGGCTGTAGCCGAGCGTGCCCTGCGTGATCACCATGAGCCAGAGCAGCGGCGCGGCCGGGTGCGCCGGCAGCAGGATCAGGGCGAGAGCGCAGAGCACGAAACCGCCATTGCCGATCGTCCACACCCATTCGCGGCCGATCCGGTCCGAGACATGGCCGAGAGCGATCTGCCCGGGCACCGCGACAAGGCTGACCAAACCCAGCGCCCACGCCGCCTCGGTCGCGGAAAACCCGGTCTCGATCAGGTATTCGGTCTGGTGCACCTGCACCGCATACCAGGCGAACAGGGCGCCGAAATAGCCGGCGGCGAGCCACCAGAAGCGGGCCGTGCGCAGCGCGCGGCCGAGGGTCCAGTCCACCGCGGCCCAGGCGGCATCGACGACATTGCCGACGGGATCGGCAGCCGTGTTCGCCGGGCGGCCGCCATCGGGTTCGAGGCCGATATCCTCCGGCCGGTGCTTCAGCAGCAGGTTGAGCGGCCCGAGCACGGCCAGTACGAGAATGCCGAGAACGAGGCATCCGCTGCGCCAGCCGCCGCTTTCGATGCGCGATTGCAGCCAGGGCAGGATCGTGATCGAGCCGACGCCGACGCCGGAAAACGCGATGCTGATCGCCAGGCCGCGCCGCCGCACGAACCAGTTGGGCAGATAGAGCGACTGCCCGGTATAGGCGAGGCAGTTGACGCCGCCGCCGACCAGCGCGCCGAGGGTCAGATAGAGCTGCCAGGGCGCGTGCACCTGCGTCGCCAGCAACAGGCCCGCGCCCACCGTGACCACGCCGATCTCGACGACGATCAGCGGGCCGCGCCAATCCATCAGCCGCCCGATGCACGGGGTGACCAGCGCCGATACCAGAAACCCGAACGAGAACGCGCCCGCGGTCACGCCGCTGCCCCAGCCGAACTCGCCGAGGATCGGCGGCAGCAGCAGCGAAAACGCCGTGCGCGCGTTGACCCCGATGGCCATCGTGACGAAAGCGACGCCGATGATCACCCAGCCATAGAAGAACGGCAGCGCGATCCGCCCGCGACCCGAACGCGATGGCGTCGGCGAAATCTCGTCGCTCATCGGGCCATGTTCGCGGATCGCTCGCGGCACCTCAATTACCTTGCGGGGAAGGGCTGGCGAATGCCGGCACCGCCCGTGGCCCGCGCGGCTGGGCGGCTCGACGCCGCTCGCCGCGGTGCTATAAAGACGATCCTCCGGCGCCGGGTTAGCACAGTGGCAGTGCAGCGGTTTTGTAAACCGAAGGTCGGGGGTTCGAATCCCTCACCCGGCACCAATAGCATCAATAAGATAAACCCCAGAAGACCCTTTGACAATCTCCACTCAGCGAATTTGGGCAACGTTATGGGCAACAAAAACCCTCCATCCTTACCGATGAAGAACCAGCCGCGCTCGCCCAGCACCTGCACCAGCACCTGCGCCAGGCGCTTGATTATGACCGGTATCCATTTGCCCCGTGGCTCGATCCGCTCGAGGCGATCCTCATAAATTGTAACCGCCGGCACCCCGCCGGATCCGTTACCGCCGCTCCCGGCTGGCACGGGTTCCCGCGTTGGCGAGGCCGGCGGAGATGATGAACCGCTATAGCGAGCCGCCGATGACGCTGGGCAACGCCGTTGCGGCCCAATGATTGCCAAGTCAGCTAAAGCTACCTGGAAGCGTCATGAGTTGGTTTCAACGAGATCCCGCTGTTTGACGGGCCGGTGTGGCGTCGGATTGGATCAGAGACGCCGGTCGGGATTCGGGCCCGCAGAGTAGGGGAGGGCTAAGCCTGGAGGACACCAGGGTTTCCTCTTTTACAAATGCAAGCCTGCTCCCCCCTTGCCCCACATAGCGCACGTGTCCATCTGCCAAGATCGACTGGCAATAGGGCTCCAATCCCAGCGCCGGCGTCATGCGAAACCCAATCGGGGGAATATCGG
>JASHNY010000005.1 GCA_030041385.1 Alphaproteobacteria bacterium
TGCGCAATTCGGCGGTGACCGCCAGGCACGATTGATCACCGGGCGGGTCGGTCGCCGGCGGCCGTCGCTCGGCCGCCCAATCGCGGGCGGTGCGGCCGGTGACTTCAAGCACGTAGGCCCGGGTTTCGAGCGGCAGGGCGGCAGACCCGGCAAGCCATTTGGCGACCCGGTCGGGCCCCGCGTTGTAGGCGGCCGCCGCCAGGCCGATATTGCCGAACCGCCGTTCGAGATCGGCAAGCAGCCGGGCCGCTTTGGGAATCGCCTGCTCGGGATCGAACGGATTTGCCAACCCGCGCTCCGCCGCCGTTTCCGGCATGAACTGGGCGATGCCTTGCGCTCCCTTGGAACTGGTCGCGTCCGGCTGGAACCGGCTTTCGGCCCAGACAAGGCGCGTCAACAGGCTGACCGGAACGTGGCTGGTGCGCGCCGCGGTGCCGACGATCCGGCACGCCGCGCGTGCGACCGTGCCGCCCGGCTGCGGGTGGGAAAGCTTGCCATCGAACGCAGCGGCGGGCGGCGCTAGGGCGACAATCAGCCAGGCCGCGGCTGCCAGCGCAGCAACGCCTGCCGGGGGTCTGAGGGCTGATGAATTCAACTAGCGTGCGATTTCGTTAAAAACCCGGGAGCGGACCGGCGTGTCTGTGCGATCCCGCGATGGTGAACGGCGCAGCGACGAAAACGTTGCCTTCGACCCGCGCACGGAAACCGCGGGAGACGGCGCGATTTTGCGCTGGTCGGGTCCGGTCGGCGGGACTAGGCTTCCTGACCGATTGCTCGCGCCGCGCGCACGAGCTGCGCTGGGAGGAACCCGATGCCGCAATTCACCACAGAAGATCTTTGCTATCTCCGCCATGGCGACCGGCAGATCATGGCGCGGGCGTTCAAACCGGCGGGCGATGGCCCGTTTGCCACCTTTATCGACCTGCATGGCGGCGCCTGGAACAACGGCGACCTGAACGACCGCACCGGGCTCGGCGAATACCTAGCCGCGCGCGGCTACACGATGGTGACGCTGAACTTCCGCCACGGCGCCGACGGCTACCCGACGACGCTTGCCGACATCAATTACGGCATCCGCTGGGTCAAGACCCACGCCCGGGAATTGAAGGCCGATCCCGCCCGGATCGCGATCGGCGGCGCATCGAGCGGCGGGCATCTGGCGATGCTGGCGGCGATGCGGCCCAACGACCCGCGCTATGCGGCGATCCCGCTTTCCGGGGCCGACGCGAGCGTCAAGGGCGTGTTCATGCAATGGCCGGTGATCAACCCGCTGTCGCGCTATCGCAACGCGATCCGCCGCTCGGCCGAGCCGAACCCGCCGCAATTCTCGATCGGCATGAAGGAAAAGCACGACACCTACTGGCATACCGAGGCCGAGATGGCCGAGGGCAACCCGATGCTGATCCTCGAACGCGGCGAGAAGGTGGTATTGCCGCCGGCGGTGTGGCTGCAAGGCCGGCCCGATGAGGTGCACGACTACCACGACCCCGATTCGAGCTTCCCCGGCAACGAGCCGGAGCGCTTCGTCAGTAATTACCGCAAGGCCGGCGGCGAGATCGAGATCGCCTATTTCGACAACGCCAAGCGCAACACCGAGGTGACCCACCAGCCGGTCGCCGACTTTATGGCCAAGCACATCAGGTAGCCTGCTCGCCCCTCACCCCGACCCTCTCCCCGCCCGCGGGGAGAGGGCGGGCCCCGCGGCGTGGCCGTGGGAGGGTGAGGGGCCCGGCCGCAACCTCCGCCTCGCCTCGCGGTGGGAGTTGTGCCAGATTGCGCGCGTGACCCTGCCCAACGCTGCAAGCGATCGCCACAAGGCGGCCGGCGTCGATATCGCCGAGGCCGATGCCGGTCTCGCCAATATCGTCTCGCGGATCACCGGCACCTGGCCGGTATCCGGGTTCGGCGCGGTCAAGTTGCCGATCGGCTATTTCGCCAACGTCGTCGATATCGGCGGCATCGGCGTGGCGATCTCGACCGATGGGGTCGGATCGAAGGCGATGATCGCCGACATGGCGCATCGTTACGACACGATCGGCATCGACTGCATCGCGATGAACGTCAACGATCTGTTATGCGTCGGCGCGCGCCCGGTCTCGCTTGTCGATTACATCGCGGTCGAAAAAGCCGACGCGGCGATGCTCGACCAGATCGCGATCGGCCTCGCTGAAGGCGCGCGCCAGGCCGGTGTTTCGATCACCGGCGGGGAAATCTCGCAGCTTGGGGAGATCGTGCGCGGCTTCGATCTGGTCGGCACCGCGATCGGCACGGTCGCACTCGACCACATCCTCGTCGGCCGCGACATCGCGCCCGGCGACATCGTGATCGGCATTGCCTCGAGCGGCATTCACAGCAACGGCATGACCTTGGCGCGGCGCGCATTGCTCAAGGATGGGCAGATGCCGCTCGACCGCCCCTTCCCCGAGCTGGGCTGCACGCTCGCCGAGGAATTGCTGCGGCCGACCCTGATCTACGTGCCGGAAATCCTCGAAATCCTGGAGCGGGTGCCGGCAGTCAAGGCCCTGGCGCACATCACCGGCGACGGGCTTCTGAACCTGCCGCGGGTCGAGGCCGCGGTTGGTTTCGTCATCGACGACCTGCCGGTGCCGCCGCCGATCTTTGCCATGATCGAACGGCTTGGCGGAATTTCGCGGGCGGAGATGTTCGAGGTCTACAACATGGGGGTCGGGTTCTGCGTAACCGTCGCCCCGAACGATGCCGACGCGGTATTGGCGATCCTTGGCCGGCATGGGCGTAAGGCCGCGGCGATCGGCCATGCCGTCGCCGATGCCGACAGATCGGTCCATCTGCCACGCGAGGGCCTCGTCGGCCGCGGCAAGCGGTTTCGGCCGGGATGAACGCGGCGCCGCTGATCGACGAGGCGGTGCTGGGCGACGTGATCGAGCATATCGGCCGCGATGCGCTGCGCCCGGTCGTCGAATTGTTCGCCGCAGAAACCGAAACGCTGACCGGGCGCATCGTCGCCGGCGCGACCGACCCGGCGGGCCGCGACGATGTGCGGCGGGCGGCGCATTCGCTGAAGAGCAGCGCCGGCCAGCTCGGCGCGACGGCGCTGTCGGAGGCGGCGGCGGAAATCGAGCGCGCGGCGGAGTCCGGGGCGCCGCTAGCCGGGCTGGCGGCGGCGGTCGCCCGCTATGCCGCGGCGACGACGACCGCGCTGACCGGCCTCCTAGGCGGATGAGGCCAGCCGGGCCTTGTCCCACTCGGCCTTGCGCCGATAGATCGTCGATGGGTTGATTTCGAGCAAAGCGGCGGCGCGCGGAACGTTGCCGCCACAGACATCGAGCGCTTCCTCGATCGCCTCCTTCTCGACAAGCCACAGCGGCCTGACCGCGGCGGAGCCGCCCGGTTCGCGCTCGGCGCGGCGCAGATTGGCGATCGGGGCCGGCGCCGCGGCGGATTGACCGCGCCCCAGCCGCTCCAGCATCGCCTCGGTGACGGTCTCGCCCTGGTTGAACAGCACGACGTTGCGCAGCAGGTTCTGCAATTCGCGGATATTGCCGGGCCAGGTGTGCCGCCGCAGCGCGGCGAGCGCGCCGTCGTCGAAATCGGCGAAGGATTTGCCTTCCTCGGCGGAATAGGCGGCAAGAAAATGCCGCGCCAGCAACAGGACGTCGTCGTCGCGCTCGCGGAGCGGCGGCATCGCGCACGGCACCACGTGCAGCCGGTAATAGAGATCCTCGCGGAACCGCCCGGCCTGCACCTCCTTCCACGGGTCGCGGTTGGTGGCGCAGACATAGCGCACGTCGGCGTGCTCGATCTCGCTGCCGCCGACCTTCTGGAATTCGCCCGACTGGATCACGCGCAGCAGTTTGACCTGCAAGGCCGGCTCCAGTTCGCAGATCTCGTCGAGGAACAGCGTCCCGCCATCGGCACGAGCAAGGGCGCCGGCCCGGTTGCCGACCGCACCGGTGAAGGCGCCGCGGACATGGCCGAACATCTCGCTTTCCATCAATTCCTTGGGGATCGCCCCGCAATTGACCGCCACGAACGGGCCGTCGCGGCGCGGGCTCAGCCGGTGGATCGCCTGGGCGCACAATTCCTTGCCAGTGCCACTTTCGCCGGTGACGAAAACAGTGGCGCGGCTCGCCGCGGCGTTCTCGATCACGTTGTAGACCGCCCGCATCGGCAAGGAGGCGCCGAGCATCTCGCAAAAGCGGCCGCTCTTGGCGATGTCGTTGGCCGCGGCCAAGGTTTCGAGGCGGCGCCGTTCCAGTGCGTTGCGCACCGTGATGATCAGCCGGTCCGGCGCGAACGGCTTGACGATGAAGTCGTAGGCGCCTTCGCGCATCGCCTCGACCGCCGTCTTTACCGAGCCGTGCGCGGTGACGACGATGACCGAGGACGGCAATTTCTTCGCCTGTATCGCGCGCAGGATCGCGATCCCGTTGGTGTCGGGCAACTCCAGGTCGAGCAATACGACATCGGGGATGGTTTCGTGCAACGAGGCCAGCGCCTGCGCGCCGGTCGTGGCATCGATCAGCTCAATGTCGAGCTTAACCAGAAACTCATGGTAAAGATGCAGGATCGAAGGCGTGTCTTCGACCAGCAACAGGCGCGGTTTGGCCGTCATGCCGACTCCTTCAGCACGCCCCCTGGATAGCCGAACATGGTTTCCAATAGCTGAAGGGAACGCGGCAATCCAGTATCGGGCGCACCGCCGCCGCAGCGAGCGCGCCTGGTGAGGGATCGGCCGCCTTCCGACCCGGCGCGCTACGACCCGCCGGAGCCCGCGTTTCGCTTGTTCCGGCGCGGCGGGCGGCTGTGGCTGCCGTTTGCGATCTCGCTGTTCGGTGCGCTCGTCGTATTGCTGATCTGCGTCGCGGTGATGTCGCAATTGGCGGGGCAGCGCGCTGCGATTATCGAACAGGCGCGCAAGCACACCTCGAACCTGTCGCGCGCCTTCGAAGAGCACATCCGCCGCACGATCAAGGAAGTCGACCAGACCCTGCTGGTCTTGAAGGACGGGTACGAAAGCGACCCCGCCCATTTCAAATTGTGGCGCTGGCCGGGCAAGGAACTGCTGCTGCCGGATTTGTCGGTGCAGATCATGATGGCCAACCGCGACGGCACCGTCGTCGGCACCATCGACGGTCCGGCGCCGGTCAAGGTATCGGTGCGAAACGAGGATTATTTCCTCGCGCAGATCGACAATACCGCCGACTCGCTGTTCATCGGCAAGCCGATCGCCGGCAACGGCGCGGGGCGCTGGTCGATCCCGCTGTCGCGCCGGCTCAACGCCCCCGACGGCAGTTTCGCCGGGGTCTTGGTCGTCTCGCTCGACCCCTATTACCTCGCCCGGTTTTACGAGGCCGTCGATCTGGGGCCGGGCGGCACGGTGATGCTGGTCGGGCGCGACGGGGTCGTGCGGGCCCGCGTCTCGTTCAAGCGCGACCCCGTCAACCCCAAGAAATACAGCCCGGTGCTGACCATCGGCGAAACGGTCAGATTGCAGCTGAGCGCGGATGCCAACGACCGTAGCTTTCACGTCGAAAGTGCGCTCGACAACGTCTCGCGGGTGGTCAGCTACAGCGTGCTGCGCGACTACCCGCTGATCGTCGGCGTCGGCCTGTCGGACAACGATTTGTTCGCTGAATACTATGCCGGGCGCTGGCGGCTGATCGTGACCGCGGCCGGCGTGGCGGTGGTCGTGCTGGCCTTCACCGCGCTGCTGGTGCGCCAGTTGTTGAGGCGCCAGCGCTCGGAAGAGGCGCTCGGCGTGCGCGAGAGCGAATTGCGGGCCGAGCGCGAGCGGCTGTCGCAGACGCTGACCTCGTTGCAGATCAGCAACGACCGCTTCCGGGCGATCATCGAGACTGCGGGCGACGCGATCCTGACCGCGAACCAGGCCGGCACGATCGAGATCGCCAACCCCGCCGCATCGCGGATTTTCGGCTACCTGCCGGCCGAATTGCGCAGCCGCAACATCGCCGACCTGGCCGCGCCCGACGTCGTCGCCGAGTTCCACCGGTTTCTCGCCAGCGGCGCCGAACTGCAGGCCTCGGCCGCCGGCAGCCCGCGCGAGTTCAGTGGCCGCCACGCCGACGGCAGCGCCTTCGACATGGAAGTCGCCTTCGCCGATTTCTTTGATGCTGGCTCGCGCAAGATCGCGATCATCATCCGCGACATCACCGAGCGCAAACTGGTCGAGCGGGAGCTTGTCGCCAGCAAGGAAGAGGCGGAGCAGGCGAGCCGTGCCAAATCCGAGTTCCTGGCGGTGATGAGCCACGAAATCCGCACCCCGATGAACGGGGTCGTCGGCATGACCGGGCTCTTGCTCGACACCAACCTGTCACGCGAGCAGCGCCGCTATGCCGAGATCGTCCGCGATTCGGCCGACCACCTGCTGTCGGTCATCAACGACGTGCTCGATTTCTCCCGCCTCGAAGCCGACCGGCTGGTGCTCGACGAGGGCGATTTCGAGATCGAGCCGCTGGTGCAGAGCGTGTGCGACGTGATGGCCCCGCGCGCCTATGCCAAGGGGCTGGAGCTGGGGCTGTATATCGCGCCCGGCACGCCCGCCGTGGCCTATGGCGATGCCGGGCGGATCCGCCAGATCCTCTACAATCTGGTCGGCAATGCGGTCAAATTCACCGACAAAGGCGGCGTCGCGATCTCGGTGGCGCCGGCGGCCAAGCCGCCATTGCATACGCGCGCCCGGGGCGGCCGCCGCTTCCTGCTGCGCTTCGACATCGCCGATACCGGCATCGGCATTCCGGCCGCGGTCCTGCCGACCCTGTTCCAGCAGTTCACCCAGGGCGACCGCACCGTGGCGCGACGTTACGGCGGCACCGGGCTCGGCTTGTCGATCTCGCGCAAGCTCGCCACCCTGATGGGCGGCTCGGTCGGGGTGGTCAGCGACGAAGGGCAGGGCAGCCAGTTCTGGTTTACGGTGTCGCTGGCGCCGGCGCGCGCCGGCAGCGGACCGCGCACGCCGGAGGCGGTGCTGGCCGGCCAGCGGATCCTGATCGTCGACGACAACCCCGTCAATCGCGAGATCTTCGGCTATCAGCTTACCTCGTGGGGGGCCGTCGCCGATGCCGTGACCGAACCCGACCGGGTGATCGCGGCGCTGCGCCAGGCCACGGCCGAAGGGCGCGGGTTCACTGCGGCGATCCTCGATTATGCAATGCCCGGGCTCGACGGGCTGGCCCTGGCGCGCCGGATCAGGGCCGAGCCCGACCTCGCCGGCGTGCGCCTAGTGCTCGCCACGTCATCGACCGCGCCCGAGTTGCGCGACACGGCAATGGCGATCGGCATCGCGGCGGTACTCGTCAAGCCGTGCCCGCCTTCGACCTTGTCCGCCGCCCTGGCCGGCCACAAGGCCGACGTGGCGCCGCCCGCTGTCGGGCCGGCCGTGCCCGCTGCGGCGCCGGCCGAGCCGCCGATCGGCGCCGGGCTGCGAGTGCTGATCGCCGAGGACAACAAGGTCAACCAGGTCGTCGTCAAGCAGATGCTGGAAAAGCTCGGCTGCCGGGTCGGCGCCGTCTCCAATGGGCTCGAGGCGGTCGAGGCGGTGCGCCTTGCCCCTTACCACATCGTGTTCATGGACGTGCAGATGCCCGAGATGGACGGGCTCGCCGCCACCGGCGCGATCCGCGCCCTGCGTGCGCCCGACCGCCGCGATGTGTGGATCGTCGCCTTGACCGCCAATGCTTTCGGTGAAGACAGCCGCCGCTGCCTGGCCGCCGGCATGAACGATTTCGTCGCCAAGCCGGTGCGGGTCGCCGATCTGGAGGCGTGCCTGTCGCGCGTCCCGGCCGAGGCGATCGCCCGGGTCGGGCGGGGCGTCGCGGCGGAATAATCCCCGAGGGCGACCGGTAGCGATGCCGAGGAGCCTCGCTAGCGATTGCGCAACGGCACCGAGATCGGTGCGCAATTGCTGCGCCCGGCCATCATGCAATCCTCGCGGTTGCCTTCATTGCGCAGCGCGGTGACGAGGAAATAGGCGCAGACGACGAGCACGGCGATGACCAAAAGGCCGATCAATGCCGGGCGCCGGCTGTCGGGTTGAGAGGGGCCGCGATCGTCTGCCATGCCGCAATCCTGCCGGCGGGGTCGGGCGGCGGCAAGTGCTTCCGCCGCACGCGGGGCCGGGTTAGGGTTTATATTACCGCCGCGCCGAGGAGATCCCCATGCCGACCCCGCATTTCCGCTCCGCCCGAACGATCGCGCGGGAGATTGCCGCCGGCCGGCTCAGCGCCGAGGCCGCGGTCGGCGCGTGCCTGGAACGCATTGGCGCGCGCGAGGCCGTCGTCGGCGCCTGGCATCATCTCGACCCCGACACCGCCCTCGCCGCCGCACGGCAGCGCGATGCGGGGGCGGCGCGCGGCCCGCTGCACGGCGTGCCGATCGCGGTCAAGGACCTGATCGACACTGTCGACATGCCGACCGGCTATGGCTCGCCGATCTACGAGGGCCATCGCCCGCCGGCGGATGCCGCCTGTGTCGCCCTCGCCCGCGCCGCCGGCGCGATCGTGCTGGGCAAGACCGTCACCACCGAATTCGCCACCTTCACACCGGGCAAAACCGCCAACCCGCACAACCCGGCGCACACGCCGGGCGGCTCGTCGAGCGGCTCCGCCGCCGCGGTCGCCGACGGCATGGTGCCGCTCGGCTTCGGCACCCAGACCGCCGGCTCGGTGATCCGGCCGGCGGCATATTGCGGCTGCATCGGCTACAAGCCGAGCTTCGGCCTGATCCCGCGTGCCGGAGCGAAGCCGCTGGCCGACAGCCTCGATACAGTCGGGGTGATGGCTGCCGACGTCGCCGATGCCGCGTTCTTTGCCGGGATCCTCGCCGGGCGGCCGGCGTTGCGCGACGCGGCGATGCCGGAATCGCCGCCCCGCTTCGGCCTCTATCGCACGCCGATGCAGGAACAGGCCGCCCCTGCGGTCGCCGCCGCGCTCGACCGCGCCTGCACCGCGCTCGGCCGTGCCGGCACCAGGGTGAGCGAACTGGCCGTCGCCGACGAGCATCGCGGGCTCAATGCGGCGCAGGACCGGATCATGTGGTTCGAATCGGCCCGGGCGCTTGCCTACGAGCGGCTCCAACGTAGCGACCAATTGTCGCCGCGGCTGGCGCAGCTGCTCGCGGCGGGAGCCGCGATCGACGCCGCCGAATACGATGCGGCGCAGCGCGAGGCGGCAGCGGCCCGGGCGTCGCTCGGCGGGTTTTTCGGGGAGTGCGACGCGGTTCTGGTGCCGGCCGCGCCGGGGGTTGCACCGGAAGGGCTCGGCGCCACCGGCGACCCGGTCTTCAACCGCATGTGGACGCTGCTCGGCGTGCCGTGCGTAACCCTGCCGGCGCAGTGGGAGGCGAACGGCCTGCCGGTCGGCGTGCAATTGGTCGGCCGCATCGGCGACGACGCACGCACGATGGCGTGTGCGCTGTTCCTCGAACGCGCGCTCGCCGGATTGTCGTGAGACCCGCCGCCGCCCGCCAAGCCGCGGCCGCCGCGCTGATGCTCGCCGCATCCGGGATGCTCGGCGGGTGCAGCACCCTCGCGCCTTATGAGACCGTGCCCTTGCCCCCCAAGCCGAAGGCTGCCGACGCGGCGATCCCGCGCGTTGGCATCTGCTATGATTTCCTGGCGAGCTCGGCCGCCAAGGTCGCCGCCGCCGGGCAGGATGCCTGCGGTCCCGGCACCGCGGCGAAACGCATCGATACCGACTATTCGCTGATGAACTGCCCGCTGTTATTGCCGGGCCGGGCGACATTTGCCTGCACGCCAAAGAAGTAGGGGGGATACCCGCGACACACCGCCCAATGGGTGCCTGCGCCCGCTTGTGCTATCGTGAGAATACCAATCTGGCGCAAGCGACGATGGATTTCGACAGTTTCTTCAGCAAGCGCCTCGACGCGCTGCATGCCGAAGGGCGCTACCGGGTCTTTGCCGACCTGGAACGGCGCTGCGGCCGGTTTCCCCGGGCCCTCGATCATCGCATCGGCGCCGAAGTCACCGTGTGGTGCTCGAACGACTATCTCGGCATGGGCCAGCATCCCGTGGTGTTGGCGGCGATCGAGGCCGAGATGCGCCGAACCGGCGCCGGCGCCGGCGGCACCCGCAACATCTCCGGCACCAGCCACGCCCACGTCCTGCTCGAACGCGAACTGGCCGAATTGCACGGGCGCGAAGCGGCGCTGGTATTCACCTCGGGCTTTGTCGCCAACGATGCGGCCTTGTCGACCCTGGCGAGCGCCATCCCCGGCATGATCGTGCTGTCGGACGCGATGAACCACGCCTCGATGATCGCCGGCATCCGCAACAGCCGGGCCGAGCGCCATATCTTCCGCCACAGCGATCCCGCCCACTTGGCCGAACTGCTGGAGGGGATGCCGCGCGAGCGGCCGAAACTGGTCTGCTTCGAATCGGTCTATTCGATGGACGGCGACATCGCTCCGCTCGCCGAAATGTGCGACGTCGCCGACCGGTTCGGGGCGATGACCTATCTCGACGAGGTCCATGCGGTCGGGCTTTATGGCGAGCATGGCGGCGGCATCTCGGAGCGCGACGGCGTTTCGCACCGGCTGACCGTGATCCAAGGGACGCTGGCCAAGGCGTTCGGCACGATTGGCGGCTACGTTGCCGGCTCCGCCCTGATGGTCGATTTCCTGCGCGGCCACGCGCCGGGCTTCATCTTCACCTCGTCATTGCCGCCAATGCTCGCCGCCGGCGCGCTCGCCGCGGTCCGCCACCTCCGCGAAAGCCAGGCCGAGCGCACCGCACACCAGGAACGCGTCGCCGCGGTCAAGCGCCGCCTCGGCGAAGCCGGGTTGCCGGTGATGCCCTCGACCAGCCATATCGTGCCGGTCCTGGTGGGCGACGCCGGGCTCTGCCGGATGGCCTCGGACCTGCTGTTGCGCAACCACAACATCTACGTGCAGCCGATCAACTACCCGACCGTGCCGCGCGGCACCGAGCGGCTGCGGGTGACGCCGACGCCGTTGCACAGCGACGACGACATCGCGGCGTTGGTCGCCGGCTTTTCCGACGTCTGGGAACTGCTGCAAATGCGCCGGGCGGCGCCCTGACCGTCTTCAACCCGCGCTGCTGCGCGACGGGAACACCGGCGGCTGTTCAAGCCCGGCCGGGTCTTCGTGGATGATGATCTCGGCGTTCGGGTAGGCGCGGCGCAATTCGGCCTCGACCTCGTCGGTGATCGCATGCGCCTGCAGCAGCGTCATCGCACCGTCCATTTCGAGGTGCAGTTGGATGAACGCGGTCGGGCCGGCGATCCGCGTACGCATGTCGTGCACCGCGATGACCTCCGGATGGCTCCGGGCGATCGCGCGGATGCGGCCACGCTCTTCGTCGGGCAATTCCCGGTCCATCAACTGGGTCAGCGACAGGCGGATGATGCGGACCGCGCCATAGATGATCCATACCCCGGCGGCGGCGCCGAACAGCGGGTCGAGGATCGGCAGGCCGAGCGCGCCGCTCAACACGATCGCTGCGATGACGCCGACATTGAGCACGATGTCGCCGCGGTAGTGCAGTTCGTCGGCGCCGATCGCCAGCGAGCCGGTATGGCGCACGACGTGGCGCTGACAGGCCACGAGCCCGGCACCGACGGCGATCGAAAACGCCATCACCCCGACCGCGGCCCATTGGTTGTCTACCGGCACCGGCCAGATCAAATGCTGCGCCGCCTCGAACAGCAACAACAGCGCGCTGCCGATCAGGAACGCCGACTGGGCCAGCGCCGCCAATGGCTCGGCCTTGCCGTGGCCGAAGCGGTGCTCGCGGTCGGCCGGGGTCATCGCGTGCCGCACGGCAAGGAAGTTGGCCGCCGAGGCGACCGCATCAACCAGCGAATCGACCAGGCTCGACAGCACGGCGACCGAGCCGGACCCGAGCCACGCCGCGGTTTTGGCGGCGATCAACACCACCGCGGCGGCGAGCGCGGCATAGGTCGCCATGGTGCGCAGACGGGCGGTGCGCGCCGGGTCGATCGCGCCGACAGTCACGGGAACAGGCGTTCGCGGCGCCACCGCTCTCCATCGCGGATGAACACCAGCCGGTCGTGCAGGCGATGGGGCATCTCCTGCCAGAACTCGACCCGCTCGGGGGTCACGCGATACCCGGACCAATAGCCGGGACGCGGCACTATCTCGGAGCCGGAAAAACGCGCTGTGGCGGCCGCGAAGCGGCGCTCGAGCACGGCACGGTCGGCGAGCGGGCGCGACTGGTCTGAAGCCCAGGCGCCGATCCGGCTTTCCCGCGCCCGCGACGCGAAATAGGCATCGGCCTCGGCGGGATCGACGACCGTCACGCCGCCTTCGATCCGCACCTGACGCTGCAGCGATTTCCAGTGAAAGCACAAGGCGGCGTGCGGGTTTTGCGCCAGTTCCTCGCCCTTGCGGCTGCCGAAATTGGTGTAGAAGACAAAGCCGCGGGCATCGACGCCGCGCAGCAGCACCGCCCGCAGCGAGGGCGCACCATCGCGCGTGGCGGTCGCGAGCGTCATCGCATCGGGCAATTCCTCCGCCTTGGCGGCCTCGGCAAACCAGCGCCGGAACGGCGCCAGCGGCTCGCGCTCGGCGATCTCGTCGATCATGCGCTGCGATGTCCCTGTAGCGTCGGCGGCAGAGTCTAGTGTGGCGGGTGCCAAGTTCCCATCATTTTCCGGATCGCTCCGCTGCCGTCACGGCGGCCGTGCGCAGCCGGACCCGACATTTCGCGCGCGACGAATCGCCGCCATGCTACAGTGACGCGCACAACCGGCTGGCCCGCGCACAGGAGGAAAGCAGATGGCTTATGATGTCCTGATAAAGAACGGCCGCATCGTCGACGGTTCGGGCATGCCGTCGTTTCACGGCGATGTCGCGGTCAAGGACGGCAAGATCGCCGAACTGGGCAAGTTATCCGGCGCCGCGGACCAGACGATCGATGCCGGCGGCCAGGTCATCGCCCCGGGCTTTATCGACAACCATTGCCATTACGACGCCCAGGTCACCTGGGACCCGATGTGCTCGTTCTCGTGCGACCACGGCGCGACCAGCGTCGTGATCGGCAACTGCTCCTTAAGCCTGGCGCCGGTGCGCCGCGGCAACGAGAAGCGCATGGCCGAGTTTCTCAGCTATGTCGAAGCGATCCCGATGGAGGTGCTGAACACGATCGAGGTCGATTGGGAATCGTTTCCGCAATACATGGACCGGCTCGACAAGAACCTCGGCGTCAATGTCGGCACATTGATCGGCCACACCGCGGTGCGCTACTACGTAATGGGCGACGAGTGCCAGAGCCGCACCGCGACCGACGCCGAGATCAAGGAGATGCAGGACGTCGTGCGCGGCGGCATCGAGGGCGGCGCGCTCGGCCTCAGCGTGTCGCGCAACCGCGGCCATTACGACCCGCAGGGCGTGCATATCCCGGCATTGTGGGCCGATGAGAAGGAGATTTTCGCGCTCGCCGACGTGTTGCGCGAATTGGGCACCGGCATCATCCAGTCGGGGGGCGGCCGCGAGGCCGAGATGCGCGACGGGCTGATGGCGCGATTGAGCGAGGCAACCGGGCGGCCCGTCGTCTACAACAATCTTGGCCAGAGCGTGCGTCGGCCGGGTGAGTGGCAGAAGCACATGGCCCGGGTCGACGAGACTTCCTCGCAAGGCATCCGCGCCTACCCGCTGTGCTCGCCGAACACGACGACGCAGACCTTCAACATGAAAAACACGCAGGCGTTCCGCGGCTCGCCGACCTGGCACCCGATCCTGCTGGCGTCGGACGACGAAAAGCTGAAGGCCTATGCCGACCCGGCGGTGCGCAAGAAGCTCCACGACGAGATGATCGAGTGGAAGGTCGAGATCCCGGGCGGCACGATCTCGCGCGAATGGTACAACTATATCTGGGTCGAAGAGGTCAAGCTCGACAAGAACAAGGGCTTTGTCGGCAAGACCTTGAAGCAGATCGCCGCGATGCAGAACAAGGGCATCATCGATGCGTTCCTCGATCTGGTGGTCGAGGAAAAGCTCGAAACCACGTTCATGCAGGCCGAGAACAACGTCGACCCCGAGGCGATGCGGCAAATCCTCAACTATCCGAACGCATTGATCGGATTGTCGGACGGCGGCGCGCATGTGCAGTTCCACGGCGGCTACGGTTTCTCGACCCGGCTCCTCGGCGAGTGGGTGCGCGAGAAGCAGGTCATGAGCCTCGAAAACGCGGTGCGGCGGCTGACCTTCGACTCGGCCTCGACCTTCGGGCTTTACGACCGCGGCCTGCTGCGGCCGGGCATGGTCGCCGACATCACCGTGTTCGACCCCGACACGGTCAAGCCGTTGCCCGAATACATCGTGCACGACTTCCCGGCGGGCGGTTGGCGCTTTAAGGAACCGGCGGCGGGCATCTACGCCACCTTCGTCAACGGCAAGATACTGATGAAGGAAGGCAACCACACCGGCAACCTGCCCGGCCACGTGTTGCGCAACTCGCGCTATCAGGCCGCGCACCGCTGAGCCTGCGGCCGAGCGGCAGGAAGGTGACGAACCCCCTCCCCGGAAACGGCAGAGGGGGTTTTCGTTAAGGCGACACGGGTGGCCGGTAAGGTGCCCGTTTGCAGGAGAGGAGTGGCTGGATCAGGAGGGCAGAACCATGTCGCTGAGCCAACCCGGAGATTTGCCGGACATCAACGCCGCGTTGAGGAAATCGGTGCGCGACCATTGGCGCCTCTACCTGATCGAGGGCATCATCCTCGTCATTCTCGGCTTGGCGGCGATCGTGCTGCCGCCGATCGCCGGCTTGGCGACGACGATCGTGCTCGGCTGGCTGTTCCTGCTCGGCGGGATCACGGGGCTTGTCGCCACGTTCGCGGCGCGGCGGGCGCCCGGGTTTTTATGGTCGCTGTTGTCGGCGATCGTCGCAACGCTCGCCGGCATCGTGCTGTTGTGGAACCCGATTGCCGGCCTCGCCACGCTGACCTATGTGCTGATCGCCTTCTTCCTGGTCGACGGCGTGCTGATCATCGTGCTGGCAATCGAGCACCGGCGCGAGCTTTCCGGCCGCTGGGAGTGGATGCTGTTCGGCGGGATCATGGATCTGGTTCTCGCCGCGATCATCATATCGGGGCTGCCGGGAACCATCGCCTGGGCCTTGGGGCTCCTCGTCGGCATCGATCTGGTGTTCGGTGGCATGACGCTGATCGCGATGGCGATGTCGGCGCGGCAGCAGACCGAGTGAGGGCCAAGACCGTCATCCCGGCCGTCGCCGGGGTGACGATCTTTGAATTGCGCCTACTGCGCGTCCTTTGCGTGGGCTCCGCGTTCTTTGCGTCACCTAGACCTATTTCGCCGCGTCGCGGACCGCCGGCGCGCCGCGGAAATGCGGCATCACCTCCTCGGCGACGATGTGGAACTGCTCCAGCATCAGCGATTTCGGGGTGGTCAGCGGCGACGACAGGTTGATGTGCTCCATCCCCGGATATTTCTCCTCGATGCCCTTGAGGAAGGCGACCAGATCGTCGGGTGTGCCGGCAAACCACGAGCCGAGACCGACAAAATGCTCGACCTTGGGCACGCCTTTCGAATCCCAGCCGCCGCGATGCGCGATCGCGTCGATCTGGTCCGGCGTGACCCCCGGCACAAATCCCAACGGCGCGAACATCTTGGCGTGCTCCTCATAGAGCGGCTTGATCCGCTTGAGCGCCTCTTCGCGCGTGTTGGCCACGAGGTAGTGGATGCCGAGGGTCAGGTTTTCGCCGAGCTTCAGATGCTTGCCGGCGCGCGCCGCCGCCGCCTGGTAGCCCTGGATCGGCCCCTCCTGCATCGTCGCCGCGCCGCCGCCGACCGCGCCCTTGATCCCGTGCTTGACCATGAAATCGAGCCCGCGCGGATTGGCGCTGACGATCGGCTGCCAGCATTCGACCGGCAGGTGCACCGGCCGCGGCACCAGGCTCAATTCCTTGAGCTGATAGCCGCGATACGGCACTTCGGGCGGCAATGTGTAGTGCTTGCCCTTGTGCGAAAAGCTCTCGTTGTTGAACGCCTTGAAGCAGATCTCGACCTGTTCCTCGAACAATTCGCGGTTGGCGTTCTGGTCGAGCATCGGCGACCCGAAGGTCTCGACCTCGCGGGTGTGGTAGCCACGGCCGACGCCGAACACGGTGCGGCCCTTGGTCAGGACGTCGGCGACGGCGAAATCCTCGGCGAGGCGTAAGGGGTGCCACATCGGCGCGATGTTGAAGCCGCAGCCGATTTTGAGCCGTTCGGTCGCGTGCGCGAGGTGCACCGCCAACATCAGGATGTTGGGCAGGCACTCGTAGCCCTCGTGCTGGAAATGGTGCTCGGCCAGCCACAGCATCTCGTAGCCGAGCTTGTCCATCGTCTTGGCGATGGCTTCGGTCTTTTCGAACACGCCGGCGAGCTGGTCGTTGGAAAACCGCCGCTCGTTCGCCGGGGTCGCGTCCTGGCCATGGTCGGGAAAGTCGATATGGCCGGCATAAACCGTGGTGAATTTGTTGATCATCGGGGGAATCCTTTCGCCGCTGTGCTGCCGCGCGTCTGCCTAGGCTAGAGCAAACTTCCACGGCGAGAAATCCTCATGCGCGCGGGTTCCATTGTCGGGGCGCGGCGCGGCACCCACATCAGCGCCATGGACAAACCGACGAGACGACCGCCCGACCCCGAGATCATCCCGCCCGGGCAGCCGCTGTACCACCGGGATTCCGCAATCTGGGAAAGCCGCGACGCAGGCAGTGTGAGCCGCGTCTATGTCAGGCAGGTCGGGCCGCTCGGCGCAATTCTGCTGGCGCTGGGGATCGGCGCGGCGGCGGTGTTTGGCATCTTCCTCCTGCTCGGCACGGCGATCATCGGTCTAGCCGCGATCGGCGCGCTGGTGATCGCCGGCATGATCGCCGGCATCCTGCGTGGGCCACCCCGCTCGCAACGCTGACGCGCCGCCCGCCTTGCCGGAACCGCCGCTCCGTCGCTGGGCCCCGATTTCCCGCGTTCGCGGGAATGACGCATGTAGAAGAAGGGTTTCCGCCCGTCGAGATTGCCCCGGCGCCCTTTAGGCGCCTCGCAACGACAATCCGCTCTAATCCATCAGCTTTCGCGTCAGATAGGTGAATTCGAGCGCGTAGTGGTGGGCGCGCTGGCGCAGGTTTGCCGCTGCCGAGTGACCGCCCTCGACGTTTTCGTAATAGAGAAACGGCAAGCCCAGCGCCGCCATCTTCGCCGCCATCTTGCGCGCGTGTCCCGGATGCACGCGGTCGTCGCGGGTCGAGGTGACGAACAGCGGCTCGGGATAGGGGCGCCCGGCGGCGAGGTTGTGATACGGCGAGATGTGGCGCAGAAACTCGGCCTCCTCGGGGATTTCGGGGTCGCCGTATTCGGCGATCCACGAGGCGCCGGCGAGCAATTTGTGAAACCGCAGCATGTCCAGGAGCGGCACCTGGATCACCACGGCACGGAACAAATCCGGCCGCTGGGTCAGCATGACCCCCATCAATAATCCGCCGTTCGACCCGCCCATGATGCCGAGCCGGCGCGGCGAGGTGACGTGCCGTGCGATCAGGTCCTCGGCCACCGCGATGAAATCGTCGTAAGCGCGCTGGCGCCGGCCCTTCAGCGCCGCCTGGTGCCATTCGGGGCCGAACTCGCCGCCGCCGCGGATATTGGCGATGACATAGACGCCGCCGCGCTCGATCCACAATTTCCCGGCAATCGCGGCATAGTTCGGGGTCAGCGCCACCTCGAACCCGCCGTAACCGTACAACAGGGTCGGCGCGTTGCCGTCGAAGGCAAGATCGCGGGGCCGAATCAGGAAATAGGGGATTTTCGTGCCGTCCGTCGAGAGTGCTTCGAACTGCTCGACGACCGCGCCCGCCGCATCGAAGCGCGCCGGCGCCGCCTTGACCGCGAGCGGCGGGCCGTCGGCGAGGTCAGCGAGGTACAGCGTGTTCGGCGACAGGAAACCGGCGACGTCGAAAAAGGCGCAGTCGTCGCGGTCGTTGGCGGCGGCGACCGCGACCGAGGCGTTGTCAGGCAGGGCGAGCGGCGCCGCCTGCCATTGCGCGCCGTCGTGCCGATAGGCGACCGCGCTGCCGCGGACGTTCCGGTAGATCGTCGCGATGAGGCGCGAGCGCGTCGCGGCCACCCCTTCGATCGCCTCGCGCGGGCCCGGCACATGAATGACGACAGGCCGGAGCCGATCGGGATCGGCCAGGCAATCGTCGAGGCCGAGCGAGACCAACGCGCCGACCGGCACGGTGACGCCGGGACTCACCGGCCATTCCTGCTGCAACGTGAAGACGAGCTGATCCGAGACGAAGGCCCGGAAGCTGGCGCGGAGCGGCAGCGCCAGGCGTACCGGACCGCGATCGGTCAGCAGGTAGTGCTCGCTCTCGAAAAAATTCAGCCCGCGCACGATGCCGATCCCGCGCACATTGCCGTCGCCGTCGCGCAGCACGCCGGCATGAACGCTGACATCCTCTGCCGTGCCGCGAAACACCTCCTCGGCGACATCCAGCGGCTGAGAGCGGCGCCAGCGCTTGACGATGAACGGATAGCCCGACCGGGTCAGCGTGCCGGGTCCCCAATCGCGCGCGACCAGCACCGTGTCGCGGTCGAGCCAGGCAACGCTCTGCTTGCCCTCCGGTAGGCGAAACCCGTCCGCGACAAACTGCTTCGCATCGAGGTCGAACTCGCGCCATTCGTTGGCATCCTTGCCGCCGTCGGACAGGGCGACAAGGCAGGTTCGGTCGTCGGGCGGCAGCGCGGCCGCGCCCTGGTACACCCAGTTGCGCCCCTCGCTGGCGGCGAGCGCATCGACATCGAGGATCGGCTCCCAGTCGGGCGCCGCGGCGGCAAAGGAGGCCAGCGTCGTGCGCCGCCACAGGCCGCGGACCTGGCGCTCGTCCTGCCAGAAATTGGCCAGCCCGGCGCCGAGGAAGCGCGGATAGGGGATGCGGTCCTGCGCGTTGACGATGGCGAGCGCGGCCTTGTGCAGGGCGGGATAGCGCAGGTCGCCCTCAAGCACGGCGAGGGAGCGGGCATTCTCGGCCCTGACCCAGGTCAGCGCCCGCTCGCCGTCGATCTCTTCAAGCCACAGAAACGGGTCATTGTCGCTCATGTCACCTCACGCTAACCGATTTTTCGCCGCCCGAGTCGGCGGCCAACGACGCAATGCTGGAAATTCGCGCGCGAGCGGGCGACGATGACGCAGACTCGACGGAGGGAACCATGGCAAAGGGCATCCTGATCGCGGCGATGAATTTCTCCGCCGTTGCCGAAGACGAGTTCAACGACTGGTACGACACCGAGCATATCCCCGAGCGCCTTGCCGTGCCCGGCTTTCTCAACGCCGAGCGCTGGATCGGCATCACCGACCCGAAAACCTCGGTCGCGCTCTACGACCTCGATCAGGTCGGGATCTTGCACAGCGCACCTTACATGAGGGTCGGCGGGGCCAACGGCAGCCCGTGGACCAAGCGCGTCACCGGCCGCACCAAGCCGATCATGCGCATGGAAGGCGAGCAGGTGAAGCCCGGCGACAAGCTCGCCCCGGCGGGCGCGGCGGCGATCCTGCTGATCGCGATGAACGTGGCGCCCGAGCACGAGGCCGAGTTCAACGCGTGGTACAACGAGGAGCATCTCGATGCCCTCGCCGGGGTGCCGGGGGTGTTGTGTGCGCGCCGCTATCGCGGCTCGGGAGCGACCCAGCGCTATGCCGCGGTCTACCACTTCGCGCGCGAAGGTGTGACCGAGTCGGCGGCGTGGAAGGCCGCCGCCAACACGCCGTGGACCGAGAAGATGCGGCCGCATTTCCGCGACTTCCTGCGCGCCGATTGCCGCCGGTACGCTCGTGCCCGCTAGCGAGCGGCCGCAGGAGGCGGCCGGGAAGGCGCAGCGGCAACCCGACGGGGAAGGCGCCAAGGCAGAGCGTCCCGGCGCGGGAAACGGGCTCGACACCGGCTTCGAGATGACGCGGGCGCTGCCGGCGTCATTGCTGTACCGGCATTGCGACCCGCGCGACCTCCCGTTCGATTTGTGCAGCGAGTTGCCGGATGCGCCGGTCGAGCTGGGCCAGGAGCGCGCCGCCGAGGCGATCCGCTTCGCCATGCGCATGCGGCGGCCGGGCTACAACGTCTTTGCCCTCGGCGGCGCCGGCACCGGCCGGCACAGCCTCGTCGAGCGGTTGCTGCGCGAGCGCGCCGCGCGCGAAGCGACGCCGCCCGATTGGTGCTACGTCAACAATTTCGACGACCCGCAAAAGCCGCATTGCCTGTCGTTGCCGCCGGGGCGCGGCGAGCAGCTCGCCGCCGCGATGAAGCGGCTGGTCGAGGAATTGCGCGCCTCGTTGCCGGCGGCGTTCGAGCGCGACGAGTATCGCGCCCGCCGCGAGGTCATCGACCATCAGTTCAAGCAACAGAGCGACGAGGCCTTCGGCGCCGTGCAGCAGCGTGCCGAAAGCCGCGACATCACCCTGCTGCGTACCCCGACCGGCCTGGCGATGGCGCCGAAACGCGACGGCAAGGTGGTGACTCCGGAGGTGTTCGAGGCCTTGCCGCAGGAGGAGCGCGAGGCGATCCAGCGCGAGATCGAGACGATTCAGGGCGAGCTCGAAACCGTGATGCGGCAGGTGCCGCAATGGGAGCGCGAGCATCGCGACGCGATCCGCGAACTGAACCGCGACACCACCGGCTATGCGGTCGGCCACTTGATCGGCGAATTGCGCGCCGGCTACCAGGAATTTCCGGCGGTGCTCGAATATCTCGACGCGGTCGAGCGCGACATCAAGGAAAACGTCGACGATTTCCTTCCGCAGCCGCCGGCGCAGGCCGAGATGCCATCGTCGCCGGTGCCGGCCGGCATGGCGGCGGCGATCGAAGACGCCCGCTTTCGTCGCTACCAGGTCAACGTCGTCGTCGACAATGGCGGGCAGCAGGGCGCGCCAGTCATCTACGAGGACAATCCGACGCTCCAGACCCTGGTCGGCCGGGTCGAGCATCTCGCCCGCTTCGGCGCACTCCTCACCGATTTCAACCTCCTGAGTCCGGGCGCCCTGCATCGTGCCAATGGCGGCTACCTGGTTCTGGACGCGGCGAAATTGCTGACCGGCAATTTCGGCTGGGCGTCGCTGAAGCGCGCGCTCAGCGCCGGCGAAATCCGCATCGAGTCGCTCGAGCAGCTGTTGAGCATGGTCAGCACGGTCTCGCTCGAAGCGCAGCCGATCCCGCTCGACGTCAAGGTGATTCTGCTCGGATCGCCGACGCTGTACTACCTGCTCGCCGCCCACGACGAGGAATTCGCCGAATTGTTCAAGATCGCCGCCGATTTCGACGACCGGATCGAGCGCAGTTCGGACATGACCCTGCTGTACGCGCGGCTGGTGGCGACGATGACGCGACGCCACAAATTGCGCTGCTTCGACAACGCGGCCGTCGCCCGCGTCATCGAGTACGCCTCGCGGCTTTCCGGCGATGCCGACCGGCTGTCGACCAGCATGCGTGCGATCGCCGATCTGCTGCAGGAGGCCGACCAGCTCGCTGCCGACACCAGCAAGGAGATCGTCGGCGCCGGCGAGGTGCAGGGCGCGATCGACGCGCAGTTCCGCCGCGGCGACCGCGTCTATCGCCGCCTGCAGGAGGAAATCGGCCGGGGAAACATCCGCGTCCGCACCTCGGGCGAGGTGGTAGGCCAGATCAACGGCCTGTCGGTATTGACGCTGGGCACCATCATGTTCGGCAACCCCAGCCGCATCACCGCACAGGTGCGCCTCGGCCGCGGCGAGGTCGTCGATATCGAGCGCGAGGTCGCGCTCGGCGGCCCGCTGCACTCCAAGGGCGTATTGATCCTGTCTGGGTTTCTCGGCGGGCGCTTCGGCGGGTCGAGGCCGCTTTCCCTCAACGCCAGCCTGGTCTTTGAGCAGTCCTACGGCGGCATCGACGGCGACAGCGCCTCGGCCGCCGAACTGTTCGCGCTGTTGTCGGCGCTCGCCGAGGTGCCGATCAAGCAGTGCTTTGCGGTCACCGGATCGGTCGATCAGCACGGCCAGATCCAGGCGATCGGCGGGGTAAACGAAAAGATCGAGGGGTTTTTCGATGTCTGCCGGCTGACCGGGCTCGACGGGCATCAGGGGGTCATCATCCCCGCCGCCAACGTCAAGCATTTGATGCTGCGGCACGACGTGGTCGCCGCGGCAGCCGAGGGACGCTTTGCGATCAGGCCGATCGACACGGTCGACCAGGGGCTGGAACTATTGACCGGATTGCCGGCCGGTGTTCCCGACGGCGACGGCACCTATCCCGAGGGCACGATCAACCGGCGCATCGCCACTCGGCTCGACGGGTTCGCGGCCAAGGCCGCGGCGCTGTTGCGCGACGGCGCGGCACGGGGATCGCTGCCGTGACCGGCACGATCGAGCGGGTCGTCGTGCCGCTCGATGCCGCCTCCGAAACCCGGGCGGCGATCGACACCGCCGCCCGTCTCGCCCGGCGCTGGCATGCGCGATTGCACGGCGTGTTCGTCGAGGACGGCGACCTCCTGCATCTCGCCCGCCTGCCGTTCGCGCACCAGGTGAGCCTCGGCGTCGGGGTCGAGCGGCTGACCGCCGAGCAGGTCGAGCGGCAGCTTCGCGCCTTCGCCGTAGCGGCGCGCCGCGATATCGCCGCGGCGGCACAGCGCCACGGCATCAAGTGGTCGTTCGACGTCTCGCCGGCGGCTGCGGCCGGCGCCGCCCTAACCGCCTCGGAGCGGGATTTTCTCGTGGCCGGCGCTGCGACCCGGCCGATCGGCGCCCATTTCCGGGTCGAGTGCCGGTGGTGGCCGGCAATCGAGAGCGCCTCGGTGTCGTTCATGCTCGTCCACCGCGAATGGGCGGCAAGCGGCACTGTCGTGACGCTGTTGCGCGACCGCGAGCCGGGTTCGCTGCGCGCGCTCGACACGGCGGCGCAGTGCGCAGAGACGATCGGCGGGGTATTGACCGTCGCCTGCGCCGCAGACCTGGCCGGCTCGGCGGGCTTCCAGGACTGGCTCGCCGAGCGTCTTGCCGCCTACCGGGTACGGGTGCAGATCGAACTGGCACCCGACGACGGCACCGCGCTGCTCGAACGCTTCACCGGACTGGACTGCCAACTACTGGTGCTGGCGGCGACCTCGATCGAGGCGCAGTTCGACCGCCTGCGCCAGGCGGCGGCGCGCGCCACCTACGGCCTGCTCATTGTGCGCTGAACGGCGGCGCGGGAACGCGGTCGCGCCGAGCTGCCGGCGCATCAGCCCGGATGCGGCGCCACCGGCTGCCACGGCCCGTAGCATTGCGGGACATAAGGGTAATAGCCGGCCGGATTGGCGCAATAATACCAATAGGTGCCGCCGGGCGGGGGCGGCGCGGCAACCGGCGGCACATACGGGTTGGGATAGGGATAGACCGGCGCGTCATAGGCATACCAGCCCCAGCCCGGCACCACCCACCACCAGCCCCAGTGCCCGTTGTGCCATTCATGGTGCCAGGAGCCGCCGTACCAGTGGTGAAAGTCGCCGGGGTGGCCGGCGAAATGGTGGAAGTGGTCCGGGTGGCCGAAATGGTCGGGATGGCCGAAGCCGCCGTGGTGATCCTGCGCCAGAGCCGGCGCCGCTGCCGCGACGGCGAGGACGAGCGCGACGCCGAGGCGCGCCGCGCCCCGCCGAATCGCCCGCGCGGCAATGCTGGAAAAACCGTTATGTTGTGCGTTTCTGTGAACCAGGCAAAGCATTGCAACAACCTTTTTCACGTTGTTGCGGTGCCTTTATCCGCCAATAGAGGCGATTCGATGGCATCCCATGCCAACTCGCCCGTTTGCACCCTGCACTCGGGTCTTTTTTGCCGGCGTATCCTGCGGTTGAATTCGCAGGCTGCCTTCGATAATCTCCCGAGACGGCGCGCTCGAAGACGGTTTTCAAACCACACAGTATTGTATTTTCTTGATGTTGCGGTTGCCCGTGTGAGACGATTGCGCCGACAGGAAATATCGGCCGGGTATCGCCAGCCAGCGCAGCGGGGATGAAAGCCGGGTATCGGACGCGATACTACGGCAGCACATTCCGGATAACGTGGCCGAATAGGCAAAAAGTAAAGGAGACGATGTGGATTCATTGCGCTTTTGCGACGGATACTGAGGTTGAGCGCGAGTGGCTCTGATGGTCTCCCAGGGGAGCGTTTTCGTACCCGACAGTCGGCTCATGCCGGCACGGGGCTGGCCGATCGCTCGACGCCGTCGCAAGAACCTTGATCCCGGCCGGGCTGACCGGGCATGCATAACGAGGAGGCAGTCGTCCGCGACCAGTCGTCACCGACCGTTCAGTTCATATAGCTGAGTTAGCACGAACGCCATGAGTGACGAATTGATCGCGATCGTCGGTGCTGCGTGCCGATTTCCCGGCGCCGCCGACCTCGACGCGTTCTGGCGGCTGCTCGCATCCGGCACCGATGCCATCACGGAAGTCGATCCGCAGCGGTGGTCGACCCGGATGTTCTACCACCCGACGCATGGCGAGCCGGGAAAGAGCTATACCTGGTCGGCGGGGCTGTTGACCGGCGTGGACCTGTTCGAACCGGCATTCTTCGGCATCTCGCCGCGCGAGGCGGTGCAGATGGACCCGCAGCAGCGCCTGCTGCTCGAACTGGTCTGGCATGCGCTCGAAGATGCCGGCATTCCGGCAGCGCGGCTCGCCGGCAGCGCCACCGGCGTCTATGTCGGCGCCTCGTCGACCGATTACCGCGACATCCGGGTCGGCGACCCGGCCGGCGGCGACACCTATTCGATGACCGGCGGGACGCTCAGCATCCTCGCCAACCGCATCTCCTATGTCTTCGACCTCCGCGGCCCGAGCTTTATCGTCGACACCGCCTGCTCGTCGTCGCTGGTGGCGTTGCACGAGGCCTGCGAGGCGCTCCGCGGTGCGCGCATCGGCACCGCCGTCGTCGGCGGCGTCAATCTGCTGCTGTCGCCCTACCCGTTCATCGGCTTCTGCCGTGCGGCGATGCTGTCGCAGCGCGGCCGCTGCTATGCCTTCGACGAGCGCGCCGACGGCTATGTCCGCAGCGAGGGTGGCGGCGTTGTCGTGCTCAAGCCGCTGGCGCAGGCGCTCGCCGACCGCGACCCGATCCGGGCGGTGATCCGCGGCACCGGGGTCAACTCCGACGGCCGCACGATCGGCCTGTCATTGCCCAATGAGGCGGCGCAGAGGGAATTGCTGCGCTCGGTCTATGCCCGTGCCGGCATCGAGGCAGACGACCTGGCTTTTTTCGAGATGCACGGCACCGGCACGCCGGCCGGCGACCCGATCGAGGCGCAGGCCGTCGGCGAGGCGCTCGGGCGCCGCCGGCGCGAGCCGTTGCCGATCGGCTCGGTCAAAAGCAATCTCGGGCATCTGGAGCCGGCATCCGGCATGGCCGGGCTGATCAAGGCGGCCCTGGCGCTCGAACGCGGGGTGGTTCCGCCGACGATCCATTGCGAGACGCCAAACCCGAAAATCCCGTTCGACGGCCTGAACCTCCGGCTGTTGCATTGCGCCGAGCC
>JASHNY010000006.1 GCA_030041385.1 Alphaproteobacteria bacterium
ATGATAAGCCGATTCATCGAGACTGGCGCCGGTTCTCGCGCTCGAGGCTCGGCGACCTTTTCGTTGATCGCATCGACTTTAATAAGCATCATCATTTATTTTATTACGGCAATCGTTTCCGGCACGGTACACGGGAATACCGTATCTTTTTCGTGGAACGTCGGCGTTCTTGGGGCGATCGCCGTTTGCTCCATCTATGTGTTCTTGTTCGCGGCCATCTGGCTTGTCTTATACATTTTGGAAAACCGCGAGGCCGAGGACATTTATACCTGGGTTCGCAAAACGCTGTTGGGAACCTGGACGGTCAGCTATTCGATACAGGACGGCGTCGACTCCCCGAAACTCAGACCCGACCCGGTGGTGGGATGCCAGATCTACATCAATCAGTTAGACAAAAAACTGGAAATGAAATTCATCGAAAACCAAAATCCGATCTGGGCAGATCATGAGAACATTATCGATATGACCGCGATTCGCCCGGAAATGGATCAAAAATTTTGCATGATATATTACTTCAAAGGACCGAGGCATCTACAACCGTCTGTCGCAAGCCATATCATTCCGGCCGAGCGAGGCAATGACCCGGCAGAGGTGGAAATCGAACTCCTCGGGCACGTGACGTTCCAGACTCCCCGCGGCTACCCGTCCGAGGCGCCGCATGTGCGGGAAATGAACGGCCGCTGGTTCGATCTCAACGGGAATGTCACCAGAGTGTTCTCGATCGCCGCCAACGCCATCGCGGCAACCGAGAGTGGCCAGAATTATCATACAAAACTCGCCGATGCGCCGATCAGCCCGGACAATTTCGTCGCCTCGATGGGGCCGATCAGGTTCACCCGGTTGGGGGAATGAGCGGATCGCACCCTCGGCGCGCTAGCCGTGCAACCCGAGATAAAGCATCGCCGCCGCCCCGGCGATCCAGCAATAGATCGCAAACGGCACCAGCGCGTCGTCGAAATTGTGGCGGCGGAAATGCCGCATCAGAAAGGCGACGCTGAGATAGGCGGTGATTCCGGCGACGAGCCCCGCCATCAGCGCCAGCCCGCTGATCCCGTGCCCGGGCAGCGCCAGCAGTTTCGGCACTTCCAGCACCGCGGCGCCGGCGATGATCGGGGTTGCGATCAGAAACGAGAAATGCGCCGCGTCGCTGTGGCGAAGCCCGGTGCCGAGCCCGCCGACCATCGCCGCGCCGGAGCGCGAGATGCCGGGGATGAACGCCGCACACTGGCACAGCCCGATTGCCAGCGCGCCTTTCCAGCCCAGCGCGTCGAGCCGCAGGTCGCGCCCGTGTTCGGCGATCCCGCCGCGGTCGCGCATGCGGTCGCCGAGCAGCAGGACGAACCCGTTCACGACCAGGAACAGCGCCGCCAGAAACGGCGAGGCAAAAAGCTGCCGCACCGTCTTTTCCAGCACGAAGCCGATCACCACCGCCGGCAATGTCGCCACGACGATCAGCCCCAACAGGCGGCGCGCCTCCTGGACCCGGCGGTCGAGCCCGGCACGGCCGAACACCCCCTCCAATACGAACAGCCAGTCGCGCCAGAAATAGAGCAGCAGGGCGGCGGCTGTGCCGACATGGAGAACTACGACGAACGGCAGAAACGCCGGCGCCCGCTGATCGACCGGCCAGCCGAGCAGCGGCGCCAGGACCACCGCGTGGCCGAGGCTGCTGATCGGGAACAGTTCGGTGATGCCCTGCACGATGGCCAGGGTGAAGGCATAAAAGGCGCTCATCGGCTCCGTCGATCCCGCGGCAGTTCGGACGCACGGCTTGTACGCGATACCGGCGGCGGCGCGAAGCCGCCGCGGTCCGCCCCGGACGCATGCCTCAGCGGCTCTGGCTGAAGCCCTTCTGCCGCATGCAGGCGGCGATGATCTTGTCGCCCCAGCGGGTGGTCGAGTCCTGCATCAACCGCTCGTCGGTGCGCGTCACCGAGGAATGCTGCGCATCGGCGCTGCGCGTGGCAAGAATATCCTGGTCGATGCCGACGGCGCGGTTCACCACCGGCGCGGCAAGCGTGGTGCAGTCCTGGTAGGCACGGGCGGTTTCGGCCGCATCGGCGCCGGGTTTGCTCCAGCCGCCCGTCTGACTGCAGGCGGCCAGCACCAGGCAGAGCAGCGCCATGCACGGCTTGCCGCCGCCCGTCATCGCCTTTCCCCCACACCGCGCGTGTCCGCCCGCCGCGCGGCGATTCGGTCGAGGATCGCCTGTTTCTCCGCAGCGCTTGCGTCGTACCACGCGGCGATTTCGGAAATGTGGCGCAGGCAGCCGCGGCACAAGCGCGTCGCCGGGTCCATCAGGCAGATGCCGATGCAGGGTGAGGCCGGGCTTCGCACCGGTCGCCGGTCTCGGCCGTCGGGATCGGGTGTCGCGGTCATGACCCTTTCGCCGGCTCGACCAGGTCGGCGAGCGTGGTGCGCAATATCTTGGCCCTGTCCGGCGCGATCGCATAGACCCAGCCGCCGACCCGGGCGTCGATCGATTTGGCTTCGGCCGCCGCCTTGCCGGTGCCCGAGGCGGTGATCGAAACCCAGTCGCGCTTGTCGCTGGCGAACAATTTGACGTGGACGACAAGCCCGCCGAACGTCCGGAACGCGGCGGTCGCGGTGGCGCTCTCCGGCACCGGCAGCGCCGCCGCCGGCTTCACGTCATCGAGGTCGAGCGCCTCGAGCGCCGCCGCCGGTGCGGCGACCGCCGCATCGCTCTTGGGCTTGACTCCGCTGGCGGTGTCGTAAAGCGCGAACCTGTCGGTCATCGCGTGCCGCCCGATCACCAACACGTCGCCGCGCGCGCCCCTCAACACCATCGTCGCGATGTCGCCGGCGGGAATGTCGAGGATGCGGCGGTCGAGCCAGTCGACGGCGTCGCCAGGCAGGTCGACGGTGCCGCGGGCGAGCCAGGCGCGGTCCTCGCCGACGCGGCGGACATAGGTGCCGTCATTGCCGATGCCGAGCCGGTCAGGCCGCCGCTTGCCGATGATGAGCCGGCCGACGACCCGGCCGGCGCGGTCCTGGATCACCACCTCGGTCGATCTGCCGTTGGCGGGATCATCGACATCGAGCCGCGGATAGAGGGCGGGCAGCCGCGTCTTGGGCTCGACCAGCGACAGGTCGGCGAGCGCGAGCAGCATCCGCCGTACTTTGGCGCCGGCAGCCGGGTAGTTGCCCTTGTCGACGACAACCCAGCGTCCGCCGGTTTCGGCAAAGTTCATCACGGTCTTGCCATGCGTCACGCGGACCCAGGCGAGCGAGCCGAGGTTCGGCGCGAGCTTGGGCAAGGCGCGCTCGCCGGGCGGCGCCTCGCTAACGTAGTTCGGGCCGCTGCGCAGCGTTACGACAGCACCGCCGACGAGCACAATCGTCGCGCCGAGAAGAAGCAGGAAGCTGCGCCGCTGCATGATGCCTGCCCGCGCTCAGACCAGCGCCGAGCGGCGTCGGCGCCGGCGCGCGCGCAACGCCCCGAGCACGATCGCCGCGGCCGCGACGACGATCGGGATCAACGCGATGTCGACGAATTCGAGCAGGGTCTTCAGCCGGCTGATATCGCGGCGCAAATCCGCCTGCACCGCACGGAGTTGACGGCGCGTCGTCACCATGTCGGCGCGGAACTGCGCGATTGTTTTGCTCTCTTGCGGCGACAACGCGGCCGGCGGGCCGCCGTTTCCACCGCCCGTCAGGCTGCGCAACTTGGCCTGCGCCGCCGCAAGCTTCTGCTGCAATTCCTGCTGCCGCGCGGCGTATTGCTCGTCGGCCGAGCGCTGGATGCGCTCGACGACGACGAAGGGCCGCGCCGAGGTGCCGCGGCTGCGCAGCCCGACGAGGTCCGGGCCGCCGGCCAGCACCTCGATCGCATTGGCGACGAAATCGCCGTTGCCGGCATTCGGCACGACCTCCGGCCGGCCGAAGAAATCCTGGGTCTCGGCCCAGAAGCGATCGTCGAGCATGTCGGTATCGGCGACCGCGACCACATCGATCGGCTTCACCGATCTTTTCAGGAAGGCGGCGGGCTTGCCCTTGCCCGGCTTGGGCGGACCGTTGGGAAAGGCGGTGTCGGCCATGCCGGTGACATGGGCGGCGAGGATGTAGCGCTCGTCGTCCGGCCGGAAATGCGCCAGCAACTCGCCGACATCGGGCAGGCCTTTGACCTTGGCGACCGGAATCTTCTCCGATTCACGCGAGGTGGTCAGCAGCGGCACCAACCTGGTCTTGGCGCCGGCCAGCGGTTCGAGAATGCCGGCGCTGGCCAGGTTCACCTGATGCAGGTCGGCAGTGATCATGTCGCTGCGGCTCAGATCGGGCGGCCGCAGCGCCAGCCAGGCGATGTAGTCCATCGGCTCCTCGCCGCGCCCCGGCACCGGCACGCCGACGCGGCGCGCGTTCTCGCGGTCGCCGGCAACGACGTTCGGCAATAGGCGCAACCCCCACGCCTTGAACAGCGGTTCGAGGTTGCTCGCGGTGTCCGCATCGGGTTCGCCCATGTGGCCCGGGAGCGAGGCCTGCAATTCGGAATACGGGTCGACGAAGACCAGCGCCTTGCCGCCGCCCAGAACGAACTGGTCGATCGCAAACAGCGTCTGGTCGGGCAGGTGTTGCGGCTGCACCAGCATCAATACGTCGACGCCCTTGGGAACCGCCGCCAGGCCGGGGCTCAAATCCTTGATGTCGTATAGCTCGCGCAGCTGGTCGATGACCGCCATCGGCTCGCTCGGCCGGCCCATCGCCGCCGCGCCCGCATCGCCTTCGAGCGGCAATGACGACAACAGGCCGACGACGATCCGCCGCGGAAACGCCAGGGTGTGGACGAGCCGGGTCAGATCGTATTCGAGAAAGCTCTCGCGCGCCGGCGAAAAGAACGGGATCACCTGCACATCGTCGGTCGAGTTGGTGCCGGCAAGGCCGAAATAAACCTGCTCGCCCTGCCGGTTCAGCGGCACCCCCTGCAGCCCGAACCCGAGCGCCTGGTCCTCGACCGCCGAAAACGGCAGCGGGTTGTAGACTTCGAGGCGGATCTTGCCGTGCGCGGCGATCACGTACTGGTCGAGCATCTCGCGCACCCGCTCGGCATAGACGCCATAGCTCGGCACCGCGTCGCCGAGGCTGTTCGAATAATAGAAGCGCAGCGTGATCGGCTCGGCAATCTGCGCCAATGTTCGCCGGGTGCCGGGCGACAACGTGTAGAGATGGTCTTCGGTCAGATCGGCCCGCACCGTGAAAAATCGGGCGGCGATGATGTTGACCGACACCAGCATCAGCCCGACGCAGACCAGCGCCACCACCGACTGCGCCCGGCGCAGCGCGAAAGCAGCACGAAGCCGCGAGAACGGCGCCATTCAATCGGCCTTTTTCAGGTCGACGAGGATCGCGTTGGCGCCAAGAAACGCGATGATGGTCGAGGCGAAATAGACGACATCGGGCAGTGCGATTACGCCGCGGGTCATGGCGCTGAAATGGCCGAAGATGCTGGCCGCCGCGACCGCGCGAACCAGCCCGTCTGGGGCCCAGCCCTGGAACAGGCCGAGCACCGCCGGCGTTCCTGCGGCGATGAACACGAAGGCGATTGCCGCGGCAACGACAAAGGCGATGACCTGGTTCTTGGTCGCGGCCGAAACCGCCGCGCCCATCGCCAGGATCGCGCCGGCCATCAGCCAGCTCGCCACATAGCCGGCGACGATGACCCCGTTATCCGGATCGCCGAGGAAGTTCACGGTCAGCCACAGCGGAAAGGTCAAGGCCAGGGCGATCCCGGCAAAGCACCAGGCGGCGAGGAACTTGCCCAGCACCGCCTCGTACAATCGTACGGGCAGGGTCAGGAACAACTCGATCGTCCCGGTCTTGCGTTCCTCGGCCCACAGCCGCATCGACAAGGCCGGGATCAGGACCAGGTAGAGCCACGGGTGGAACGTGAAAAAAGATTGCAGGTCGGCCTGGCCGCGCTCGAAGAAATCGCCGACGAAAAAGGTCAACACCCCGGCGAGCGCCAGAAAGATCACGATGAACACATAGGCCAGCGGCGTGACGAAATACGCGGTCAATTCGCGCCCGAAGATCGTGGCGATGTTGCGCATCGTCTCAGGAGGCGGCGGCCGGGATCGGCGCCGTGCGTCCTTCGAGACGCGGGCTGCGCCCGCTCCTCAGGATGAGGCCTTCGAGACGCGGGCTGCGCCCGCCCCTCAGGATGAGGATTTGTCTTAATGCCATGAAAAACCTGCCTCATCCTGAAGAGGCTGCAAAGCAGCCGTCTCGAAGGACGCACCGCTATAGATGCAGCTCATCATTGGCGGGCGGCTTCGAGCCCGGGCGCCGTGACCGCGCGAAACACATCGTCGAGCCGGCCGCGCTCGACCCGCAACGTGGTCAGTTTCCAGTTTTCGGCCCGCGCCAGTTCGGCAATCTCGGCGACGGGCGCCCGCGCTCCCGTCGGAAAGGCGACGACCCCATGGCCTTCGCCGTCCGCCGCGTCCTCAACCGCGGCAATCTCGGGCAGCCGTGCCAGCGCCGCCTTGATCCGCCCCTCGCTGCCGAGCGGGATGCCGAGGCGCACGGCATTGTGATAGCGCGAGCGGGCGTAAAGCTCGGCCGGCGTGCCATCTACCAGGATGCACCCGCGCGCGATGATGACGGCGCGGGTGCACACCGCCTCGACCTCTTCCAGCAGATGGGTCGAGATCACGATGGCCTTCTCGGGCGCCATTGCCGCGATGATCGCGCGCATTTCGTGTTTCTGGTTGGGGTCGAGTCCGTCCGTCGGCTCGTCGAGAAGCAACACCTGCGGGTCGTGCAGCAAGGCCTGCGCCACCCCGACCCGCCGGCGATAGCCTTTCGACAAGGTCTCGATCGGCTGATGCAGGACCTCGCCGATATGCATCATCTCGACGACCCGGCCGATCCGCCGCTTTGCCTCCGCCCCCGAAAAGCCGCGGATGCGGGCGATGAAGTCGAGGAATTCCGCCGCGCTCATATCGGGATAGGCCGGCGCACCTTCGGGGAGATAGCCGATGCACCGCTTTGCCGCGAGCGGCTGACGCAGGATGTCGAAGCCAGAGATCACCGCGGTGCCGGCGGTCGGCGCGAGAAAGCCGCTGACCATCTTCATCGTCGTCGACTTGCCGGCGCCGTTGGGGCCGAGAAAGCCCAGCACCTCGCCTTTCGGCACGGTCAGCGACACGCCGTCGACCGCCGTCAGAGCACCGAAACGTTTGACGAGGTTGCAGATCTCCAGCATATCGGGGCCTCCCGCAGAGCGGCGGTCCGTTTTGCCCGATCGCGACGGCACAGGCACCGCGACGCAATCGCGCAGCACCCTGCCGTGCGCTGCCCGGCAGTCGGGGACGCATCGATGATAGCAAGCAAGCGGGCGGCCCGGTATCGGGGCGAGCGGCAATGATTCGGCGGGCGCGCCTTGTCTCCGGCCTGGTGATGCTCGCCTATGTGACGATGCATCTGTTGAACCACGCGGTCGGCCTCGTCTCGCTCGCCGCGATGGAGCGGGTGCTCGGATGGGTCGTCGCCTTGTGGTCGTCGCTGCCGGGATTGACCGCGCTCTACGGCAGCTTCGTCGTCCATTACGTGCTGGCGATCATGGCGTTGTGGCAGCGGCGGACATTGCGGCTGCGGCCGGCCGAATTCGCCCAGATCGCGCTTGGCTTCGCGATCCCGATCATGCTGGCGCGCCATGTCGTCGCCAACCGCATCGCCCACAGCTTCCTCGGCGTCGACACCCAGTTCTATACCTACGAGCTCTGGAACTTTTTCGTCCACAACCCGCGCAACGGCATCTGGCAGATGGCGGTGCTGGTCGTGGCCTGGACCCATGCGATGCTGGGCCTCCACTACTGGCTGCGGGCGCGCCCGTGGTACGAGCGCCTGCGCCCGCTGGCGCTGACCGTCGCGGTGCTGGTGCCGGTGCTGTCATTGCTCGGGCTCGGCGAGTCGGCGCGGCAAGTCGCGGCGCTGGCGCAGCAGCCGGGCTGGACCAAGGCGGCGTTTGCCCACATGGCCCTGCCGACGCCGGCGGCGGCGGACGCGATGGCCCGACTGACCGGCCTGCTGACCTGGTTTTTCGTCGGCGTCGTCGTGGCCGTGCTGGCGGCGCGGCTGCTGCGCCGGACCTGGCAGCGGCTCAACGGCTTTGTCCGCATCACCTATCCCGACGGGCGCCATATCGATGTGATCCGCGGCACCAGCGTGCTCGAGGCCAGCCGCCTCGCCCACATCCCGCACGCGCATGTGTGCGGCGGCCGCGGCCGCTGCTCGACCTGCCGGGTGCGGGTGCGCGCCGGGTTGCCCGGCCCGCCGCCGCCCGGCGAGGACGAGCGCCGGGTGCTGAACCGCATCGGCGCCACCGGCAATATCCGCCTCGCCTGCATGCTGCGCCCGACCGTCGATATCGAGGTGACGCCGCTGCTGCCGCCCTTCGCCCAGGCCCGCGACGGCCGGCGCCGGGTCGATCTGGCGCAGGGCGGCGAACGCGAGATCGCCATCCTGTTTGCCGACATCCGCGGCTTCACCGCCCTGTCCGAAGGCCGTCTGCCGTTCGACATCGTCTTCGTGCTGAACCGCTATTTCGCCGCGATGGGCCGCGCCGTCGAAGCTGCCGGCGGGCGTGTCGACAAGTTCATCGGCGATGGGGTCATGGCCCTGTTCGGCGTCGAGAGCGGCGCCCGCGCCGGGTGCCGCGAGGCGATCGAGGCGGCGCGGCAGATGTCGCAGCAGCTGGTCGAGCTCAATGAATCGCTGCGCAGCGAATTGACCGCGCCATTGCGCATCGGCATCGGCATCCACGCCGGCCCGGCGATCGTCGCCGAGATGGGCTACGGCAGCGCCGCCGCGATTACCGCGATCGGCGATCCGGTCAACACCGCCGATCGGCTGCAGAACCTGACCAAGGAGTTTCACTGCGAGCTGATCGTGTCGGAGACGGTGGTCGCGCTCGCCGGGTTCGATCGCGCGCTGTTCTCCTGGCGCGAGATCGAGATTCGCGGCAAGCGCGAGCACCTGGCGGTCGCGCCGGTCGCCGCCGGGCGCGACCTGCCCGTGCCCGATGCCGCGCCGCCGCCCCGTGCCGTCCGGGCAGCCTTGCCGGCGGGCTAGGGAAGCGGCTGCGGCCGTGGTAAATCCTGTGCTTCCGCCACCGAGGAGGCCGCGATGCAGTTGAACCGCGACGAGTTGATCCGGGCCTATCGCGACATGGTCACGATCCGCCGGTTCGAAGAGCGCGTGCAGGAGGAATTCTCCAAGGGCGGCATCCCCGGATTCGTCCACCTCTATGCCGGCGAGGAGGCCTCGGCGGTCGGCATGTGCATGCATCTCGGCCCCGGGGACTACATCGCCTCGACCCATCGCGGACACGGCCATTCGATCGCCAAGGGCTGCGACGTGGTCGGCATGATGCAGGAATTGTTCGCCAAGGAAGGCGGGTTGTGCGGCGGCAAGGGCGGGTCGATGCACATCGCCGACCTCGACCGCGGCATGCTCGGCGCCAACGGCATCGTCGGCGGCGGCCCGCCGCTGGTGATCGGCGCGGCACTGACCGCCAAGACCCTCGGCACCGGCACCGTCGCGGTGTCGTTCACCGGCGACGGCGGCTCCAACCAGGGCACCACGTTCGAGGCGATGAACATGGCCGTGGTGCTCAAGCTCCCGGCGATCTTCATGTTCGAGAACAACCAGTACGGCGAGGGCACCGGCGTCGCCTATCACGTCGGCAGCCACGACATCGCCGGCCGCGCCGCCGGGTTCGGGATGCCCGCGGTCAAGGTCAGCGGCGACGATTTCTTTGCCGTGCACGAGGCCGCCTACGAGGCGGTCGAGCGTGCCCGCAACGGCGGCGGACCGAGCGCGATCGAGGTCGATACCTGCCGCTTCTATGGCCACCACTCGGGCGACGCACAGCTTTACCGCGGCAAGGACGAGGTCAAGAACCTGCGTGAGGCGCGGGATTGCCTGACGCATTTCCGCGCCCGCGTCACCGAGGCGGCCTTGCTTGAAGCCGACGCGCTCGACGCGGTCGATGCCGAGGTCGCCGCGCTGATCGACCGCGCCGTCGCCGCCGCCCGCGCCGGTGCGCCGCCGCCGGACAGCGCGCTGTTGACCGATGTCTATGTTTCGTATTGAGCCGGACACGCGCCAAGGTGAAACGCGCGTATAACGCCCGTGCGTTGCGTTAAGGGGAGCAACCGGATGAAATACGCTTATTGCGTCGTCCTCGCCGGGGCGGTCGCTTTTGCCGCACCGGGCTGGGCGCAGAACCAGACGCCGCCGGCAGCGCCGGCAACCAGCCCGCCGGCCGCGACGGCGCCGGCCGGGCAGCCGGCACCCGCGCCGAGCAAACCGAAACCCCATCGGCAGGTCGTCCGGCGCGTCCACCACTACTATCCCAGCACCAGCACCGACCGGGTCGCGAACCAGCTGAATGCGCAGGAGCTGGCCCAGCTCGGCGGCGCTCCGGCGGCGCCGGCCTATCCTGCCCCGCCGGGCTATCCCGCCCCACCGGGCTATCCCGCCCCGCCAGGCTATCCCGCCCCGCCGGCGTACTATCCGCCGCCAGCTTATTATCCGCCGCCGGCCTATTATCCGCCCCCGATGCCGTGGTATCCGCGCCCGTTCTGGCCGTATTGAGAGACGATTGTTCGGTTGACGTAACTGCGGCGCGGCGGGGCCGGGCGCGCTATGATAAGCAAAACCCGGGGAGGCCGCCGCGATGCCGCAGAAATCGATCCGCCAGGCGCTGAACGAGGCGCTGGCCCAGGAGATGCGCCGAGACCCGACGATCGTGGTGATCGGCGAGGACGTATCGGGCGGGGCCGGCACCGAGGGCCAGCGCGACGCCTATGGCGGCGTGCTCGGCGTCACCAAGGGCCTCTTCGGCGAATTCGGCGAGGCGCGCGTCATCGACACCCCGATCACCGAAAGCGCGATCATGGGCGCCGCCGCCGGCGCCGCGGTGACCGGATTGAGGCCGGTCGCGGAATTGATGTTCAGCGATTTCTTCGGCGTCTGCTTCGACCAGATCTTCAATCAGGCGGCCAAGTTCCGCTACATGTTCGGCGGCAAGGCCAAGACCCCGCTGGTGATCCGCACGATGATCGGCGCCGGGCGCAGCGCCGCCGCCCAGCATTCGCAAAGCCCTTACGGCGTCTTCACCGCGGTGCCGGGGCTCAAATGCGTCGTGCCGTCCAACGCCTATGACGCCAAGGGCCTGTTGATCCAGGCGATCCGCGACGACGATCCGGTCGTCTTCTGCGAGCACAAATTGATGTACGACCTCCGCACCGAGGTGCCCGACGAGCCGTACACGATCCCGTTCGGGGAGGCCAATGTCGTGCGCGACGGCGACGACGTGACGGTCGTCGCGCTCGCCCGCATGGTGCATTACGCGAACGAAGCCGCCGAAGCCCTTGAAAAGGACGGGATCGAGATCGAATTGATCGACCCGCGCACGACCTCGCCCCTGGATGAGGACACGATTTTGGAGAGCGTCGAGCGGACCGGCCGGCTGGTCATCGTCGACGAGGCGACGCCGCGCTGCAGTATCGCCACCGACATCGCCGCCCTCGTCGCCGACAAGGCATTCGACGCGCTGAAGGCGCCGATCCGCCGGGTGACCGCGCCGCACACCCCGGTGCCGTTCGCCCCCAGCCTCGAAAAGCTCTACATCCCCAGCCCCGACAAGATCGCTGCCGCGGTGCGCGAGGTGCATGGGTATGGGAAGTAAGGTCGGTTGGATGAGCGCGGTGCGTCCTTCGAGACGCGCTCTCCGAGCGCTCCTCGGGATGAGGATCGCGCTTACGCAATCGGTCCTCATCCTGAGCGCGAGCGCAGCGAGCAGTCGAAGGACGCACCGTCGGGAATGCAGCCGATGACCATCGCCGCGATCACGATGCCGAAATGGGGCCTGACCATGACCGAGGGCAAAATCCTCGGCTGGCTCAAGGAAGAGGGCGATGCGGTCGGGCCGAGCGACGAACTGGTCGAGATCGAGACCACCAAGATCACCAACGTCATGGAGGCGGGCGAAGCCGGCACGTTGCGGCGGATCGTGGCGGCGCCGGGCAGCACCTTGCCGATCGGCGCGTTGATCGCGGTCGTCGCGCCGCAAGAGGCGGCAGATGGCGAGATCGACGCCTTCGTCGCCGGGTTTGTCGTGCCCGACACCACCGCGGCGGAGGCCGAAAGCGAGGCGCCGGCGGCGCGGGAACTCGCGGCCGGCGACTATCGCCTGCGCTATCTCGACCTCGGCGAGAGCGGCGTGCCGATCGTGCTCATCCACGGCTTCGGCGCCGACCTCAACACCTGGATGTTCAACCAGTCGGTTCTGGCCGAGCGGCAGCGCACGATCGCGCTCGACCTGCCGGGCCACGGCGGCTCGAGCAAGGCGCTGAAAGGCCCCATCGACGGCGCCGGCCTTGCCGCCGATATCGACCGCGCATTGGCCGCGCTCGATATCGACCGGGTGCACCTCGTCGGCCATTCGATGGGCGGCGCCATCGCCTTGCATTTTGCCGGCTGGCAGCCCGCGCGGGTGGCGAGCCTGACATTGCTCGCCCCGGCCGGGCTCGGCCCCGAGATCAACGCCGCGTTCATCGACGGCTTCGTCAGGATCGAGCGGCGCCGCGAGGCGCAGGAGGTATTGCGCCTGTTGGTCCACGACCCCGCACTGGTCGGCCGCACGATGGTCGAGGACGTATTGCGCTACAAGCGGCTCGACGGCGTCTCGGCGGCGCTCTCGGCGATCGCGGCGGAATGGTTTCCAGGCGGCGTGCAGCGCGCCGGCCAGGCCGAGATCCTGGCGACGCTGCCGTTGCCGGTGCAGCTCGTCTGGGGGCGCGACGATCGCATCATCCCGGTCGCGCACGCCGCGGCCGTCGCCGGCCGCGTGCCGGTGCATATCCTCGATTCGTGCGGCCACCTGCCCCATATGGAAAAGGCCGGCGAGGTGAACCGGCTGATCGCCCGCCTCGTCGGCGAAGCGGCCGCGTAACCGCGCTTTCACGAACCTCGGCGATAGTGGCGGGCGCCGGCGGTCTTTGTTAAAAGAGCGCCGCCGGCGAGGCTTCCGGACTTTAAAGCCCGATCAGGAGACGAAATTGCGGGTCGCGACGGTCGAGCGCAACACCAGGGAGACGCAGATCAAGGGTCGCGTCGATCTCGACGGCACGGGCGCCGCCAGGATTTCGACCGGGATCGGCTTTCTCGACCACATGCTGGAGCAGCTTGCGCGGCACAGCCTCGTCGATATCGCGCTCGAGGCCAAGGGCGACCTGCACATCGATTTCCACCACACCACCGAAGACACCGGCTATGTCGTCGGCGGCGCGGTGTCGAAGGCGCTGGGCGACCGCGCGGGGATCCAGCGCTATGGCCACGCGGTTATCCCGATGGACGAGACCTTGACCCGGGTCAGCCTCGACGCGTCGAACCGGCCGTACCTTGTATGGAAAGTCAATTTCACCCGGCCAAAGCTCGGCGAGATGGACACCGAATTGTTCAAGGAGTGGTTCCAGGCCTTCGCCCAGTCGGCAGGGGTAACCCTGCACGTCGAAAACATCTACGGCGAGAACAACCACCATATCGTCGAATCCTGCTTCAAGGGCTTGGCACGCGCCTTGCGGGAAGCGATCGAGATCGATCCGCGCCGCGGCGGCGCGATCCCTTCGACCAAGGGCACTCTCGGCGGCAATTCGGCATGAAGGTCGCTATCGTCGATTACGGCTCGGGCAATCTGCGCTCGGCGGCAAAGGCTTTCGAGCGCGCCGCCGCCGAGAATGCGATCGCCGCCGCGATCGCGGTGACCAGCGATCCCGAAGCCGTCGCCAGCGCCGACCGCGTGGTCCTGCCGGGGGTCGGGGCCTTTGCCGATTGCCGGCGCGGCCTCGCCGGCGTCCCCGGCCTCGAAGACGCGCTGAGCGAGGCCGCGATCGCCCGCGGCCGGCCGTTTCTCGGCATCTGCGTCGGCATGCAGCTGATGGCCGAGCGGGGCCGCGAGTTCGAGACCGTCGCCGGGCTCGGCTGGATCGGCGGCGACATCGTCGCATTGGAGCCGGCCGATCCGGCGTTGAAAATCCCGCACATGGGCTGGAACCAGCTCGTGCCGCGGGCCGCGCACCCGGTGCTCGACGGGCTGCCGCCCGGCACTCATGCCTATTTCGTGCACAGCTACCAATTCAAGGTCGCCGACGACGGCGACATTCTCGCCGTTGCCGATTACGGCGGCCCGATCGCCGCGGTGGTCGGGCACGGCAACCTCGTCGGCACCCAGTTCCACCCCGAAAAGAGCCAGGCGGCCGGCCTCAGAATGATCGCGAATTTCCTGCAGTGGCGTCCGTGAGGAAGGCCGCATGAACGCGATGGAGACGGCCGGCAATGTCTGGGTCGAGCGCCTGACCCAGTATTCCGGCAGCGACCTCGACGATCTGTGCGAGGCGACCGAGGCCGCGATCGTCGAGGGCGGCGGCTTTGGCTGGCTCAAGCCGCCGCCGCGCCATGTGCTGGAGAATTACTGGAACGGCGTCTTGCTGGTTCCTGATCGCCACCTCGTGGTCGGCCGGCTCGACCGGCTCATCGCCGGCTCGGCGCTGCTGTCGCGGGCGCCGCGCAACAATGAGGCGCAGGCCTTTGCCGGCACCTTGACCGGCGCCTTCGTCGCGCCATGGGCGCGCGGTCACGGCCTTGGCCGCGGCATCATATTGGAGATCGAGCGGCTGGCCCGCGAGCTCGGCCTCGTCGTCCTCAACCTCGACCTGCGCGACACCCAGCGCGCCGCGATCGGGCTCTACGAGAGCATGGGCTACCGGCGCTGGGGCACCCACCCGGCCTACGCCCGGGTCGATGGCCGGATCGTGCCGGGGCACTACTACCATAAGCGCCTCGACGATCCCGCAGCGTGAGACCGCCGTGATCCTCTATCCGGCGATCGACCTGAAGGGCGGCGCCTGCGTGCGCCTGGTGCGCGGCGAGATGGCGAGCGCCACCGTGTTCAACACCGATCCGGCGGCGCAGGCCCGCGACTTCGCCGCGCTGGGCTTTTCCTGGCTGCACATCGTCGATCTCGACGGTGCCTTTGCCGGCGCCTCGGTCAACGGCGAGGCGGTGCGCGCGATCCGCCGCGCGGTCGGCATCAAGCTGCAGCTCGGCGGCGGCATCCGCGACCGCGCCGCGATCGATGCCTGGCTCGATCTCGGCATCGAGCGGGTCGTGCTCGGCACCGCCGCGCTGCGCAACCCGGCGCTGGTGCGCGAAGCGGCCGCCGCCTATCCGGGGCGCATTGTCGTCGGCATCGACGGGCGCGACGGCAAGGTCGCGGTCGAAGGCTGGGCGGAGCAGAGCGAGGTCGGGGTCGTCGAGCTCGCCCACCGTTTTGCCGATGCGGGGGTCGCCGCGATCGTCTATACCGACATCGCGCGCGACGGGGCGCTCGGCGGGGTCGATGCCGAGGCGGTCGCCGCCTTCGCCCGCGCCGCCGGCATTCCGGTTATCGCCTCGGGCGGCGTCGCCGCCCTTTCCGACATCGCCGCACTGCGGCGGCAGGCGGCATCGGGCATCAAGGGGATCATTTGCGGCCGCGCCCTTTACGATGGAAGAATCGACCCGCGCGCCGCGTTAGCGCTGCTGGAGGAGCGCGCCGGATGCTGAAGATGCGGGTCATCCCCTGCCTCGACGTCAAGGACGGCAGGGTGGTCAAGGGCATCAACTTTGTCGATCTCGTCGATGCCGGCGACCCGGTCGCGCAGGCGCGCGTCTATGACCGCGAAGGCGCGGACGAGCTCTGCTTTCTCGACATCACCGCGAGCCACGAGGGGCGCGACACGTTGTACGACGTGGTGCGCCGCACCGCCGAGGAATGCTTCATGCCGCTGACCGTCGGCGGCGGGGTGCGCACTGTCGAGGACATCCGCAAATTGTTGCTGGCCGGCGCCGACAAGGTGTCGATCAACACCGCCGCCGTCGCCCGGCCCGAGTTCGTGCGCGAGGCGGCCGAGAAATTCGGCAGCCAGTGCATCGTCGCCGCGATCGACGCGAAGATGACCGCGCCCGGAAAATGGGGCGTGTTCACCCATGGCGGCCGCCGCCCGACCGGGCTCGACGCGGTCGATTGGGCCTGCCGCCTCGCCGATTACGGCGCCGGCGAGATATTATTGACCTCGATGGACCGCGACGGCACCAAATCGGGCTTCGACATCGAATTGACCCGCGCCGTAGCCGATTCGGTGCGAGTGCCGGTCATCGCCTCGGGTGGGGTCGGCACGCTCGACCACCTCGTCGAAGGGATCAGGGACGGCCACGCGACCGCGGTGCTCGCCGCCTCGATCTTTCATTTCGGCACGTTCCGCATCGGCGAGGCGAAAGCCCATCTCGCCGCGCACGGCGTGCCGGTGCGGAACTAGTCATGGCCGATCCGCTCGGCAAAACCCTGGCGCGGCTGTGGGCCGTCATCGAGTCGCGGCGCGGCGCCGACCCCGAGACCTCGTATACGGCAAGGCTGTTTTCCCGCGGCCGCACCAAGATCGCGCAGAAGCTCGGCGAGGAGGCGGTCGAGGCGGTCATCGAAGGCATCCGCAACGACCGCGCGGCGCTGACCCGCGAAAGCGCCGACGTGCTCTATCACCTGCTCGTCTTGTGGGCCGATGCCGGGATCACCCCTGCGGATGTGGGCGCCGAGCTCGCGCGCCGCGAAGGCACCTCCGGCATCGATGAAAAGCACGGCCGGAAGGGGTAACCTGCCCTTTTCCGCTCCGAGGAGAGGCGCCATGGCCCGATCCGATACCGGCTTCGCCCATCCCCAATACCTGATCGACACCGACGGGCTCGCCGCGCATCTCGGCGACTCCGACCTCGTCGTGCTCGATTGCACGACGCACCTGATCCCCGACCCGAGGATCACCTACACGGTCAAGCCCGGCCGCGAGGATTTCGAGAAGGGGCACATTCCGGGCGCGCAGTTTGTCGATCTGCAGGCCGATTTGTCGGACAATAGCGGGCGGACGAAATTGCGCTTCATGCGGCCGGGGGCGGCCGAGTTCGCCGCCGCGATGAGCCGTGTCGGGGTCGGCGAAGACAGCAAGGTCGTGCTCTACAGCACCGCCAACCCGCAATGGGCGACGCGGGTATGGTGGCTGCTGCGCACGTTCGGGTTCGACAACGCGGCGGTGCTCGACGGCGGATTCCAGAAATGGGCGCGCGAAGGCCGCCCGGTCGAAACCGGGCCGGCACGGGCGCGGGCGCCGGCAGAATTCGTCGTGCGCGAGGACCGTGCCGGGCTGATGGTCGGCAAGGATGAGGTGCGCGCCGCGATCGGCGACCCGGCGGCCTGCACGATCAATGCCTTGCAGGCGGTGCAGCACGCCGGCACCGGCGGCAACACCTACGGAAGGCCGGGGCGCATCGCCGGCAGCGTCAACGTGCCGACCGTGGGCCTTATCGATCCGGAGCGCGGCACCTTCCTGGCGGCCGGTGCGCTCCGCGACAAGTTCGACGCGGTCGGCGCTTTCGACCGCCGGGTGATCACCTATTGCGGCGGCGGCATCGCCGCCAGCGCCACCGCCTTTGCGCTGGTCATGCTCGGCCACCCCGACGTGCGCCTCTACGACGCCTCATTGTCGGAATGGGCGCCCGATCCCAGCCTGCCGATGGAGACCGGCTGACCCTCACCCGGCCGTTCCGCAGCCACCCTCTCCCGCATGCGGGAGAGGGAAGGGCCTCATCCCGTCAGGGATGGGAAGGGTGAGGGGATCACGCCACGTCGCGGTCGAGGATCTCGATCAACACGTTTTGCGGGCCGCGGACAAAGGCGATGCGCACGCCGGGGCGGATCGTCTTGGGCTCGACCGAAAACTCGGCGCCCTTGGCTCGCAATTCCTCGCACACCGCGTCGATGTTGTTGACCCTGAGCCCGATATGGTCGAGCCCGACAAAGCTGCCGTCCGCCTTCTCGGCAAGCGGGGCATCGTCGGGTACCTTGGCGATGAAGTGGTTGACCCCGCCGAGCTTGATGTCGGTGCGCTCGATGCCGTTCGACATCACCGATTTGATGATTTCGGCGCCGAACATGCGGCGGTACCACGCGGCGGTCGCGTCGGGGTCGGGGCTGCGCAAATGGACGTGGTCGTAGCGGAATTCGGTCATCGCTCGCTTCCTCTCCCGTGTTATTTCCATGCTGTCATTGCGAACCCCAGGACGGCAAGGCCGATCCGGGGGGAAGCAATCTCGCCCGTTGAAGTCTCCGCCGCCGGGATTGCCGCGTCCCCGCGGGTCAGGCCCGCGGGTTCCTCGCAATGACGGTTGAGGAGGTTGTTCCATGCGTTTCGGCCTGATGCTGCCGAGCTATTCGTTTTCCGACCTCGATTACCAGAAGGCCGGGCGGCTGCGCGACTTCGCCCGGCGCGCCGAAGTGATGGGGTTCGAGACGCTGTGGGTCGCCGAGCATCTGCTGACCGCGCGCGGGCTCTACGGCACGGCGTGGCTGTCGCCGCTCGAAACCCTCGCCTTCGCTGCCGGCGCGACGAGCCGGATCAAGATCGCCACCGGCATCTTGATCCCGCCGATCCGCAACCCCGTGTTCATGGCCAAGGAGATCGCCAGCCTGCACATAGTGTCGGGCGGGCGCTTCGAGCTGGGGGTCGGGGTCGGCTGGGACGCGCACGAATTCGCCGTCGCCGGCGTCAAGCTCAGCGAGCGCGGCGGGCGCACGGACGAAATCCTCGACATTTTCGCCAAGCTCTGGCGCGGCGAGCCGGTGACGCATCATGGGCGGTATTACCGGTTCGACGATGTCGCGATCGACCCGCCGCTCTCCGACCCGCCGAAATTGTGGGTGGCAGGCGGGTCGAAGGTCAAAACCGCGCTCTCGCCCGATCCCGAAACCATCGCCCCGACCGTGCTCGAACGCATCTGCCGCCGTGCCGACGGCTGGCTCGCCCGCGCCGCCGGCTCGACCCCGAGCGTCATCGCCGATTGGCGGCAGATCACGCGCCGGCTCGACGAGATCGGCCGCGACCGCAACATGCTGGTCTTCGGCCACCTCAATTTCTGCCACATCGTGCCGACCGACGACGAGGCCACGGCGCTCAAGGTGCAGCGGCCGCTTTACGAGCGGATCATGGGCACGCACCGCTCGTTCGAGCATCTGCGCACCTGCTATCTGACGGGCACCGCGGCGCAAATGCGCGAACGCCTCGCCGAACTCGCCGAGGCCGGGCTCGAATATTTGGTGCTGTCGCCGCTCGACTACGAGCTCGACCAGCTCGATCTGTGGGAGAGCGAACTGCTCACTCACTTTCGCGCGATGTAGCCGGTCGTCACCTCGCCGCGAATTGCTGCGGCGGGGCCTGCGTCACCGGGGCGGCGGTGGCGAGGATTTCGGCGGCATCGCGCGAGCGCGGCGGGTAGATCCGCTCGGTATTGATGATGCGCTTGGTTTTTTTCGCCGCCTCGCCGGTGACCGCGACCTGGCGGTCCCAGCCCTGGCAATAGACCGCGCCCCAGGCGCCGAGGTCGAGGCAGGTCACATAGTACCCGATCTCGATCGGCATCGGCGCCGCGCCGGTGAGGTCGCAGACGACGTTGTGCCCGGCGATGCGGCCCATCGGGCGGGCGTGCTGGCACGACATGACCGATGGGTGCACGCCATCGAGCAATGCGGCAGCGGCATCGCCCGCGGCAAACACATCATCGGTCCCGGCGACCTTGAGGAAGCGATCGACCGAGACGCGGCCGAAGCGGTCGTAGGGTCCGGGCAAGGCGGCGACGAGCGGGTGGGCGCGCATGCCGCCGCACCACACCACGGTCGCGGCGGCGATCTCTTCGCCGGAGGCCAGCCGCACGCCTTCTGCATCGACCGATGCGACCGAGATGCCGGGCAGGCTTTCGACCCCGAGCGCATGCAATGCTTCGTCGATGACGTCGCAGGCGGCCTCGCCCATGTTCGAGCCGATGCGCGGCGCCCGGTCGGCGACGATGACCCGCGACGGCGCGCCGCCGGCAAGGCTGCGCATCCGCGTCGCCAGCTCGGTCGCCATCTCGACCCCGGTCAACCCGCCGCCGATCACCAGCGCGGTGAACCGGCCCGCTGTCGCCGGGCGGCCCGGCAAGGCGTCGAGATGGGCCGAAAGGCGCGCGGCGGCCGCGTAAGTGTCGATGTCGAACCCGTATTCGGCGAGACCGGGGACCGGCGGCCGCACCAGCTCGCTGCCCAGCGCAAAGACGAGACGGTCGTACGGCACCGCGGTCGCGCGCCCGCCGAACGTGCACGACACTTCGTGCCGGGCCGTATCGAGCCCGACGACATCGCCGACCATCAAATCGACCCCGATCGGGCCCAGCACGTCGTCAAGCGGCACCCGAAGGTCGCTGAGGTCGGTCTCGTAATTGCGCACGCGGATCGAGTGAAACCGGTCGCGGTTGATCACCGTTACCCCGACATCGCTGCGCGGGATTTTCAGTTCGGCCAATTTGCGCGCCGCGCCGACGGCGGCGATCAGCCCGGCAAACCCGGCGCCGAGAACGACAATCTGCTTCACTTGCCCCCTCCCAGCCGACACACTGAATTCATTGAACCGATCCCGACAGCGGAAACGGCGATGAAAATCACACAGGCGGCGATGCCATGAAAGCGCTGTTTCTCGGCGGGGTCGCGGCCGACACCGCGCGCGGCATCCGCGCCGAATTGCCGGCCAGGCTCGACACGGTCGTCCTCGACGATCCGCTCGACCGCGCGCTGCTGCCTGCCGCCGCCGCCGACGCGGAGATCCTGGTCAGCAACCATTGGCGCGCCGAATACCCGCCGGCGCCGCGCCTCAGGCTGGTGCAGTCGGTCGCGACCGGCGTCGAATTGTTCGACCTCGACGCCATGCCGAAAGGGGTGGCGGTCTGCAATGCGTTCGGCCACGAGACCGCGATCGCCGAATACGTCGTGATGGCGATGCTGGCCCTGCATCACCGGCTGTTCGAGATCGCCGGCGAGTTCCGCGCGCACGGCTCATGGCGGTCGAGCTGGGTGCAGGGCGGCGTGCCGCACGGCGAGGTGCGCGGCACCACGCTCGGCATCGTCGGGTATGGAAGGGTCGGGCGCGAGGTGGCGCGGCGGGCGGCGCCGTTCGGTCTTCGCATCCTCGCCGCCAATCGCACCCCGCGCGAGGCCGATCCCTGGGTCGAGCGGCTTTATCCGCTCGCCGAGCTCGACCGGATGCTGCCCGTATGCGACACCGTGGCGCTGTGCACCGCGCTTGGGCCGGAAACGACCGGCCTCATCGATGCGCGCCGCCTCGCGCTGATGAAACCGACTGCGTTCCTGATCAATATCGCGCGCGGCGCGGTCATCGACGAAGACGCGATCTATGCCGCATTGCGCGACCGCACCATCGGCGGCGCCGCGCTCGACGTGTGGTGGCAATACCCGACCCCGGCGGAGCCGAACCGGCGCGGCTCGCGCCACCCCTTCCACGAATTGCCCAACGTCATCGTGACCCCGCACAATTCCGGCTGGACCACCGGCATGGTGCGCCGCCGCTGGGACGAGATTGCCGACAATATCGGCCGCTTTGTCCGCGGCGACAGCCTGATCAACGTGGTGACGACGACGTAGGGGGTCAGCATGCCCGAGGATCTCGCCTTTCTGCCGGCGACCCGGCTCATCGAGCTTTACCGCACCAAGGCGCTGTCTCCGGTCGCGGTGATCGAGACCGCCTTGCGCCGGCTCGAAGCCTACGAGGGCGCGGTCAACGCCTTCGTCCTCTACGACCCCGAGACGGCGCTCAAGATGGCGCGCGAATCCGAGGCGCGCTGGGCCAAAGGCGCGCCGCTGGGCCTTCTCGACGGGGTTCCGGTGGCTTTGAAAGACACGCTGCTGACCCGCGGCTGGCCGCGCCTGATCGGCTCGCGCACGATCGACCCGAACCAGGAATGGCACGAGGATTCGCCGGCGGTGGCGCGCCTGCGCGCCGAGGGCGCGGTGTTTTTCGGCAAGACCACGACGCCCGAATTCGGCTGGAAGCCGGTGACCGACTCGCCGCTCTCCGGCATGACGCGGAACCCCTGGGACCTCGCGCGCACCCCGGGCGGCAGCAGCGGCGGCAGCGCGGTATCCGTTGTGGCCGGAATCTGCCCGCTGGCGGTCGGCACCGACGCCGGCGGCTCGATCCGCATCCCCGCCTCGTTCTGCGGCATATCCGGGTTGAAGCCGACCTTCGGCCGGGTCGCGCTTTATCCAGCCTCGGCGTTCGGCGACGTCTCTCATGTCGGGCCGATGGCGCGCAACACCGCCGACCTGGCCTTGATGCTGGACGCGATGAAGGGGCCTGACGCGCGCGACTGGTACAGCCTGCCGGACGACGGCGTCGCCTACCGCGAGCGCGTGCGCGAGGGCTCGCTCAAGGGCAAGCGCATCGCCTTGTCGCCGACGCTCGGCTATGCCGAGCCGGCGCCGGCGGTGCGCGAAGCGGTCGAGCGGGCGGCCCAGGTGTTCGCCGGGCTCGGCGCGGTGGTCGAGCCGGCCGATCCGTTCGCCGAGTCTCCCTGGCCGGTCTTCCGCGCGCTCGCCTGGGCCGGTTTCTGGGCATTGCTGCGCGCGCAGCGCCCCGACCAGGTGGCGGCGATGGAGCCGGACCTGGTCAAGCTGTGCCGCATGGGCAAGGACGTGACGCAGGAGGAGGTTGTCGACGCGATCGGCAAGCGGGTCGCGCTCGGCACGGCGCTGCGGCGGTTTTTCGAGCGCTACGATCTCGTCCTGTCGCCGACGATGCCGATCCCGGCCGCCTATGCCGATGCCCGCGACGACGGCGCCCCCGACCGGAACAATTTTCCGGGCTGGATGCCCTATACATGGCCGTTCAACCTCACCAAGAACCCGTCGGCATCGATCCCGTGCGGGACGGCGGATGGCCTGCCCGTCGGGCTGATGGTGACCGGGCCGCTTTACGATGACCTCGGCGTGTTGCAGGCGTGCCGGGCCTACGAGGAGGTGGTGGGCGCGGCCTGGCCGAGCCCGGCGCTCGAAACCCGCCTGGCGGCCATCGCCGCCGAGCCGGACATTGCCGTCAGGGCCAAAATCCGGCCGTTAAGCGCGCCGGGTTGAGTGCGATTGCGGCGCCGGTATTCAACCGCAAAGCGTGCGAAGGCTTGACCGGAAATCTGCCGGAAGGTAGGTGACCGGTCGCAACAAGCGCCAGCAGTGCTGCCGCACCGCAACCGCGGGCGGCCGGCCGAAAGGCGCGGGCCGCCAGTTTGTCGCCGGGGAGAATGCCGATGACGATCAACAGCAGCAGCCGGGCCGTCGGCGGGCTTCGCGCCATCACTCGCTACCAGTGGCTGGTCTTTCTCGTGGTCTGGGCCGGCTGGACCCTCGACGCCGCCGATTTCGGGCTGTTCTCGCTGGTCTTGCGACCGGCATTGACGCAGCTCCTCGGGTTCAGCCAGACCGGCACGCTGCAGCCGGCGCAGCTCGCCGAGCTTGGCAAGATCGGCGGCTTGTTGAGCATGGCGGGGCTGCTCGGCTGGGCGTTCGGCGGCTTCCTGTTCGGCATCCTTGCCGATTACGTCGGCCGGGTGCGTGCGCTGATGTTCAGCATCGCCCTCTACAGCGTGTTCACGGCGCTTCAGGGGCTGTCGGTCGGCATCTGGGATTTCGGCATCTATCGCTTCATCGCCGGCCTCGGCACCGGGGCCGAATTGATGGTCGGCATCCCGCTGTTGGCCGAGACGCTGGGCGAGACCTATCGGGCAAAGATTTCCGGCATCATGATGACGGGCGGCGCCTTCGGCACCTTCCTCGGCGCCTGGACCTACGGCCTTGTCGGCGGGTATGGCTGGCGCTACGTGTTTTTCATCGGCGTCGTGCCGGCGATTCTGCTGATGCTCATCCGCCGCCGGGTGATCGAGCCTGACCGGTTCAGCGCCGTGCAGCAGCGTCGGCGGGCGGTTTCCAGCGGGCGGACAATTGCGACCGACGACCGCGAGTTCATGCGCTTTGTCCCGGTGCAGCTGTTCACCCGAGAGAACCGCTTCAACACCTGCGTCGGGCTGCTGTTCGGCCTCGGCTCGCTCCTGGCGATCTGGACCACCGTGATCTGGCTCCCGACGATCCTGTCGCTGATGGTGCAGAAGGGTGGCGTCGCCGGGGCCGCCGCGGTGCCGTTTGTCAGCCGCGGCATGATGCTGTGGAGCATCGGCGGCATTTTCGGCTACTCGGCCTTCGGCTTCATCGCCGACGCGTTCGGCCGGCGGCCGACGATCGCCTTCTACAGCATCGGCTCGATCGTCGCCGGGCTTGTCCTCTACCTCGCATTGCCAAGCTACGAGCCATGGTACCCGACCGTATTGCCGATCTTCGGGTTCTTCGTGTTCGGGGTGTTTTCCGGGCATGCGGTGTATTTCCCGGAATTGTTCCCGACCCAGATCCGCTCGACCGGGGTGGCGTTCTGCAACGGCGCAGCGCGAATCATCACCAGCTTCGGTCCGCTGGTCGCGGGGCTGCTGGTGGGCGCGTTCGGGGGCAGCTTCAACAAGGTCACCGCGTTCATGACCTGCTTTGCCATCCTCAGCGTGATCGCGATGCTATTGGGGCGCGAGACCAAGGACGCGGCATTGCCGGGTTGAGAGAGGGCACCTGCCGAGCCCCGACGAACAGCGCGGGAAGACTGGCGTTCGCCTTGTCAGGCGGCGGAAAAAAGGCCAATCTGCTCCGACGGGACGGGGCGGTTTCAGGTCGGGGGGAACCGGCGATTGCCGGCCGGCGTCGCCGGATGCTGCCTTATTCTCCGATGGGCGACACTCTGCTGATGAAGTTGCGCACGGCGTTTCGCCGAAACCCGCCGATCGCATATTTGCTCAGCCGCTTCTGTGCGATCGCCGGGCTTGTCGCAATCGTCCTTGCCGGCGCCGCCGCCCCGGTCGCGGCCCAGACCGTCCGCCAGCTGGCGTATCGCGTGGTGCATGCCACCTACGGCAATATCGGCACCTATCTCAACGTTATCGAAAACTCGGGGGACCAGACGACGGTCAAGACCACGGTCCACCTGAAGGTGAGCATGCTCGGCATCGTCATGCACCGCGAGGATGCCCAGCGCACCGAGCAGTGGAAGGACAACCGACTGATCTCGTTTCACGGCGTGACCGACACCAACGGCAAGACCGTCGTCCTCAACGGCCAGGCGCAAGGCGACAAGTTCGTCATTCACTCCCCGCTCGGCACGATCGTCGCGCCGGCCTCGGTGCGCCCGGCCAACCCATGGTCGGCGAACTGCCTGCAATCGACGGCGATGATGCGGGTCGACAGCGGCAGGATCGAATCGGTCAAGGTCGGCGGCGGAGAGCCGACGACGATACAGCTCGACGGCACGCGAATCCCCGTGCGCGAGTACCAGATTGTCGGTTCGGAGACATATAACGTGTGGTTCGATCAGCAGGGCGTTCCGGTCAAGTTCGCGGTCGACGGCCCCCACGGCAAAGTGACCTTCTCGCTGGAGCGTTAGGCCGCAAGATGTTGCAAGGCGGTGGACGCGCGGCGGCGATGATGGCCTGCCGGCGCGGCGATCGGGCGGACAACCTTTAAGAAACCCGGCAGGGATGTTACGTTTGTCCGGCATTTGGGGGTATCGAGGAGGAGCTGTGCTGTGGGTGCGATGATCCCCATCCCCTCGACACAGCAGCACTGGTCGCTCGACAGTTTCGATTGGAACGCCATCGACCCGACGCGTTGGGGCGAGCGCGACGGCATGTTCTACATGGTGGCGGCGGCCTCGTTCATGGAAATCACCACCGACCGCTACACCCGCAACCTGATCGACAAGTTCGCCGGCGACGACGAGGTGACCGAGTGGCTGGGGCAGCACTGGCTGCCCGAGGAATTGCAGCACGGCGAAGCCCTGCGCCGCTATGTCACCACCGCCTGGCCGGATTTCGAGTGGGACCGGGTCTATGCCGCGTTCCTCAGCGAATTTGCGGCCTATTGCGCGGCCGAACGGCTGGAGCCGACACGCGCGCGCGAGATGGCGTCGCGCTGCGTCGTCGAGATGGGCACCGCCAGCTTTTACACGACCCTGGGCCGAATCAGCAGCGAGCCGATACTGGCCGAACTGGCCGCCTGCATCGCCGCCGACGAGGTCCGCCACTACAAGCACTTCTACCGCTATTTCCGCCGCTACCAGAAGGCCGAGCGGACCGGCCGCCACAGCATCGTCGCGGCCATGTGGAACCGGTTGCGCATGATCGACGGCGAGGACAACGTCATTGCCGTCAAGCATCTTTACGAGGCGCGGCACCCGGGCGCGCGGTTCGACCGCCGTATCTACAAGCGCATTCGGCGCAGCTCGCGCGAGGCTATTCGCCGCCATTTTCCGCATCGGATGTGCGCAGGGATGTTGTTGCGGCCGCTCGAACTCGGCCGGCGCGGGCACCAGTTCGCGGTGCCGATCGTCGAGACCGTGGCGCGCCGGGTGGTGCCCTAACCTCGCGCCGGCGCTCACCGCCAGCGCAGGCGGAACGCCGTCATCAGCAGAAAAATCCCGAACAGCAGCGCGTAGATCCCGAGCCACCATGCCAGCGCGACAACCCCGGCGCTCGGGTTGAACAGCAGCGCAATCCCGAGCAGGATCGACAGCCCGCCGCAGACGATCAGCAGCAATTCGCCGTGCCCGCGCAGCAGGCTGAACCCTGCGGCAAGCAGCGCGGCGCCGCTCAGCAGCGCCCAGATCGCAATCACATAGACCAGCGCGATCAGCGCCGCACCCGGAAACACAAACACGATCAGGGCGACGATGCCGTCGAAGACGGCCTCGATCAGCAGCGGCGACGAGCGGCCGTGACGCTCAGCCTCGCGCAGGGCGGCGACCAGGGCGAAGATGCCGTCGACCAGGGCATAGGCGCCGAACAGCAACACCAGTACGGTCGCGGTCAGGGCCGGCGATACGATCGCGATGATCCCGAACAGCACCGCCGCTACGCCGCGCGCCGCCAGGGCCCACCAGTTGCCGATCAGGATCGTCGTCATCGCCCCCTCCGCCCGTCCCGCGCGGCGGCCAGCATGACCGAAACCCCCGGCGATTGATATCGCGCCATTTCCTGTAGGCGGAGCGGACGAAACCGGCTAAGAGCCTCGGACAGGCACTTTTGTGAGGCGTACCTTGGCATATATCAGCGAGGCGACGGTCGCTCATGTCGCCGCCATCGCCGCGGCGGCGGAACGCATCGAGACCCCCTGCGGCGACGGCACGATGGTGTGGCGGCGCTGGGGTGCCGGGCCGCCGCTGGTCTTGCTGCACGGCGGGTACGGCTCGTGGACGCACTGGGTCCGCAACGTCGTTCCGTTGTCCCGCCAGTTCAGCGTCTACGCCTGCGACCTGCCCGGGCTCGGCGAGTCGGCGACGCCACCCGAGCCGTGGACCGCGGCCGGGCTTGCCGCGATCATCGTCGCCGGGCTCGACATCGTATTGCCGCACCGGGCGAGGCCGCTTTTGGCGGGGTTCTCGTTCGGCGGCGTCATCGGCGGCAGCGTCGCGGCGCAACTCGGCGACCGGCTGCGCGGATTTACCGTGGTCGGCTCGAACGGGCTCGGGCTCGAACGGTCGCCGACCCCGCTCGAACGCGTTCCTTCCGGCGCCGGCGAAACCGAGGAGTTCGCCGTCCATCGCTACAATCTGAACCAGCTGATGATCGCCGACCCCGACAAGATCGACGAGCTGGCCCTCTACCTGCAAAAGACCAACCACGCGCGGGCGCGCATGCGCAGCCGCCGGTTTTCGCGCTCAGGCGCCCTGATCGAGGCATTGCCGCACATCACCGCGCGGCTCGACGGGATCTGGGGCGAGCGCGACGCCACCGCCTACCCCCATGTCGAGGAGCGCGCGCGCATCCTCCGCAGCGTCCAGCCCGCGGCACGGTTCACGGTGGTTCCCGGCGCCGGCCATTGGGTGCAATACGAGGCCGCCGACCGGTTCAACCAAATCCTGGCCGAATACGCCGCGGGGTAGGCCGCGCGGCCGCTTCGCCGCAAATCCGCTCGACCGAAGTTAGCGAACCATTTAGCATGACAAGCAATAATATCTCCGGCTTGGCTGACGCAACAAAACCGCCGGCCGCGGTGTAGACAAACAGGGAGCTGTGGCGTCGGCGGGCATGGATATCCATTACCTCATCACGCAATACGGCGTTTATTTCTACGCGCTGGTGTTTTTGTGGACCTTCCTCGAAGGCGAGACGGTGGTCCTGTTCGCCGGATTTGCGGCTGCCGAAAACCTGGTCAATCCGGCATTGCTGCTGGTCGCCGCCTGGCTCGGCAGTTTTTCCGGCGACCAGTGCTATTTCTGGCTCGGCCGGCATTTCGGGCAGCGGCTGCTGCGCCGCTTTCCGCGCTGGCGCCAGGGCGTCGATGCCGCGCTCTATTGGCTCGAGCGCTACAATGTCGGGTTCATCCTGACCTTCCGCTTCATCTATGGGGTGCGCAATTTTTCGTCGTTGGCGCTCGGCATCAGCGCCGTCGATTGGCGCCGGTTTTTCCGGCTCAACCTGTTGGCCGCCGGGCTGTGGGCAGCGTGCTTTGTCGGGCTCGGCTACTTCCTCGGCGACGTGCTGCGCTCGGCGCTCCCCGCGCTGGCACGCTCGATCCGGCTGTTCATGCTCGGTGCGCTGATCGCGGTCGGCGTCATCATCTGGCTGCTGCACCGGCTGCAACGGCGCCGGCCGCGAACGCCGCACGGCGCCAAGACGCTGGGCCCGCCGTCGTACCGGGGGCACGAGCCGGGCTAGGCGCGGCTGTCGTCGCCCGGCTCCGCAGGTTGCGCGCCAGCCGAGCGCGCATGCGCCACCACCTTCTTGGTCAGGGTCGGCAGGGCATAGTCGCCGAGCCGGTCGAGCCGCGCCCAAATCCCGTCGGGCGGGGTAGCCGTGGTTGCCGCCAGGATCGCCAGGTCGAGCCGGAAATGGGTGAAGCCGTGCTGCACGATCCCCGGCAATCGGCGCCAGGCGAGGTCCGGCTGCGGCGCCGTCGTCAGCGCCTCCGCCTCGCTCCACGGCGCCGCCCGCCACGGCGTCGACGGCACCTCGATCATGCCGCCGAGGAGCCCCGTTTCCGGGCGCCGGCGCAACAATACGGCGCCGTCGCCGCGGGTCAGCCAGAACACCGTGCCGTGGCGCAACGGACGCTCGGGCTTTGCCGCCGAGACCGGCAATGATTCGGCGCTGCCGGCGGCCCTCGCGGCGCAGGCTTCGCGCCACGGGCACAAGACGCAGCGCGGCCGCCGCGGGGTGCAGATCGTGGCGCCCAGATCCATCAGCGCCTGGGCGAAATCGCCCGCCCGTTCCGCCGGTACCAGCGCCGCAGCCAGCGCCCGCAGCCGCTGCTTGGCCGCGGGCAACGGTTCGGCGACCGCATAGAGCCGGGCCATGACCCGCTCGGCGTTGCCGTCCACCGCCGCGACCGGGCGGCCGAACGCAATCGCCGCGATCGCCGCGGCGGTGTAGTCGCCGATCCCGGGCAATGCCTGCAACCCGGCGACATCGCCGGGAAACCGTCCGCCGTGCCGGTCAACGACGGTGCGGGCGCAGGCGTGCAAATTGCGTGCTCGCGCGTAATAGCCGAGCCCCTGCCACAGGTTCAGCACCTCGTCGAGCGAGGCCGCGGCGAGCGCTGAAACCCCGGGAAAACGCGCCACGAATCGGTCAAAATACGGGCCGACAGTCGCCACCGTCGTCTGCTGCAGCATGATCTCGCTGAGCCAGACCCGGTAGGGGTCGGGCCGCCGCCCCGGCGGTGCTCGCCACGGCAGGTTGCGGCGATGGCGGTCATACCAGGCGATCAGGGCGGCGGGGTCGGGCTGCTGCAGCGCCGGCGGCGGGAGTGCGGATCGGGTCGACGACATGGCGCGGGGGCGGCAGCAGGGTCAGGCGGACAAATCGGCCGAAGCGGCGCCGAGCCTAGCCGCGCCGCCGGCGGCGC
>JASHNY010000007.1 GCA_030041385.1 Alphaproteobacteria bacterium
GCGGGCCCGGCGCGCGCTTGCCGCCGGCGTTGCCGCCGCTGCGGCGATGCTGGTGCTGACCGTCGTGTTCGGCGCCCGCACCGGGCTCGACATCCATCGCCCGACGGTCGAGATCCTGCATCTTTTGGGCGCGCTCGATCGCGATATCGCAGGGCGGTTTCAGGCGCATGCGCTGTCGCTCGGATTGCGCGGCGGGGCTGCCGGCGCCGCCGCCGCGATATTGACGATCGCCTTCTTTGCGCAGGCCGGCAGGCGGTTGCGGTTGGCTGCCGCGGTCGGCGTGCCGAGCCTTGCCGACTGGCGGATGTGGGGGATTCCGCTCGCCGCCGCCCTGGCGGCCGCGCTGGCGGCGGCGGTCACGGCGCGGGTCACGGTGTTCCACCGCCTCGCGCGCATGCCATGATCCCGGCGTGACAGGGTCATGACCCGGCTGTTGCGCCCGCTGCGCTGGATCGCCGCCCTGGCCGGCACGGCTCTCGTGTTGTGGCTCGCCGGGTTCGCCTGGTTCATCGTCAGCAGCCTGTCGCCGAGCGTGGACCGCGCCGCGCATACCGACGCCATTGTCGTGTTGACCGGGGGGCGGGCACGGCTGGAGACCGGGTTCGACCTGTTCGGTAAGGGCAAGGCCCGCATGCTCTTCATCTCGGGCGTGAACCAGGAGGTCCACCGCGCCGCCTTGATGCGGCTCTACGGCACTCTCGCCGACCCGGCGCGCTGCTGCACCGTGCTGGGCCACGACGCCGACGATACGTTCGGCAATGCCCGCGAAACCGCCGAATGGATGGCCCGCGAGCGCTTTGCCAGCCTGCGCCTCGTCACCAGCTGGTACCACATGCCGCGCGCCCTGTTGGAATTTCGCCGGGCGATGCCGGGGATCGCGATCGTCGCCACCCCGGTGTTCGCCAGACGCGCCGCCGGCCAGGGGCGGATGGCGGCCTGGTTCGATGCGGCCGCGCTGACACTGGGCGAGTACGACAAGCTCATCGCTTCCTGGCTGCGGCCGGCGGTCGCGCCATTGTGGCCGCGAATGCCGGGGATCAAACCGGCCGATCGGCCCGAAACCACCGCGGCCGCGGCAGCTTCGGGCCCGCCATGAGCCGGCTGCGCGCGATCCTCTTTAACCTTGCCTTTTTCGCCGGCACCGCGGTGATTGCGGTCGGCGGGTTTTGGGCCTTGGCCACGCCGCGCCTGTCGATGGCGATGGGGCGCGTGTGGTCGCGCTGGTCGCTGTTGGTGCTGAAAGCGATCGTCGGGCTCGACCACGAGATCCGCGGGCGCGAGCACGTGCCGTCGGGCGCGTGCCTGGTCGCGGTCAAGCATCAATCGGCCTGGGATACGCTGGCCATGCCGGTCGTGTTCGGCGACCCGGCCGTGGTGATCAAACGCGAGTTGCTGGTGGTGCCGTTTTACGGCTGGTACGCGGCGCGCGCCGGCTCGATCTTCGTCGACCGCAAAGGCGGCGGCCCGGCGCTGCGACGCATGGTGGCGGCGGCAAAGCGCGCCGCCGCGGCCGGGCGCAAGATCGTGATCTTCCCGCAAGGAACGCGCACGGCGCCCGGCCAGCACGCGCCTTATCAGCCGGGGGTGGCGGCGCTGTACCAGGCATTGCAATTGCCGTTGGTGCCGGCAGCGGTCAATTCCGGCCTCTACTGGGGCCGCCGGGCCTTCGTCAAGCGCCGGGGCCGGATCGTGCTCGAATTCCTCCCGCCGATCGCGCCCGGCCTGTCGCGCCGCGAGTTGATGCGGGAACTCGAAACCCGCATCGAAGCCGCCACCGACCGGCTGGTGGCGGAGGGAAGCGGGTCGAAACCCGAGAACAAAAGTGCTACATTCTAGGGCCGAACCTCGCGACAGGAACCCCCGCCGATGGCCGTCGTCGCCTCGATCTCGCAGCAGATCTGGGACATGAAATACCGGCTGCGCGCGCCCAATGGCGAGCCGGTCGACAAGACGATAGAGGATACCTGGCGGCGCGTCGCCCGGGCCCTGGCCCAGCCCGAGCACGACGACCGGCGCGCGCATTGGCAAGCGCAATTCTATGCCGCGCTCGAGGATTTCCGCTTCCTGCCGGCCGGCCGGGTGGTCGCCGGCGCCGGCGCCGAGCGCGAGGTGACGCTGTTCAACTGCTTCGTGATGGGGACGATTCCGGATTCGTTGACCGGCATCTTTTCCCATTTGCGCGAGGCCGCGTTGACGATGCAGCAGGGCGGCGGCATCGGCTATGATTTTTCGACGCTGCGCCCGCGCGGCGCCTATGTCAAAGGGGTCGGCGCCGACGCCTCCGGGCCGCTGTCGTTCATGGATGTGTGGGACGCGATGTGCCGCACGATCATGTCGGCCGGCTATCGCCGCGGCGCAATGATGGCGACGCTCGCCTGCGACCACCCCGATATCGAGGCGTTCATCGAGGCCAAGCGCGAGCCCGGCCGCCTGCGCATGTTCAACCTGTCGGTCCTGGTGACCGACGCGTTCATGGAGGCGGTCGAGCACGACGCGCCGTGGCAGCTTTCGTTCGACGGCACCGTCGCCAAGGTCATCCCCGCGCGCGAATTGTGGGACAAGATCATGCGCGCGACCTATGCCTATGCCGAGCCGGGCGTGATCTTCATCGACCGCATCAACCGCCGCAACAACCTTTACTATTGCGAGCAGATGCACGCGACCAACCCGTGCGGCGAGCAGCCGTTGCCGCCGTATGGCGCCTGCCTGCTCGGTTCGTTGAACCTGGCGCGGCTGGTCGAGCATCCGTTCACGCCGGAGGCGCGGCTCGACCTCGACCGGCTCAGGCGGCTCGTGCCGGTAGCGGTGCGGATGATGGACAACGTCATCGACGTCTCGCGCTTTCCGCTCGAACAGCAGAGCGAGGAGGCGCACAAAAAGCGCCGCATCGGCCTCGGCGTGACCGGGGTTGCCGATGCGCTGATCCTGTGCGGCGTGCCCTATGGCTCGCCGGCGGCGGTTGCCGCGGTCGACGAATGGACCGGCGCTATCGAGCGCGAAGCCTACCTCGCCTCGGCCGCGCTCGCCGCCGAAAAGGGTGCGTTTCCGCTGTTCGACCCGGACAAGTATCTGGCCGGCGAGACCGTCGCCGGGCTCGACCCCGATGTCCGCGCCGCGATTGCCGAGCATGGCATGCGCAACTCGCACCTGACCTCGATCGCTCCGACCGGCACGATCTCGCTGTTTGCCGACAACGTGTCGTCGGGGATCGAGCCGGTGTTCAGCTTTCGCTATACCCGCAGCGTCTTGATGCCCGACGGCAGCCATCGCGAGGAGGAGGTCAGCGATTATGCCTATCGCGCGTTCCGCCGGTTGCACGGCAACGACGCGCCGTTGCCTGAATATTTCGTCGATGCGCAGGTCTTGTCGCCCGAAGACCATCTGGTCATGCAGGCGGCGGCGCAGCGCCATGTCGACAGCTCGATCTCGAAGACGATCAATGTGCCGGCCGACATCAGCTTCGACCAGTTCAAGGATGTCTATGCCCGCGCCTATGCGCTCGGCTGCAAGGGCTGCACGACCTATCGCCCGAACGAGGTGACCGGCGCCGTATTGGCGGCGATACCGGAAGCCGCGCCCGAGGCGCCGCCGTCGCGGACGCGGCCGCGCCAGGCCGAATTGCCGCTGCCCGCGCCGGCCCCGGCAACGGTGGCGGCGGCGCGCCCTGCCGACATCTACGAGGCGGGCGCCGTCATCTACATGACCCAGCCGCTGTCGCGGCCCGAATCGCTGCCCGGGCACACCTACAAGATCAAATGGCCGGAGAGCGAGCACGCGCTCTACATCACCATCAACGACATCGTCCAGGACGGCCGTCGGCGCCCGTTCGAGATTTTCATCAATTCGAAGAACATGGAGCATTACGCCTGGACCGTCGGATTGACGCGCATGATCAGCGCAGTGTTCCGGCGCGGCGGCGACGTATCGTTTGTGGTCGAGGAGCTGAAGGCGATCTTCGACCCGCGCGGCGGCGCCTGGATGGGCGGGCGCTACGTGCCCTCGATCCTGGCGGCGATCGGCGATGTCATCGAGCAGCACATGATCGAGATCGGCTTCCTGCCGTCGAAGCACGCGCATAACGAGGCCGGCGCCGGCGCCCGCGTCGTTAACCTGCCGCAGGATCGGCAGGGCGCGCTCGCGGTGCCTCGCCTCAGGCAATGCCCGAAATGCGGCGAGCCGGCGCTCATTCGCCTCGAAAACTGCGACCAGTGCACGAGCTGCGACTATTCGAAATGCGGGTAGGTCGAAATGCGGGCAGGTCGAAATGCGGGTAGGCGCCGCCGCCTTCCGGCGGGCACCGCGCGGTTCTCTTCCGCCCGGTTGACCCGCTCTTGCCTTCATCGTTCGCGCGTGCACAAATTCGCCGCGCAAGCGTTATAAGCCCAGAGGAACCTGAAAGCCGATGAAAGCGCTGGTCGCGGTCAAGCGGGTGGTCGACTACAACGTCAAAATCCGCGTCAAGGCGGACAAGACCGGGGTCGAGACTGCCAACGTCAAGATGTCGATGAACCCCTTCGACGAGATTGCGGTCGAGGAGGCGCTGCGCCTGCGCGAGGCCGGCACGGTCGAGGAGGTGATCGCGGTCTCGCTCGGCGTCCCGCAATGCCAGGAGACGATCCGCACCGCGCTGGCGATGGGCGCCGACCGCGGCGTGCTGGTGCAGACCGATGCCGAATTGCAGCCGCTCGCCGTCGCCAAGTTGCTGAAGGCGGTGATCGACCGGGAAAAGCCCGAGATCGTCATCATCGGCAAGCAGGCAATCGACGACGACTCGAACCAGACCGGGCAGATGCTGGCGGCCTTGCTGGGCTGGCCGCAGGCGACCTTCGCCTCGAAGCTGACGATCAACGGCGGCGATGCCGAAGTCACCCGCGAGGTCGATGGCGGGCTCGAAACCATCGCGTTCAAATTGCCGGGCATCGTCACCACCGACCTCCGGCTCAATGAGCCGCGCTACGCCTCTCTGCCCAACATCATGAAGGCCAAGAAAAAGCCGATCGCGACGTTGACGCCCGAGGAATTGGGGGTCGACGCCACGCCGCGCCTCGTAACGCTCAAGGTCGAGGAGCCGCCGAAGCGGCAAGGCGGGGTCAAGGTCGGCTCGGTGGCCGAATTGGTCGACAAATTGAAGCTTGAGGCGCGGGTGATCTGATGGCTGTTCTCGTCGTCGCCGAACACGATGCCGGGGCGCTGAAGCCCTCAACCCTTAACGCCGCCGCCGCCGCCGGCGAAATCGCCAAGGCCGCCGGCAGCGAAGTTCACGTCCTCGTCGCCGGCGAAAATTGCGGCGCGGTCGCCGAGGCCGCCGCGAAGATTGCCGGAATCGCCAAGGTATTGCTGGCCGACGATGCGGCCTATGCGCACGGGCTTGCCGAAAACGTCGCGCCACTGCTGGTCAAATTGGCGCCGGGCTACAGCCACCTGCTGGCGCCGGCAACGACCGCCGGCAAGAACCTGATGCCGCGGCTCGCCGCGCTGCTCGATGTGATGCAGATCTCCGACATCAGCGCGGTGGTCTCGCCCGATACCTTCGTGCGGCCGATCTATGCCGGCAACGCGCTGGCCACGGTGCAGTCCAAGGATGCGATCAAGGTCATCACCGTGCGCGGCACCGCCTTTCCGCCGGTCGAGGCGGCGGGCGGCAACGCCCCGGTCGAGAAGATCGAGACGACCGGATCGGCCGAGCTTTCCCGCTTCGTCAAGGCCGCGTTGTCGAAATCCGAGCGGCCGGAATTGACCAGCGCCCGGGTCATCATCTCGGGCGGACGGGGCATGCAGTCGGGCGACAATTTCCACCTGTTGGAAAAGATCGCCGACAAACTGGGCGCCGCGGTCGGCGCCTCGCGCGCCGCCGTCGATGCCGGGTTCGTGCCCAACGATTACCAGGTCGGCCAGACCGGCAAGATCGTCGCACCGGAGCTGTATATCGCCGTGGGCATTTCGGGCGCCATCCAGCACCTCGCCGGGATGAAGGATTCCAAGGTCATCGTTGCGATCAACAAGGACGAGGAAGCGCCGATCTTCCAGATCGCCGATTACGGCATCGTCGGCGATTTGTTCAAGGTCATACCCGAGCTCGACGAAGAGCTCGCCAAGCGCCAATGAGCGAGCTGCGCCGGATCGGCGTCATCGGCGCCGGCCAGATGGGGCGGGGCATCGCCCATGTCTGCGCCCTTGCCGGGCTCGACGTGACGATCACCGATTCCAACGCCGAGGCCCTGGCCCAGGCCAAAGGGGTCATCGAGGCGAGCCTGTCGCGCCAGGTCGTGCGCGGCCGCATCCACGAAGACGACAAGGCGGCGGCGCTGGCGCGCATCGATCCGGCCGCGGATCTCGCCGCCTTGCGCGACTGCGACATGGCGATCGAGGCGGCGACCGAAAAAGAAGAGGTCAAGCGCGAGATCTACGGCCGGCTGGTGCCGCTGTTGAAGCCGGAGGCGCTGATCGCCACCAACACCTCGTCGATCTCGATCACCCGGCTCGCCGCGGCGACCGACCGGCCCGGCAAGTTCATCGGCATGCATTTCATGAACCCGGTGCCGGTGATGACGCTGGTCGAATTGATTCGCGGCATCGCCACCGACGAGGCGACCTTTGCCGCCACCCGCGACCTCGCGCTGAAGCTCGGCAAGACCCCGGTCGCGGCCGAGGATTTCCCGGCCTTTATCGTTAACCGCATCCTGCTGCCGATGATTAACGAGGCGGTCTATACGCTGTACGAGGGGGTCGGCACGGTCGAGGCCATCGACACGGCGATGAAGCTCGGCGCGAATCACCCGATGGGGCCGCTCGAACTGGCGGATTTCATCGGGCTCGATACCTGCCTGTCGGTCATGCAGGTGTTGTACGAGGGGCTCGCCGACTCGAAGTACCGGCCGTGCCCGCTCCTCGTTAAATACGTCGAGGCCGGCTGGCTCGGCCGCAAGGCGGAGCGCGGGTTCTACGATTACCACGGCGACCGCCCGGTGCCGACGCGGTGATTCGCGCCGCGTCTCTGCCGTGCGTGCGTCGAGACGCGGGCTCCGCCCGCTCCTCAGCATGAGGAAAGGCGGTGGATGGCATCTGTCGTGTCTGGATCGACAGCCGATCCCTCATCCCGAGGAGCGCCCGCAGGGCGCGTCTCGCAGGACGCGCGAGGCTTGTCCACCGCGATCGTCTTGAAGCCCGCCCCGGTCTGCGAAAACTTGTCGCTGCGCGGCCGATCCGCTATCAAACGGTAACGGGCGCGTGGTATCGCGCCCGCAGCGCGATGAACGGAAGGTATCGGAGTGACGGCGTTGCTCGATAGCTGCCCGGCCCTGGTGCTCAACGCGGATTTCCGCCCGCTCAGCTACTTCCCGCTGTCGGTGTGGTCGTGGCAGGACGCGGTCAAGGCGGTGTTCCTGGAGCGCGTCTACATCGTCGATCATTACGACGCTTATGTGCGCAGCCCGTCTTTTGAGATGCGCCTGCCCAGCGTCATTGCGCTGAAGGAATACGTCCACGCGGCGCGCAACCCGGCCTTCACCCGGTTCAACGTGTTTCTGCGCGACCGCTTTTCCTGCCAGTATTGCGGCAGCCCGTTTCCGTCGCACGACCTGACCTTCGACCATGTCGTGCCGCGCTCGCGCGGCGGCCGCACCGTGTGGACCAACGTCGTCACCGCCTGCGGCAGCTGCAACCTGCTTAAGGGAAACCGCCTGCCGCAGGAAAGCGGGATGTACCCGCGCCACCGCCCGGTCCAGCCCAATTCGCACATGCTGCAGGAAAACGGCCGGGCCTTTCCGCCCAACTATCTGCACGAAAGCTGGCGCGACTATCTCTACTGGGATACCGAGCTCGAACAGAGCTGAGGCGGCGGGTTGCCGTCGCCGCGTCAGGTCGACAATTGCCGCATGATCGCCAGCCCGGCGAACACGCTGACGAGCGACAGGCCGACGGAGCTTGCGACGTAAAGCGCACAGGCGCCGATTTCGCCGCGTTCCCACAACAACGCCGTATCGAGGGAGAAGGTCGAGAAGGTGGTATAGCCGCCGAGGATGCCGGTGGTCAGAAACAGCCGCATCGTCTGCCCGGCCTCGCCGCGAAACGCGAACCAGCCGGCCACCAGCCCCATCACCAGCGAGCCGGTGACGTTGATGACGAAAGTCGCCCACGGCAGCGCCCAGCCGAGATGCATGGCGCCGCGATTGAGCGCATGCCGCAGAAAGCCGCCGAGTCCGGCGCCGACAAACACCGCGATATAGCCAACAAGGATATGCATCAACCGGTTCCTTCGCCTGGTTTGGGCGCTGCGGAACCGGCATGCTCCCGCCGCGCGCCGAACGACGCTTGGTAGGAGTCATCAGCCTTGCGGCGGTTATCGGGGAACCCCATCCCCGTCGGGGGGCAAAACTAACGGCAGAGCCGCGGTTTCGCCAAGTCTATTTTCTGGATTCCTATTTGCTGATTTCCGCCCGGTCGATTTGCAGGCGGGCGAGAAACGGCAACAGCGGGTGGGTGCCGAGCGCGACGATCGCCTGGTGGTCGAGCGCGACCAGCGCGGCGCGCTGCGCGGGCGTCAGCGCAAAGCGGTCGGCATAGGCGGCGCGGTCGGCGAGGTATGCGGCGCGCCGCTCGGCATCGTGGGCGATCCCGTGCAACGCCTCGATCAGCCCGACCAGCTCGGGCTTGATCGCCGGATAGTGGAGTTCGGCCGGCGCCGGCGGCCCGCCCCACCAGCCGAGCGAGGCGTAATTGTGGTGCCAGCTCGGGTCGAGCGAGACGAGGTCGGGCGTGCGCTCGCCGAGCATGCCGGCGGCCGCGGCCCAGCAGCGCAATTCGATGTTGCCGGCGCGGTCGAGTTCTTCCTCGCTGTAGCCGATCAGCGATTTGAGGTTGCCTGCGGCGAGCCGCTTCAGCGCCGCCTCGTCCCACGCGAGGTCGGGCTGGGCATAGCGCTCCGTGCCGGGGAAATGCGACATGCCGCCGCTCGCCAGCGCCACGGTGCGCAACCCCAACGCGGTCACCACCCGCGCTACCGCCTCGCCAAAGGCATGGCAGCGCTCGATCGTCGGCTGCGGCGGCAGGTAGGCGTTGACCGAGATCGGCAGCACCGGGTCGTCGATGCCGAGATGCGTCAGCGGAATGCCGATCGCGTAATCGATCTTGCCGGTGGTGGTGAAGGCCGGGTCGAAGCCCTGGCGATAAAGTTCGCGGACGATCGCCTGCCCGGTTTCGCTCGGCACCTGCCAGCGAAACTCATGCCCGGCGAAATTGCCGCGCGCCTCGCCGCCGGTATGCACGGTGAAGGCGGGGCAGACGGCGTGGAAATACTGTTCGGCGTGGTCGTTGGCGAAAATGATCCACAGATCGGGCTTCAATGCCTTGAGCCGGTTGCCGATTT
>JASHNY010000008.1 GCA_030041385.1 Alphaproteobacteria bacterium
AGACCAGGTAGACGAGGAGCCCCAACGTGACCGCCCCGGCGAGGGAATAATCGAAAATCACCGTCCCCTCCTTACAGCCGATCGCAGGCCAGCAAATAGAGCACAGCACCCGCCAGAAAGGCGAAGCCGATCGCCAGGTACATCGCGTCCAGCATCACTGCCCTCCGCTAACGGGCGCGCAGCACATCGGCCCGGGCGTGCTTGGCCCGGGGCGAAATCGCGTCCTGTGTCGCGGTTAAAATCGCGGGATCAGCATAAAGAATCGAGGCGGGTTAGCAGCCACCGAAAGTAAAAATTCCATATAAATCGCCGACCGCGGGCGATATCCGGTCTGGCGAAGGACAGGGTCGGACCACCGCATTCATTTTGCACAATCAAAGAAAATAATCGAGTTGGAAATTCGCTTATATAAAAATATCGCACGGATAATATATGGCTTTTATCATGTGTTTATAAACAGCCATATCTCGACGATATGGAATTTTTATGCACGATTGCCGAAGATTATGCCCATGGGCTCTGGGGATGGGTGCCGGCACACGGCTTATCACATGGCGATCCACGTCTTTTCGCTCGATACAGATCCGGCCGGTCGCAGATCGACCGAACCCGGGCCGGTGCTCGATGCGGTGGTGCGCCATGCCAATCGCATCGCCGCCAAGGTTATGCTGATTGCCGGGCCGCTGTTCTGGCTGGCGCTGATCGTCGGCTTCCTGGTGGCGATCCGCAGCAAGCCCTTCTGACGGGCAACGGCGCCGAAGTTTCGTCTAGTTTCGCCCGGTCCAGGCGCCCGCGTCGATCGGCCGTCGCCCCGGCTGCGGCGGCGCCTCGGCGGCCATGCGCTCGTCCGCCAGCCGCATCGCGTTGAGCGTGATGATGATCGCGGCGACGCTCATGAAGCCACCGGGAATCCACAGGATCAGGCCGCCCATCCGCTGGTCGCGCAGCGCATCGAGCCACAGCCGGCCGCAAATTTCGTAGTAATTGTAAAGTGCGTGCGAGGTGAACGCGATGTAGGCGCCGAGCGGCATGACCGGCATCATCACCACGAAGGCCAGCACCATGCGTGCGAAAAACGAGAGGCGCGCCGGCGGCTTCGGCCTGGGGTCGAGCACCAGGCACCAGAACAGAACGCCGTCTGCCGCCATCATGATGTTCATCGCGTCGAACAGCCGCCAATCGAGCATCACCGCGAACAGCACCGACGGCACCACTTGGGCGACCAGCAGCAGGATGAACAGCGCGGCGGCGATGACCGGCTGCTGCAGGATCGCCGTCAGCAGGCGCAACCGCCGCGTCTGCAGCAGGCGCAGAACCCGGCTGGGCATGCCTTCCTTCAGCACCTCGCCGGGCCAGGCGAGCGCTACCAGAAACGGCCCGAAATCATGCAGTACGAGCTGCTGGACCTGGGTCGCCGCAAACAGATGCTGGGCCAGGTAGGTGAAGCGCGTCTGCACCACCGCATAGATCGCGATCACGCCCAGCCCATAGCAGCCCTGGCGCCAGGCCGGCGGCCGCACCGCCGGGGCCAGCCGCGCGATGCCGCGGCCGTACCAGTACAGCGCCAACGCCGAGCCGAGATATTCCAGCCACGAGAATTCCCACGGCGCCCACGCCGGCATTGCCGCCGGATAGGAGGCGGAAAGCCACGAAAGAGCGGCGCCGACCAGCAACAGCACGGCGAGCGCCGGCCCTTGACCGATTTCGACCCGTGCCGTCCTCATCCCGGGGTTCCATGCGCATTGGCGCCGACCGGGCAGCTTATTCCGTTGGCGGCTGCACGGCACGGTTTTCAGCCGCCAGCGTTTTCCGGTTAGACCGAGCACCGCCGCCACCCGCAAAGAGTCCCGCAATGCCCATAACGCCCAAAGACCCTGCCGCGCCGGCCCCGCCGCATAGCGTGCCGCTGCCGCGAGCCGGCTTCCCGCTCGTTCTCGCCGGCCAGCCGGCCCTGGTCACCGGCGCCAATTCAGGCATCGGCGAGGCCGTGGCTCTCGGCCTTGCCGAAGCCGGGGCCGATGTCGCGGTCAATTACGTTGCCGCACCGGAGGCCGCGGAAGATGTCTGCCACCGCATCGAGGCGATGGGGCGCCGCGCGATCGCGCTGAAGGCCGATGTCAGCAGCGAGGACGAGGTCGTGGCCATGTTCGCGAGCGCCATCGGCCATTTCGGCACGTTGCACGTCGTCGTCAGCAATGCCGGGTTGCAGCGCGACGCTCCGTTCGACGCGATGACGCTGGAGCAGTGGAACACGGTCATCGCCGTTAACCTGACCGGCCAGTTTTTGTGCGCGCGCGAGGCCGCACGCGAGTTCAAGCGCCGCGGCGTCGTGCCATCGGTGTCGGTCGCGGCCGGCAAGATCGTCTGCATGAGTTCGGTCCACCAGGAAATCCCCTGGGCCGGGCACGCCAATTACGCGGCGTCCAAGGGCGGCGTCATGCTGCTGATGCGGTCGATCGCGCAGGAGCTTGCGCCCCACCGGATCAGGGTCAACAGCATCGCCCCCGGGGCGATCCGCACCCCGATCAACACCGCGGCCTGGAACACGCCGGAAGCCTATTCCGAGCTGATGACGCTGATACCGTACAAGCGCATTGGCGAGCCCCAAGACATCGCTCACGCCGCGGTGTGGCTCGCTTCGGACGCGGCGGATTACGTGACCGGCGCCACGCTGTTCGTCGATGGCGGCATGACGCTCTACCCCTGCTTTGCCACCGGCGGCTGACCCGCCGGTCGGGGAGCGCCGGGTTCGGGTGCGCGTTTCGTCTTGCTGCTGCCGGCGGCGCGCTTATGCGCGGGCCCATGCACGGCGGTCAGGTTGTGGGCGGAGTTGATCAGCGCCAGATGCGAAAAGGCCTGCGGGAAATTGCCGACCTGGCGCTTGGCGATCGGGTCGTATTCCTCGGCCAGCAATCCGACATCGTTGCGCAGCGAGAGCAGGCGCTCGAACAGGGTGCGGGCCTCGTCATAGCGCCCCTGAAGGACGTAATTGTCGACCAGCCAGAAGCTGCAGGCGAGAAACGCGCCCTCGCCGGCGGGCAAGCCGTCGACACCGTGCTCGGTTTCGTAGCGGATCACGAAACCGTCGCGCACCAGGTGCTTTTCGATCGCCGCGAGCGTGCCGCGCACCCGCGGGTCGCTGGCCGGGAGGAACCCGACCAGCGGGATCATCAGCAGGCTGGCGTCGAGCGCGGTCGAGCCGTAGGACTGTACGAACGAGTTCTGGCGCGGGTCGAAGCCTTGCTCGCAAACATCGTCGTGGATGCGGTCGCGCACCGCACGCCAGCGCTCGACCGGTCCCTTCATGCCGAATTCCTCGGCTGTGCGCACCGCGCGGTCGAACGCAACCCAGGCCATGACCTTGGAATGCGTGAAGTGCTTGCGGCCGCCGCGGACCTCCCAGATGCCGTCGTCCGGCTGGTCCCAGATCGTCTCGAGGTGGTCGAGGAGCGCGATTCCCAGCGCCCAGCCCGACCGGTCGGGAGCCAGCCCGGCGTGCCGGCCGACGTAAAAGGCGTCGAGGACTTCGCCGTAGACATCGAGCTGCACCTGGCCGGCGGCGGCGTTGCCGATGCGCACCGGCGAGGCCCCCTGGTAGCCCATCAGCCACGGCACCTCGTATTCGTCGAGGCGGCGCTCGCCGGCGACCCCGTACATGATCTGGAGCTGTTCGGGGCTCCCGGCGACGGCGCGCTCCAGCCAGTCGCGCCACAGTTTTGCCTCTTCGAGAAACCCGCCCTCCATCAAGGCATAGAGCGTGAACGTCGCGTCGCGCAGCCAGCAGAAGCGGTAGTCCCAGTTGCGCGATCCGCCGAGGCGTTCCGGCAATGAGGTCGTCGCGGCGGCGACGATCCCGCCCGTCTCCCAGTGCGTGAGCGCCTTCAGCGTCAGCAGCGAGCGCAATACCGCATCGGCCCATTCGTCCGCCGGCCGGAACGCGGCGGCCCAGCCGGTCCAGAAGCCCGAGACCTTCTCCAGCGCCGCCGCCGCGGAAATCGGCGCGGGATCCGGCTTGTACGAGAGGGTCCAGGTGAGCACGAAGCTGACTTCCTCGCCGGCCTTGAGCTCGAACTCGCCGACCGTATGCATGTTCTCGCCGCGCACTTCGACGGGCGTGTCCAGCAGCAGCCGGTCGGGGCCGGCGACCAGCTGAAGGCGCCCGTCGTCGCGGCGCGTCACCCACGGTATCGCCGAGCCATAGTCGAAGCGGACGATCAGTTCCGTGCGCATCGCCACGGTCCCGCGTTCGCCGCGGACGATACGCACGAGGTCCGACGCCCCGTCGCGACGCGCGAGGAAATCGATGATGCAGACGCTGCCGGTGCCGGTTTCGAAGCGGGTTTCGACGACCAGCGTATCGTCGAGATAGCGCCGGGCCGCACGGGCGTTCCCGTCTTGCGGGGCGATCAGCCAGCGCCCGTCTTCGGCGGTCCCGAGCAATCCCGCGAAGCAGGCCGGGCTGTCGAACCGCGGCAATCCCAGCCAGTCGATCGACCCGTCAAGCCCGACCAGCGCGATCGTTTCGCAATTGCCGATGATGGCGTAATCCTCGATGCGGCTCAGCATTGAATTCTCGCGATTGCCACGGTTGCTGCCGACTCTCGCCGCGAAGCCGGCCGCCACTCCCGGCCGGCATCTCGACGGTTACAACCCGCCCCTGGCCTCGCGGTTCCCGCAAAGGGCGAGCCGGGGCTATGTGCCGCGGTGTGCGGACCTGGTCTCGGGCAAAAGGCAGAAAAGCGAGGCGAGGCCGATCAGCGCGACCGCAGCAATGCCGAAAACCCGATCGTATAACCGAAAATCTCGGCGAAATAGCGCTCGCCACGGTGCCGACCGCGGCGCCGATCCCGATGAAGAAATTGACGGCGTCGAGGCCCTGCTGGCGGCGATGCACACACCGTAGCCGTTGCTGCAACCTCATGGCGCGCGCTACCGTCGGCAACAATAAGCGGAAGGCAGGGAGGGCGCCGATGGGCGACATGTTCCGGAACCGCTGGTGGGTCGTGGTCGCGACCGTGCTGGGCCTTATCGTCGGCGCCGGTCCGATCAACGTCTTCGCTTTCGGCGTGTTCCTGAAGCCGATCACCGCTGAGCTGGGGGTCGGGCGCGGGCTGTTTTCCTCGGCACTGACCCTGCACGCGACGATCGCGGCGATCATGTGCCCGATCTTCGGCTGGATGATCGACCGCTGGGGCGTGCGGCGGGTGATGCTGCCCGCGCTGGTGTTTTACACGCTCGGCATCGCCGCCTATTCGCTGATCCGCGCCGACCCGTTTTACGTCACCTATTTGATTTTCGGGTTTGCCGGGCTTACCGGCACGGTGGCGGGGCCGATCCCCTACGGCACGGTCATCGTGCAATGGTTCGACCGCGAGCGGGGGCTGGCGCTCGGCATCGGCATGGCGGGGGTGGGCCTGGGGGTCGCGTTGATGCCGCCGCTCGCCGCCGTGCTGATCGTGCATTTCGGCTGGCGCATTGCCTATCTCGGCATCGCCGCCACGGTGATCCTGTTCGCGTTTGTGCCGGTTGCGCTGTTCGTCCGCGAGCCGCCCGGGTTTCAGGCGCAGCCGCGGCGCAGCGAATCCCGCGGCGCAACGCTCGGCATTCCCGGCACCGGGGTCGGCGAGGCGTTGCGCTCCTTGGTGTTCTGGGGGCTCGGCATCGCCTTCTTTCTCGACGTCATCGCGATCAACGGCACGCTGACCCACATCGTCGCCTTGCTGACCGATCGCGGCATCCCGCTGGAGGAGGCGACCGCGGCCCTTTCCGGAACCGGTATCGCGCTCCTCGCCGGCCGTATTCTGTCGGGCTGGTTTCTCGACCGCTTTTGGGGGCCGCATGTGGCGGTCGGTTTTTTCGTGATCCCGATGGTCGGCCTTGCCCTGTTGATGAGCCACGGCAGGGGCGTGGTGCCGTTTCTCGGGGCGATCTGCTGCGGCCTCGGCATCGGTGCAGAGATCGACCTGATGGCGTTTTTCGCCGGCCGCTATTTCGGCCTGCGCAACTATGCCAAGATCTACGGCACGATGTTCGGCCTGTTCGGCTTCGGCGTCGGCATCGGGCCGATGCTGAGCGGAATCTCGTTCGACCGGTTTCATTCCTATACGCCGGTCTTCATGCTCTATGAGATCATGCTCGCCATTACCTGCGCGATTTTCCTGCGCCTCGGCCCCTATCCGTTCCCGGCGGAGCGGCATGGAACGGCGCAGGCGAGCCAGGCGGCATGAGCCGACAGGGAGGACGCCGATGAACGCGCCGTACCGAGAACTCGATCTCGCCCGCACCGGCCCCGGGACGCCCGGCGGCCGGTTCATGCGGCGGTTCTGGATGCCGGTGCTGCGGGCCGAGGATTTGGCAAAGGGAGAGGCTCGGCCGATCCGGGTGATGAGCGAGGATTTCGCGGTCTATCGCGGCCATGGCGGAGCGGCGCAGGTCATCGACTATCGCTGCCCGCACCGCGGTGCGCTGATGCATCTCGGCTGGGTCGAGGATGACGACATCCGCTGCGTCTATCACGGCTGGAAATTCGACTGCACCGGGCAGTGCATCGAGCAGCCCGCCGAGGAGGCCGGGTTTGCCCGCAAGGTCAGGATGCGGAGCTATCCGACGCGCGAGTTCATGGGCCTCGTCTTCGCCTATTTCGGGGAGGGCGGGCCGCCGCCGTTTCCGCCTTATCCGATGCCGCTCGCCGAGGGGCTGATCGAGAACCAGGCGCCCCCGCTGGTGCCGTGCAATTACCTGCAATGCTTCGAGAACAGCATGGACGAGGTGCATGTCGCCTTTGTCCACCGCATCGGCGGCTCGCACCAGGGCATCTACGATTTGCCGGAGATCGCCGCAGAGGAGACGCCGTGGGGCATGATCCGCTACGGGCGGCGCGGCAACGAGGAGCGGATCAGCCTGCACTACATGCCGAATTGCACCCGCGTCATCGTGCCGCCGATGGCCGGGCTCGACGGCGCCGGCGGCTGGCGCGAGCTCTATCTCGCCTTCACCCCGGTCGACGACGAAAACAACATGTGGTTCATCACCAACCTCGTCGGCGTGACCGGCGAGGCGGTGGCGCCGTACCAGGCGGCGCGGCGGAAATATCTGGAGCGGCAGAAGGCGGCGGGATCCTCGCTCGACCTGGCGCAGGCGGTCATGGACGGGCGGGTGCGCTTTGCCGATATCGACCACCCCGACCGGGTGCGGGTGCAGGATTTCGCGGTGCAGGCCGGGCAGGGGCGCATTGCCGACCGGAGCAACGAGCGGCTCGGCCGCTCCGACACCGCGATCATCCTGTGGCGCAAAATCCTCGAACGCGAATTCCGCGCGCTCGAAAACGGCACGCCGCCGAAAACCTGGGTTCCCGCCCCTGCCGAGGTGGGGCCGACCCTGGGTTTCTGATCCGCCTCACCCAGGCCGGGCCCCCCGATCGACGCACCGGGGCTCTTGCCCTACACGGTCGGCCAGAACGGCTTGGCGACGGCGAGGTTGCTCGGGAACACCGTCACCGGCACGCCCTTCTGCCATTGCGCAAACAGGATCGGCACGTCCTCGCGGCGGCCCTTGGCGTCGAACTTGATCGGTCCGGGGAAGCACGCGGCCGCCGGCCCGGTGGTCAGGTCCATTGCCCGGATCGCCGCCGCGACCTTCAGCCGGTCGGCCGCGCCGGCGCTGTCCAGCGCCGCCTTCAGAATCTGCACATGGCCGTAGCCGCACAGCCCGTCCTGGGTCACCCACGGCTCGCCGGTGCGCTTCTTGAAGTCTGCGACGAATTTCTCCTGCCCCTTCATCGGCCAGTTGGCGACGCTGAACAGAAGGCCTTCGAGCAGGTCCGTGCCGATCGTTTTCGCCAGTTCCGGAACGCCGAACGGCGCCCCGTTGCCGACCAGCGGCACCTTGCCCTTGCCCAGATTGAACTCGTCGAGCTTTTCCAGCACCAGCTTGCAATCCGGCATCGCCGAGGTCAGCAGCAGCAGGAAATCCGGGCGGTTGGAACGGACCTTCTCGACCAGCGGGGTCGCATCCGACAGCGGCGGCGTATACACCTCGTTGACCAGCAGCTTCAGCCCCAGCTTCTGGATGCCGCCGCCCAGCAACGGCTTGACGAAGCTGACCGGCGAGGCGGTGTTATCCATGATGATGCCCATGGTTTTCGGGCGCTTGCCGGTGACCTTCTGGGCCAGATCGAGCGCGGTCGGCAGGGTGTTCCGCGCCTGGTCGTCGGCGGTCGGCGAGGTTTGGAAGATGAATTTGAAGCCGCGATTGGTGATCGCGTCGGAATACGACAGGGTCAGCCAGGGAAGCTGGGCGCGCTCGGTGACCTCTGTCACCGCCAGCGTGAACGAGCTGAGCCACGAGCCGAAGCCGCCGACCAGATCGGGCTGCTGCGCGATCAGCCGCTGCGCCGCATCCTTCGCCGACTCGGTGCTGGCGCCGGCATCGGCCACGACCAGGTTCAGCTTTGCCCCGCCGAGCTTGGCGATGCCGCCGGCCTTGTTGATGTCGTCGCACGCCATCTCGGCGCCCATGCGCAACAGCTGCCCCTGCCGGGCCCACGGGCCGGACAACGGCGCGATCATCGCGATCTTCACGGATTTCGCCTGTGCCGCGGCGGAGGCGATGCCCAGGCCCGGAACCGCGATCGCGCCGAGCGCGCGAGCGCCCGCCAGGGCCAAGCCGGCGTTTATGGCCCGGCGTGTCGGTGTGGTTGTCATCTTCCGGTCTCCTCCTTGAAGCCGCTCAGGACTGCTGCTGGATTTTCCTCGCGCCCGGGCGGGGTTTCGATCGCCGCCACCCTGTCGAGCCATTTTTTGCCGAGATAGGCCTCGATCACGCGCTGGTCGCGGACCACGTCGTCGGGCCGCCCGGCGGCGATAAGCCGGCCGTGATCGAGCACCGAGAAATGATCGACCAGGTGCACCATCGCCTGCATCGTGTGCTCGATGATCAGCACGGTCACACCGTCGGTGCGCAATTGGCGGATCACCCCGAGGATGCCGTCGAGATCGTCATGGCCGAGCCCGGCCAGCGTCTCGTCGAGCAGGACCAGCCGCGGGTGCGGGGCCAGCGCGCGGGCCAGCTCCATCAGGCGCAATTCGCGGGTCGTCAATCCGCCGGCGATGGCGTTGGCCCGCCCGCCAAGGCCGACGCGGTCGAGCGCGGCCAGCGCCATCTGTCGCGCGACCGTGTCGTCGGCGCTGCCGACGAAGGCGCCGACGATGACGTTTTCGAGCACCGTCATGCGCGAGAAGGCGCGCACGACCTGAAATGTGCGGCCGATGCCGCGCCGGCAGATGCGGTTCGGCCGCAAGCCGGTGATCGGCGCGCCGGCGAACTCGATCGTGCCGCGGTCGGGGGTCAGAAATCCGTTGATCGCGTTGAACAGCGTCGTCTTGCCGGCGCCGTTCGGGCCGATGATGCCGTAAAGCCCGCCCTCCGGCACGGCGAGGTCGACGCCGTCGAGCGCGCGCAACCCGCCGAACGAAAGCCCGACCCCGCGCAAGACCAGAAGATCGCCGACCCCGGCCGGCGCCTGCGGCAATGCCGCCACCGTCGCCGCAACCGGCAGGCGCGCCTCGGCCGGCGGCGCCGGCCGCCGCCGCGAGATCCGGTCGAGCACCCGCCAGTAAATCCCCTCGGGCGCGTAGAGGATGATCACGATCAGCGCGACGCCGTACACCACACCCTGAATTCCGGGCAGGATGCTGCCGAGTTCGGCGTTCAGTCCCTCGGCCAGCGGCACCAGGGTCATGGCGCCGATCACCGGTCCCCACAGGCTGCCGACGCCGCCGAACAGCGCCAGGATCAGCGGCTGGGCCGAGACGAGGATGCCGAACACCGTGTCCGGCGTCAGCACCAGCAGGACGACGGCGTAAAGCCCGCCGGCCATCGCGGCGAGCGCGCCGCTCAGCATCAGCGCCAGCATCTTCCAGCGCCAGGTATTGATGCCGGCCGCCTCGGCCGCGGGCTCGTTCTGCTTGATTGCCAAGAGCGACATGCCGAAGCGCGAATTCTCGACCCAAAGCGAGATCAGCAGGGTCGCAACCAAGAGGCCGAGCGCGAGCACCACATAGCCGCGCGGGTCGGCAAACTGCATGTACAGAAACGCCGTCGCCCGCTTCATCGGCAGGGCCAGTTCCTGGTAGCCAAGCCATTGAAACACATAGAGCATGGCGAGCGGATAGGCGAGCATCGCCAGGGCGAAATAATGCCCGCGCAGGCGAAAGGTCGGAAACCCGATCGCGGCGCCGGCGACGCAGCCGACCAGGGCGCAGAAGGGGATCGTGGCCCAGGGGGTCAGGTTGAAATCGATCAGCCCCAGCGCCACCACATAGGCGCCGAGCCCCCAGAACGCGGCGTGCCCGAACGAGAAATAGCCGCCGTATCCGCACAATATGTTCCACGCGAGCGACAGCACCGCCCACAGCAGAACCTCGGTCAAGACCAGCTCGAAATAGGCGCTGCGCAGAACCAGCGACAAGGCCAGGACCGCGACCGCGACGGCGAGGATGGCCCAGCGCTGGCGCCTCGTCTCTGCGCGCGTCCTCATGTCCGCTCGCTGAGGCGGCCGAAAATGCCCTGCGGCCGCAGGAAGATGATCAGCAGAAAGACGACGAAGATCGCGGTGTTCTGCAGCTGATAGGGCAGCACCAGGGTCGCCATCTGCTGCACGATGCCGATCAAGAGCCCGCCCCAGAAGGCGCCGAGGATGCTGCCAAGCCCGCCAAGCACGACGCCGGCATACATGACGATGACGAAATCGAACCCGACATAGGGCTGGAACGATTGCGAGCTGGCGACGAGGCCGCCGGCGACCGCGGTGATGCCGACGCCGAGGCTCCAGGCGAGGCGGTGGGCGCGGTCGACGTCGATGCCCATGTACACCGCCGCCTCGGTGTTGTCGGCGGCGGCGCGCAACCCCTTGCCGACCCGCGTATGGCTGAGAAACAGGTAGACCGCGCCCGCGACCACGACCGACACGACAAAGCTGAGGCAGCGGCCTTTGTTGAGCAATATGTCGCCGATCTCCCACGACGAATGCGCCAGCGGGGTGAGGATGCCGGTCGGGGTCGAGCCGAACACGATCAGGCCGCCGTTCTGCAGGATCAGCGACAGGCCCAACGTCACCAGGATCTGCCCATAAGCCCCGGCGCCCTCGCTGTCCGCGGCGCCCACCCCGGTCACTCGCGACATGATGAAGCGATGCGTAATCCACCCGACCCCGTAGACGATCGGGCCGGCAAGAAACGCGGCGACGATCGGCCCGGCATAGGGGCCGAGAAAGGCGAGCACGCCGAACCCGGTCGTCAGGTAGAACGCGGCGTACATGCCGAGCATCATGAAATCGCCCTGGGCGAAATTGATGACCCGCATCGCGCCGAAGATGATCCCGAGGCCGACGCACATCAGCGCATAGGCGCTGCCGACCAGAATGCCGGCCGCCAGCGCCTGCAGGAAATCGGTCAGCGAAAACGGCATTGTCGGCCGGGGGGCCGCCGGCGCGCGGTTATCGCCGCCGACGGCAAGGCTCGCCGTCTGTCGTATCGTCTCCGCCGCTTCTCATCGCCACCACTCTCCGTCGCGCGGCGGACGATAGGCAGAGCACACGGCAAATGTCATGGATTTTTACGCCGCACGGTCAGTCGGGTGGCAACGTGTCGAGCAGTGTCCGAATCGTCAGGTATGGCAGCGGCTTCAGCCCAAGTGACCTCTGCACATCCGCCGAGATTGGTGTCATGCGCCGACGCTGCTCAAGAAATATCTCGGCTTGCTCCCATTCCCCGTAGCCCCCAAGCGATTCGGCCCACTCTGTATTTATGGTGTTGGTGCCGTCTGTTTTTATATAATAATCAGCGATCGTCTTCCCTAACGATTCAAAATCGGACGGAAATTGTGAGCAGATCCTCAGCAGGAAATCATAATCTTCAGCGCGGGTTATGAGTGGATCGAAATAAAGAAATTGCAGAGGAATCCGCTGCCGATCCACGATAAAGCTGTGGATTGGACAAAAATTTTGTGTGAACAAACTTCGAAGTCCAGACCCTTTGTAAGGAAATTTTTTAGATTTTACATAGGGAATATTCCCATAAAATTCAGTCACCTTCCAGCAAGTTCCGCCGAACGCGATCGCCGCATTTGTGCATTGCAAGCGATCGATCAATAACCGATAGGCTTCGGGGTATATCGCATCATCGTAATCCAGAAAAGCAAGGTAACGACCAGTCGCAGAATTCAAACCAAGATTAATTAGAACTGATCGAGCATCTGTAGGGTCTGGATTTTCCCAATTAAGGATTATCAGATTGACGCTCGTATCTATGTCGAGGAGCGGTTGTAGTCGCTTGCGTGTCTCGTTTATCGCCGTGGAAGTAAACCGCTGGGTTACGAGGCAGATTTGCAGAGGGCGGTACTCCTGTCCGATAAGTGAAAATATGCAGCGGTCGAGAGCCGCTATCCTGTCAACATCGTGAAATCGGACAATGACGTCGAGCGCGACATCTTCAGACATCGGTTACCACCGTGCCGGGGCAAAATGGAACAGATGCGAGAAGTCGGCAACGGCCTGCCATTCCAGCGGCACCCCGGGCGGCTTCGTAACCGGCGACGAATAGCCGCTACGCCTGAGATCGCTCAGCAGAGTCTGCTCAAAGGCGGGATTGCGCCATTTCCGCGCCAGAATGACGCCGCTCTCGCGGAACCGCTGCTCGGTGAGCGGGTCGGGGGTCCGATTGGTAACCCGGTGGAAGAACAGCGCCCGAGGGCAGACTTTTACCGAAAACCCGGCGGCACGAGCCCGCCAGGATAAATCGACATCTTCACAATATAGAAAGAAAATTTCGTCGAACCCACCGATTGTTTCATAAATTTTCTTGGGTATTGCCAGGCATGCGCCGGAAGCCCACGCGGTATCCAAGGTGGCTGGATCATAAAATTTCGGATGCTCTTCAGGAAATTGGACAGCTTCGACGAGTGCACGGTTCTGAGTTGCCTGGACTTCTTGAAGCAGTGCCGTCACCGCATCGGGATGAAGCAGCCCGTCCGGGTTGACCGCGATGTAAACCTCGGCCCCATCGGCGAACGCGGCCGCCATCAGACGGTTATGACCGGCGCCAAAACCGATGTTTCCATCTGATGGAAGGCGGCGCACCCGGGGAACGCCCGCGGTAAGCGAGTCGGTTTCAGCGCCGTTGTCGATCACCAAAATCGTTCCGTCGGTAATTCCGGACCGTTCCAGCGCTATTTGCGCGCTAGCAATCAAGCGGCGGAACTCAGCAGCGTCAGGATTGTAGGTAACGATCCCCAGCACGACGCTTCGTATGACCAGAGGGAGGTTTATGCCGAGAACCGGCGTCGGATCCGGAATGCTCTGCGCCGCCGAGCCGGGTCGTCCCGGCGCGGCCGTCGTTGCCGGCTCCGCCGGCTCTCCGGGCGGTCGTGCCTGGATTGCATCCAGTCGGCTCCGCCGCTCTCGCAGCTTAACGCCCAACTGGAGGGTGGCGCTCCACCACACCACGTAGGCAAGCTGGCGCAGCCGTCGGCGCAGCCTCGGAGGGATTTTTGCCGCGATTCTCCGTAGCGGATACGTCATCTGCCAGGCGGTCGATGAGACGACCCGGGCTAGCTCCTCCTGACTGCGCCGGCGCGCCGCCTCGCTCTGATCTCGGGCGATCATGACTTCGGCCAGGCGCCGCTGCCATTCCGCGCGATCCTCGGCCCACTGTTTTTCGATCCGCTCCTTTTCGGCTTCGGCGGCGGCCGCGGTACGCTGCTCGGCCAATGCGCGCTCGCGCGCGCCCAGCACCGCGGCAAGGTCGCGTTCGCGGATCTCGGCAGCCCAGCGCTCGCCGGTCAGCGCGACGCGTTCCCTGAGCACCGCCGCCATCGGCGACAAACCCAGTTCGCACAGGTCGATCACCGGTTCCGGCGCCGCCGCGCCGACCGCCAGCACGCCCAGCCCGTAGCTGTGATGGAATTCGAAATGCGGGTAGCGCTCGCTCAGTTCGCGCCAGAGGCGCCACACCCCGAAATCGCCGAAATGCACCGCCGTGTCGTGAAACAGCACGACCCCGCGGCCGGACAGCTTGGGCAGCCATGCTTCGAAATCGTGGCGGACGGCCTCGTAGGTGTGGTAGCCGTCGATATGCAAGAGGTCCACCGAACCGTCGACGAAATGGTTCAGCGCCTCGTCGAAGCTGCACCGCAGCAAGGTCGAGAACGCGGCGTAGCGTGCATCGTGGAAGATTCTAAAATCGTTGTAGATTTCGTCGCCGTAAACACCCGATTGGGGGTCGCCCTGCCAGGTGTCGACGGCAAAGCAGCGGGTATCCGACCCGCTGCGCTGTGCCGCCATGCAAAAGGCGGTGTAGGAGACGCCGGCATAGGTGCCGAGCTCGACGAACAGACCGGGGCGCGTGGCCTGGACCAACCAATGGGCAAAAGGTACATGGCCCCACCAGGTGCTGGCGACCCCGCGGCGCTCCGGGTTCCAGAACAGCGGGTCGAGATCGGAGTCGCACAGGCCGCGCAGAGTGGGCCTTACGCCCACTTGCCGACCTTCGCCGGGCAACTTCGCCGGTCGCTCGGAAAATACGGTCGTCATCAAATGCCCTGATCCTGGTCGCAGTCGTCGCGGAAACCACGGCACCATACCATACCGGCGCGCAGAAGGCTGCCGGCCGCGGTGTCGGTACGGTGGCGATGCCGGGCGCACCGTGTTATTCGGGACGCGCGGGGATTGGCAGGGCACGGCATGATGCTGGAGATTGAGGGCCTGTCGGTCAGTTACGGCGGGTTGGCGGCGTTGCGCGGCGTGTCGATCACCGTTGCCGCGGGGCAGTTCGTCGCCATCGTCGGTCCGAACGGGGCCGGCAAGACCACCCTGTTCAAGACGGTTTCCGGCATCGTCGAGCCGGCGTCGGGGCGGATCGTCTTCGATGGGCGCGACC
>JASHNY010000009.1 GCA_030041385.1 Alphaproteobacteria bacterium
GCGCCGGCAACGCCGCCGAGCGCGCGGATTTCCCGCGCTGCGGCAAAGGCCGTCAGGCTCAGCCCGCCGATGGCCAGCCCCGCGGCAATCGCCAGCGCCAGGCGAAACCGCCGGCGCCCCTCGACCAGATCCCCGGCGCGGCCGGAGAGCGCTTGCCAGATGCCGACCGCAACGAGCAGCAATTGGGCGATCTCCACCGCGCGCCAGACCGTGCCCCGCCCGGCGATGAGCGCCAGGCCGCCCAGCGCGACCATCCCGCCGAACGGCAGCCAGCGCCACCACGCCGGCGCGAACGAATCGTCGAATGTTGCGGCTGCCCAGAGCTGGAACACAGCCGGCGCGGCGATGCTGAGCAATCTGACGGGAACGATCCAGAGCGGGCAGCGATCGGCCAGCCCAGGGGCCGATTCGACCAGATAGGCGACGCCGCAGAGTGCAAACAGCGCGCCGTAGCGGACGACCGCGACGCGCCGCGCGTCGCGCCAGGTGGCAATCGCCAGCAGCAGGAACAGCGCCATCGCGCCGCCGCGCAAGCCCGCTTCGAGAGTGGTCATCGCTTCCCGCCCGGAAGCGGGTACCGCCCGAAGCGGCCAGCGTCAGCCCGGCGGAGTGCGCCCAAGCGCCGCGGCCTCAGGCGCCGGCGATGAACGAGCGCAGCGAGCGGGTCTCGTATTCGATCTCGTCGAGCCGGCTCTTGACCAGATCGCCGATGCTGACGATGCCGCACAGCCGACCGTCGCTGACCACGGGAAAATGGCGGATGCGCATGTTGGTCATCTCGGCCATCAATTCGGCGACCTCGTCGCCGGGCTCGCAGACGACGACCCGCTCGGCCATCATCTCGGCAACCGGCAAGGCCAGCGAGTCGGCGCCGTAGCGCGCCAGCGCAAGCACGACGTCGCGCTCGGACAAGACCCCGTCGACGCTCTCGCCGTCGTCGCTGACGACCAGGGCGCCGATCCCGTATCGGCCCAGCCGCTCGACCGCGGCGGCGAGGGAGGCGTCGGAGCGGATCGTCGCGACATGGCTGCCCTTGTTGCGCAGGATCGTCTCGACATTCATGGCAGGCTCCCGCATCGGTGCGGCGCCCGCCATCCTGTCTGATCGGGGCCCGGCAGGCTGCGGAGCGGCCGCTGGCTGCGTGCGATCCTAAGGCAAAATGTCGCACCCGAGAATCGAAAACTCAGCCGAGAGAGTTGATGATCGCACGGTAGGCCGCCTCGGGAAACGCCTTCATCGTGCGCGTCCGCACCGAGCCCATCTGGCCCAGCAGCAGCGTGAACCGCGCCGCGACTGCATCGTCGGGCGCCTCGTACACCGCGATCAGGTCGAAATCGCCCATCGTCATGTAGAGGTGGTTGAACTTCCCGCCCATCTCGTCGAGCAATTTCTTGGCGGCGTCGAGCCGCTTCGGCGAGTCCTTGGCCTGTCGCGCGCCCTGATCGGTCCAGTTGGCCAGCATTACATAGGTCGGCACGGCGCACCTCCCCGTTCATTCAAGGTTCCTCACCGTTCGAGCGGCGAGATTTCCGGTTTCGCGCCCGCCGCTGGGGCGGGCCCGGCCCTATTCGGCCGCGGTCTCGGCAAATCGCCTGGTAAAGGCGTCCTGCCACGCCTCGGTCGTGGTGAACCCGTCGAGCTGGCGGGCGTCGCGGAGCGTCGCCTCCTTCAGCGCCGCATCGGAGAGACCGTAATCGACGTCGAACCGGCACGGCTGGGTCGCATGCCACGGCGTCTGCGTGAATACCTCGATGCGGTTGTCTTCGGGATCGCGGAAATAAACCGACCAGGTGTTGGCATGGCTGACCGGCTCGGGCTTGGCATGGGGCAGCACCCGCACCTTCTCATAGACCCGGCGCACCTCGTCGAGGCTGTCGACGCGGAAGGCGACATGGCCGATGCCGCTGCCCGATGATTCCCTGGCGTCCGAAGGGATCAGCACGATCTGGTGATGCTCGTCGGGGCTGTGGCTCATGAAGATCAGTTCGCGCCCCGCCGCCGGCCCGCGCGTCAGCACCCCGCGGTCGCTGACGATGAAGCCCAGGACCTCAGTGTAGAATTTGGCCAGCGCCGCCGGGTCGCGCGCGCGGATTTCGAAATGGCTGACCGTATAGCCCATCGCTGTGCCCCATGACGGTTTGTCGCAGATGATGCGCGAAAGCGGCGCGGCGGAAAAGCCCTTGCGAGCCTTCACCGTTGCCAATAAAGCGGAGGCACCTTCCCCATTTGGCCGGAGTGACCCGATGCCTCGCCTGCCCGACGCCGCCGCCCTCAAGGCCCTCACCGCCTGGGACACGCCGACGATCTGCAACGCCCTCGAAATCGTCGCGCCGGCGCGCCGGGCGATCGGCTTTACCCGGCGCCCGGTGGTCGCCTGCTTTCCTGAGATGAAGCCGGTGGTGGCCTTTGCCCGCACCGCGCTGATCCGCTCCCGCGAGCCGCACCCGCGCGATCGCGAATCCGCCAGCAAAATCCGGCTCGGCTATTACGAGCACATCGCCGAGGCGCCGCTGCCGAGCATCGCCGTGATCCAGGACATCGACGCGCCCGACACCGGCTTTGGTGCATTCTGGGGCGAGGTGCAGACCCATGTGCATGCCGGGCTCGGCTGCGCCGGCGTCATCACCGACGGCTCGGTGCGCGATCTCGACGCGATGGCGCCGAATTTCCTGGTGCTCGCCGGCTCGATCATGCCGTCGCACGCCCATGTCCATCTCGTCGAATTCGGCGGCACGGTCAGCGTGTTCGGCATGGTGGTGTCGCCCAACGA